>SKQS01000176.1 GCA_007118895.1 Wenzhouxiangella sp.
CGAACCACGCAAAGCCGAGCGCCTGTTCGTGACCCGCCCAGAACTGGCCGAGTATGATCTGGCCAGAATGCAGCCGATCGAGATCCAGGCCCGCGATGGTCTGACGCTGCCGTCCTATTTAACCTTGCCGCTCGGTATCGAGCCTAAACGGCTGGCGCTGGTGCTGATGGTGCACGGCGGCCCCTGGGCGCGCGATGACTGGGGCTATAACGCGCAGGCGCAATGGCTGGCAAACCGTGGCTATGCGGTGCTACAGGTCAACTTCCGCGGCTCGACTGGCTTCGGCAAGGCCTTTCTGAACGCTGGCAACGAGGAGTGGGGCGTCGGCGCCATGCAGCACGACCTCACCGACGCGGTGCGCTGGGCGATCGAGCAGGGCATCGCCGATCCCGAGCGCGTGTGCATCTACGGCGGCTCCTATGGCGGCTATGCGACCCTGGCCGGGCTCGCCTTCACGCCTGAGCTTTACGCCTGCGGCGTCGATATCGTCGGCCCCTCCAACATCGAGACCCTGTTCCAATCGGTGCCGCCGTACTGGGCGCCGATGAAAAAGCAGTTGATCAAGCGGGTGGGCGATGTGGAGAACGACCCTGAGCTGAACCGGCTTATCTCGCCGCTCTTCCATGCCGAGAAGATCGAAGCGCCGCTCATGGTGCTGCAGGGCGCCAACGACCCGCGCGTGAAGATTGCCGAAGCCGATCAAATCGTCGCCGCGATGCGCGAGAAGGAGCTGCCCGTGACCTACATCGTCTTTCCCGACGAAGGCCACGGCTTCGCGCGCCCCGAGAACCGGCTCGATGCCAATGCGCGTATTGAGCAGTTCCTTGCCGAGCGGCTCGGCGGCCGCGCCGAGCCAATCGCACCGATCAAGGGCAGCACGGCAGAGGCGCGTTGAGTTCGTTGAATCTATTGGCTAGAACGCTGTCCGTCGCGCCGATGATGGATTGGACGGATCGCCACTTCCGCTACTTTGCGCGACGGCTATCGCGGCACACACTGCTCTACACCGAGATGGTCACCACCGGTGCGCTGATCCACGGCGATCGCGCGCGCTTCTTGCGCTACGATCCGGCCGAGCACCCCGTCGCCCTGCAACTCGGCGGCTCCGATCCGGCCGAGCTGGCACGCTGCGCGCGGATGGGCGCCGATTGGGGCTACGATGAGATCAACCTCAATGTCGGCTGCCCATCGGATCGGGTACAGAATGGGCGCTTCGGCGCCTGCCTGATGGCCGAGCCGGCGTTGGTGGCCGACTGCGTGGCAGCGATGAAGGCGGCGGTCGCGATCCCCGTCACGGTCAAGAGTCGCATCGGGATCGATGATCGCGATAGTTACGAGGAGCTGGTCGCCTTTACCGAACAGGTAGCCGCAGCCGGCTGCGATGCGCTGATCGTGCATGCCCGTAAGGCCTGGCTGCAGGGCTTGAGTCCGCGCGAGAACCGCGAGGTGCCGCCGCTGCGCTGGGACTGGGTGCTGGCGCTGAAGCAGCAGTTTCCAACATTGCCGATGGTGCTGAACGGTGGCGTCACTCGGTTGGAGCAGGTCGAGCAGCGACTGGCCTCGCTCGACGGCGTGATGATCGGCCGCGAGGCCTATCAGAACCCCTGGCTGCTGGCCGATGCAGACCGGCGTCTCTTCGGCACCGCGAATCCGGTCTCGACGCCGCAACAGGCGTTGGCCGCTTTCCTGCCCTATGTCGAGCGCCAACTGGCCGAGGGTGTGCCGCTGGCATCGATGACGCGGCACCTGCTCGGCCTCTTCCACGCCTGCCCCGGCGCCAAGGCCTGGCGGCGAACGCTGAGCGAGCAGGCGCATCGCCCTGGCGCGGGGATCGAGGTGCTGACCACGGCGGTCTCTCAGGTGAGGTCGCGTGCGTCCGGGTTCGCGGATCGTGCATCATCCCCAGGATGGGCGGCTGGCGCTCGATGAGCTAGCTGCTGTTTGCGCTGCTCTGCGCCTTCGGCGTGGCCTTGGTCGATATGCAATACATTCCTTTCGCCGTCCATATCACCCATTTCATTCATGAGGATCAATTTTTTGCGCATCCTCCTGTCTTTCTGCTCTAGCTTCGGCTATCGGTTGGTGTCTTTCGCAAAAGGGCGCCGTGACATTGGGTCACGCCTGCTTATCTTGATTCTTTTTTTGGCAATGTTGCCTAGCTGCACGACCAAAGTATTCAAATACGATATACCGGATATTCCCCTCCCGAAGATGTTCTCGGCCAGTCCCGTTAGCCGCGAAACAGGCCAGACGCGGATCTCGGCACCGGAAGAAGCTGCGCTCGCATTTTGGTGGAGACTTTTCGGTAACCAAGACCTCAATCGGCTTGTCGATCGCGCGCTAGCCAATAACCCTGACCTGCGCGTCGCTTCACAGCGCGTCATGCAGGCGCTGGCCAGATCGTCGCAGGCTAAAGGTTTCCAGTGGCCCGAGTTCTTAATTCCTCTGCGCATTGAACGTGAGGCGCCGGATAGGGGTAATACCAGAACAACCTATCAAATTGGACTAAGAGCGAATTGGCGTATCGACCTTTGGGGGGAGTTTTCTGCATTGGCGGACGCGGCCGATTACGAACTCTGGCGCGCATTGTTCGAATATGACGAGCAAACGCGTCAACTGACAAATAGCGTCGTCGCTGCGTTTGTTGAGTACCTCGTCCTCAGCGACCGAATGGATGTGGCCCGAGAAACGGACAACGTTCTGACCAATATGCTAGACGGCATGCTCGCGCGGTTAGAGTCGGGGGATGCGACTTTGATCGACGTGGAAAAGCAACGGGCAGACGTTCAAGCTGTCAAGGCCGATATGCCAGCGATTGCCCTGCAAAAAGTTAAAGCCGGGAATCGTTTGTTCGCGCTTGTTGGCGGACTGCCAGACAGCGTTACCTTGCCTAAATACGGTCTCAACGGTCTCATTAAGCCGAACGTCAAGCTCAGTGCGCCTCCTGCTCTGCTCCTACAGCGTCCTGATGTGAGGGCGGTTGAGGCGCAATTGCTCGCTGCGGACGCTGATATCGAGGTCGCCCGCGCCCGTGTTCTGCCACCTTTAGATATCACGGGCGACTTTGGCTATGGTAGTGAATTTATCGACCAGGTGTTTAAGCCTCATACCATATTCTTCAATTTCATCGCCAACTTATCGGCAACTGTCTTCGATGGCGGTAGACGCAAGCGTGAAGTGGACTATTCTCGTGCCGTCTATGCGGAATTGTTAGAGACCTATGTCAAGGTCATCTATGCCGCTAGCCTTGAGGTTGAAGATGCGCTGTCAGGGATCCAGCAAACCGCGAAGCGAGTACAGTTCCAGCAACAGGCAGCAAATGCGGCGCAACGCGCTTGGGCGAATAGTCAAGAGTCTTATCTTTCCGGTGCAATCGATTATTTAACCTGGTTAGATACAGCGCGTACCTATAATCGTTACCTTGATGATTTGCATATTTTTAAAGGCAAAAACTATCTTGAGTACGTCGATCTCTTCATGTCGCTAGGTGGTGGAGTTCCCTATCGCTCGCCGCTTCCGGGAGCGGGGTCTCGCCCACAGTTGACAATTGACAGCCTCCTGACGAGGAGCACACCACTGAGACTGACGACGGGGTGGCCCCCGAACAAGGGCTGGGGAGCCGAAAAATACTCTGGTCATCGTCAGGATAAGCAGTCAGGTGACGATAAAAACGATCACTCTTGGTTGGTACGATTATCGGGCATTCATACCAGAGAAGTCACTGAAGCAACCTGGCGAGACCTGCTCAATCGATTCCCGAATCTAGTCGAAGGGAAGGCGTTGCTTGCGCTTGCGCCAGTCGCAACTGTTAAGCCAGACGCAGAAGCGGCGAGTTGGTACAGCTTGGCCGTCGAGGTTTTTCTCACCGAGAACGAAGCAAGACAATGGTGTACAGCGTTGCGTCGTTCCCAAACGCGTTGTGATGTCACCGCAACCAACAAAAAAGAAATACTGTCTGGGCGTTTTCCATGGCCTCATGCAAAAAATCATCCGCAAAGTCAATTAAGCATCCATTAGCTTTAACATTTTGACGCGACCGGTGATTGAATGAACAGCGAATATCGGCAGACAACTCCTGTTTCTCCACGTTCGCTGAAGCTAACCCCCCGTCAGCGTCAAATCCTGCGGCTGATGTGCGAGGGTAAATCCAATAAAGAGATCGCCAATTCACTCGATATCAGCTTAGGGACGGTCAAGCAGCATGCGGCTGCGCTGTTTAAGCGGATGGATGTCCGTAATCGCAGCATGGCTGTATCGCAGGGTATGAAACTTGTGAGTGAATCGGCAGACACGGAGACAGACAAACAGTCGGCGCAAAAGCCGCTTGACTATCGCGCCGACGAGAGTCTTCTTGTGCGCCGTCCCTGCACAACAGTTTCTTTCCGGACCAGTCCGACACTCAACATAAAGCAGCGAAAGCGTTTTAACCGCACACTAGCAGAATTAGCGAGCAGGGTAGATGCGCTTTATGTCCCGGACGATTCAGGCGGGGGGGAAGTTCTGCTGGGCATCAAGACAATTTCAGAATGGGATGTGCTTGTTGCTGTGCAAATCGTACAGCAAGCCTGTGATCAGACGAGACTCGTGCTGGGAACATGCGGGCTTGTGATATCGGCAGCCATTAACTGCGGTTTAGCCGTCATTTCTGTTGATGCTGAAGGGCGATGGCTGGGTGACACTGTTGCAACACCGGTTACCTCAGCAACCCGCAAAATGCTGAACGGATGTGCGCTTGGCGAGGTGCGTATCGGCGCGAGTGCTATCGATATGCTCAGAGCATTTCATGCGGGTCTTCTAGAAACAAGCTCGGTATTGATATCGTTAGATAACATCGGGGAGATGCTCAAGTTTAATTTTGGGGCGAAGATTCGTCAGATCGGTCGCGCTGCGCAGTACCAAACCTTGAGCAATGCACTGACGACTTCTGTCCCAAGCCGCTTTTTCCAACTATGCGGTCAGGTGGGTGCCGGGAAGACTCATATGTGCCGCGCTATTTTTTCTCAGAGTATCAAGCTTGGGCTACCAGGAAAATATTTTAGATCGCTACCTGGCTCGCAATTTTTTAACGCTACGACTGGAGTGTTGCTTTCGCTGCAAGATGTATGCGACGAGATTGCATCGCTTGATAAGGCCGAACAAGCGCTTGTGATTGTCGATGATGCAGATCTCTTGCATGGAGAAACCCATGCTGCGGTCATTAACACCCTCGTTTCAGGGGATCAAACAAGCATCATGTCAATTGTGACGAGCCAAGTTCCTCGGCAGTATGCATGCCAAATTATAGAGCTTGGTCATCTCTCCACACGTCTTCTCGAAAAAATCTTAGCTTCCTCAGCGACGCTACCAAGAAACAATGAAGATGCAGTGTTTATGGCTGCTCGCGATGCGATTGGAATACCACTATATGCCCTTGAAATATCGTCAAGTAAAGGCGCTGATACAACGCTGCCTATACTAACGGCCGTCGCTTGCCAAATTCATCGAAAAAGATTGAGCTGGTTATTACTCCGTTACCTAGTAAAATCCGTAGAGTCTCTCGATCCGTTCGATGAATCTGCTGTATCTCGCGCAGTCGCTGCTGGAATCCTCATGCGTTCTGGTAAGAACGGAGGTCTAGTTTTCGCCGCACCGATACTGCGACGCGCGGTTGCCTCACTGGCAATTTAACCTCTGTAGTCTCTCGGGCCTGCCGAAAATGCAAAATAAAAACGCTGAAATACCTCTCAAGGCCAGCAAATCAAAGGGGCCTGCAGCGAAAAAAGATCCAATTCAAGAGCTTTTTAACAAAAAAGAGCTGCGTCATGCACTGCCAGGACTCATTGTTAGTGCTTTTTTGGCAAATCTGCTCGCATTGCCGTTACCCCTCGCAATTCTTCAAATTCTAGATCGTGTCGTTGTAAACCAGACATTGTCCACTCTGACATTTCTTGCGATGGGCTTGTTTACGGCGATAGTGCTGGAGCAAGTTCTACGCTTTTTGAACGGTGTCATTACAAGCTGGCTGACCGCTCGCTACGAGCACCAAACTACGCTTGATGTGGTCGCGCATCTTTTCAGGGTTCCCCTCCGCTACTATCAACGTGAAGAGCCAATTTCCTATGCTGAGAAACTGCGAAGCGCCAACAGCGTTGCGCGGTTTCACTCAGGCGAGGCGATTCTTGGGTTACTTGATCTGCCATTCGTGCTTCTCTTCATCCTTCTTATTTGGTTAATCGGGGGACAACTAGTCATTGTTCCGTTGGTGATTTTGCTGATCTTCACAGTCGTGCTTGTCCATTACGGGAGTACACGCCAAGAAGATGCGCGTGATCGTGCTGATCAAGATGAAAAGCGCTATAGTTTCCTTAACGAGGTTTTTAGTGGAATACATTCGGTAAAAACCATGATGATGGGGAAACTCATGGTGCGGCGTTACGAACGTCTACAGCGTGCAACAGCGGAGGCAGGAGAGCATGTTGCATACATTAATGACAGCTTGGATCGAGTCGGCCATTATTTCTCGCAAATTATCGTTGTCAGTATCGTTTTTTTTGGCTCATGGTTTGTGATTGAGGGTGAGATCACCCCGGGCGCTCTGGGCGCTTGTTTGATATTGTCAATAAGATTGATGCGACCACTACGTCGTGCACTCAATGTAAAAGTTCAAATTTCTGAATACGAACGTGCCAAGGAGCGGCTCCAGTCGCTGCTTTCCATGCCGAGCGAAGACAATACTGAAAAGCCTTCGTTGCCGTTTATCGAGAAAGGGATTCAGTTGTGTAATATTCAAGTCAAATATTCCGAACGAGTTGTTCTACAGGGAATTAATCTGGCTATTACCAAAAATTCATGTATTGCAATACAAAGCCCAAGTGGCAGTGGAAAGACGACGCTACTTAACGTTTTATGTGGATTGGAACAGCCAGATGAAGGTCAGGTTTTTGTTGATGAAAAGCCGTTAAGCAATTATTCGTCAAGATCGATACATAATCGTATCGGCCTGCTGAGTCAAAACGGTGTATTAGTCTCTGGAACGATTTTAGATAATCTTACGATGTTCGACAAAGCACTTGACGAACGTGCGTTGTCAATTTCTAAAGATTTAGGTCTCGACAAATTTGTTGCTCGGATGAAATTTGGCTATGAAACTCGCTTGGGCGAAAATGCTAACGAGATATTGTCTGCAGGTACCCGACAGTTAATAAGTATTGTCCGAGCACTCGTATTTGAACCTGAGGTCATACTTTTTGACGAAGCAAACGTATCACTCGACTCAGACACTGATAGAACTGTAAGAACATACCTTGAGGGGCGAAAGAGTGATCTTACGATTATTTTAGTGACTCATCGGCCCTCTTATCTTGCGCTTGCTGAAAAAATTTATCATCTTGAAAATGGTTTGCTTAAAGAAGGCCCTGCAGTTAAAACCACTGATCGTCAAGATAGTTCTGGGGAACTGATCCGTCCGAATGCCAGTAACGAGTCCGAGCATATTATTATCGATCACTTTAGCGAGCCAAATGATCTTTCACGTTGCTTGCTGCCGTTACTGAATGCTCTCGGCTGGCATGGTCGGCAGCGAGAACTATTAGAAGCACTGCCACATTTCGAGCCGAGACTCGATCTTTCAAGCTTTCTGTCAGTGCTGGTCGATCTTGGCTATCGCCCAGCAAAAATTGGGAAACTAAAACGTGTTCCGGATAGCCGGCTTTACCCTTGTCTTTTCCTGCCAAAATTAGGCGCTGGAATAATTATTTTAGAGCGGACAACAGAGGGCCAAGTGCGTGTATTTAAAGGCGAAGACAGTCGGATTGATTTATTTGATAGTCTTGGTCTAGGGGTTGGGGATTATTATACTTTTTCAAAAGCAAAACCAAAAGAGGTAGGCGATTCTCAAGAAGGATGGTTCGCTCGGCTAGTCGATCGATTCAAACATCATCGGCAAGTTATCCTTTTTATTACGATTATTACTACAGTGCTGAGTATTGCCCCGCCATTGTTCGTCCGAGCGACATGGGATTTTGTCATACCGGTCAGGGATATTTCAGTTGGCTTTTATCTGATGTTTGGAGTAGCAATTGCTATTTTTCTTGGGTGGCTGCTTAGTCTCGGCAAGAGTCGGTTGATGGGTTACATTAGTGGGCGTTTAGATTATATCTTTGGGATTAACCTCGTGCAGCGTATTCTAGAATTGCCGGCTAGCGCTGTTGATAGTGTACCCGTCAACCGGCAGATAAGGCGCATTCGTGGACTCACGAGGGTTCGTGAATATTTTGTCGGGCCAGTCGCAAGGTTAGTATTTGATCTTCCTGCAATGCTGGTTTTGCTAGTGGCGGTTATTTTGGTCAATCCATCGATGGTTATGGTTTTTATTGTATCTGCTTTTTCTTTTTACTCGCTGGCTATTCTCGTGCAAAAGAAGAGCAGGAGTGTTGTGGGTAAAGTTTCAATAGGGTTCGGTAATCGAACGGAATTCTTGGATGAAATGCTACATGCGGCGCGCGTGATTCGACAGACGGGCTCTGAGTCTAAATGGTTCGATAGGTTGCGAGGGTTAAGCGCGAGCACAGCCCTTAGCGGTTTCTTTGAAACGCGTTTTAATCTTGCAGTACGCGCTGCGTCGCAAGTGATTGCGAGTTCGACTGGTTTAGCAGCACTAATTTTTTCTGCCTATTTGGCGATTAAAGGCGAAATCACGAATGGAACGCTGATTGCGACACAAATCTTGGTTTGGCGCATTACTGGGCCTTTGCAGAATGCGTTTCTTTCTATAACATCAGGTGCCAGAATTAAAGAAAATATAAGGCAGATAAATAACTTGATGCGTCTGCAAACAGAAGAAGATCAGGGTGTGCGTCAGACAGTCAGACCTGAAAGTCCAGGAGGATTAGAACTCTCAAGGATTTCGTTTCGTTATTCAAATACAGTTGATCCGTCTTTGTTAGGCGTTGACATCAAAGTAAGACCCAAAGAATTTGTTGCTGTGACGGGACATAGCGGCGCTGGGAAATCGACATTATTGAAGATGATCCTGCGCATTTACACCCCACAAGCAGGTAGCATTCGTCTTGATGATGTCGATATCCGTCAACTAACGGCTACAGATTTGCGCGTCAGGGTCAGTTATTTGCCACAAGTGTGCGATATTTTTTACGGGACAGTGGCCCAGAATATTAAGCTTGCATACCCCACCGCTACCGATGCTGAGGTTCAGTGGTCATCGCAAATGGCGGGCCTTCTCGATGAGACCTTATCGTTACCACAAGGACTCGATACCAGGATATCAAGCAGTCGGATGATCGAGCTTCCTAGTGGTTTTCGGCATCGCCTGTCCCTAGCGCGTACTATGCTCAAGCCTGCTCCATTGGTCCTCATGGATGAGCCTGAGACTGGCATGGATGAAAAAGGGGAAGCCGCATTATTACGTTGTATTGAATGGCTGCGAGGCCGTGCAACCTTGATTGTGGTCACGTTAAGGCCGAGCCATCTGCGCCTTGCCGATCGTGTTGTACACCTGAGAAATGCGCGGGTTGCTGCGGTTGGTACGTACGAACAGGTGCAAAAAGTTGTTAATGCAGGTACGCGTCCATGAATAAGTTGGAAAAGCAGGCGATTGTGAAAAGAAATGCCGCCAAGTTGAGCATTGGTCGCCGGGAACGCCGTCTGCTGTCAGAGACGGTTCAAGTAGAGGAAGAACTGATCCCCGGATTTTTTCGGCCTATTCTTTACATTATCTCGGCAGTCGTTGTTCTGTTCATCGTTTGGGCGAGTACTACAGAAATCAGCGAGGTTGCTATTGCATCAGGTCGAGTGTTGCCTGCTGGGCAAATAAAGGTTGTGCAAGACCTTTATGGTGGAATTATCGATTCGATTAATGTCGATGAGAGGGATCTGGTTGAAGCCGGCCAAGTATTATTTGAAATAGATGGCTCGCAAGCGCTTGCTGAGCAGTTACAAATGAATGCGCGACTTGCAGCCTTGCAGTTGAAGGGGGAGCGACTCCAGGCGTTCATTGATGGCCGAGAGCCGGATTTCTCCGCCTACGCTCAAACGTATCTTGATTTGGTTGCCGATCAACGGTCTATTTATTTCAACCATAAAGAGACGCGCAATTCTACATTGGAAATTCTTCAGCGTCAAATAAATCAAAGAGAGCAAAGAGTCAGTCAGTTAAAAAACGCTCTTGCGTCCGCTAAGGAACAGCTAGAATTAACGAGTCAGCTCATCGATATGCGTGAAGATCTTGGTAAACGCAAACTGATTGATCGAACGACAGTGCTCGAAACACGTCGTGCACAAGTGACGGCTATTGGTGAGGTGGTACGCCTTACACAGGAAATTGATGTTGTTTTGCAAGAGTTAGCTGAGACGCAAACTCGCCTTATCAACACGGATAATCAGCTTCGGCAGGACGCCGCAAATGAACTCGGCGATACGCGAGCTGAAGTTGCCGAGATTCAGGAAACGCTCTATCTTCTCAATGCGCGAGTGGAGCGCCTGGAGGTCACGGCACCAATCCAGGGCTACGTGCTCGATCTTAAAGTACAGACCATAGGGCAAGTGATACAGCCGGGTGAGGTATTGATGCAGATCGTTCCCGATACTGCACCGCTTGAAGCGGAAGTCAACATCCAGCCAAGGGATATTGGTTATGTGGAAGTTGGCCAGCCGGTAAATCTCCGTGTCAGCGCTTACGATTATTCACGTTATGGTTTTGCTAAGGGATTTTTGCAACGCATTTCCGCCTCAAGTGTCGTCTCTGCTGATGGTACCCCGTACTTTCTCGGCTGGGTTAAGCTCGATCATCCTTACGTTGGGTCCGAGGTGGGGCAGAGGCCATTGAGGGTAGGAATGGCGGTTGAGGCGGAGATTATTACTGGCAAAAAAACGCTCTTAGGTTACCTCGGACAGCCGATAGTAGACGGAATTTCGAGAGCTTTTCGAGAGCGCTAACTTAATAAACAAGCAAGATTCGGGCCTGACCCGCTTGTTTGCCGGCCGCCACGTTATCCGATGGATGCAGTCTTTCCAGTAAGCTACTGATATTGAAAATAAAAAACCGTAGCTGATCGATTCTCTGGATGTTGAGGGTTTGTCTGGTCTACTGCAGTACCACAGGCTCCTATTATAACTTTTGGCTGTCTAGAGAAATGATGTGGTAACGGTTAGCCTATGTAGTGGGCACAAATAGACAGCTGTGGAAAGGACTATGGCCGAGCAACGCGATTCTTCGTCTGATCAAGACCAAACCGGTACGCAAAATCAGCCTGCAGATGAGCAGGCGACGCGTTTCGACGAAATCACGTCTCTGGCCGATATCAAGGACTATGACCCTGAAAATCCTGAAGAAATAACAGCTCCTCCAGAACGTGCGATTGGTGATGGTAACGAGAACGTTCTCGTTGGCGATCCCGAACATGCACAGGCGTCAGATAGTAGCCTTGGCGGTGTTTCGGGCCAAGGTGAGGCCTTGATTGGGGACTTTAATTCCCAGCAAACCACGCCGGAAAGTCCTGATTCCTCAGATGGACTACAAGAGCCTGTACCGCCAGTGGAATTCCCGCTGCCTACCGGCGGCGTGGCCTTCCCCACAGCTTCCCCGACCTCGGTTCAAGAGCTAGACCCGATTGCGTTTGATGTCATTGAACCCTTCGGGGATGTAGAAATTGCAGAGCCAACTGATGTAGTTGATTCGGATGCCGATGCGGACGCGGATGCCGATGCGGACGCGGATGCCGATGCGGACGCGGATGCCGACGCGGACGCGGATGCCGACGCGGACGCGGATGCCGACGCGGACGCCGATGCCGACGCGGACGCCGATGCCGACGCGGACGCCGATGCCGACGCGGACGCCGATGCCGACGCG
>SKQS01000116.1 GCA_007118895.1 Wenzhouxiangella sp.
GAAGCAACGCCTGTGGCGTCTGCCGCCCGGCAGACGACTGCGGGCCTTCAGGCCCGGTATCAAACAAAGCGGGTTCGACTCCCGCCTGCTTTGCTGGGCCCGGAAACGACAAAACCGGCACAAAGGCCGGTTTCGTGCCTTCTGGGCAAAACAAAACTCGCGGGAGTCGAACCCGCTTCCTTCCATCCATCGGCTGACGCCGATCCATTCGCTTGCCGCGAACAAGCAAGATTTGAATCAATTGATGCGCATCCGTTACCCTGAAACCAGATTTTGTATTGGGATAACAATGCAGGCTCCAGGTTTCCGCCACGCACTTTCCGCCCTCCTAGTGCTGATCGCCAACCTGGCGCATGCCGACAGCCCCGCCGCCGCACTGGCACCTGGCTGGCACGATGATCTTTCGATACAGGTGGGCGAAGATACTCGCTACTTTCGTTATTTCATTCCATCCAACCTGCTTGATCCCGCACCGCCTGTCGTGCTGTTCTTTCATGGCGGCACCCAGAGCATGCGCTCGACCATGCCGCCGAGCTCACAGGGCAGTGCGGCCTGGCCTTTTGTTGCCGAAGCAGAAGGTTTCGTGCTGATTGTTCCGAACGGCATGGGCGACGACCAGGACGCCTTCGGTGACGATCAACGCTGGAATGACTGCAGGAGCGACGGCGTGCAGGTCAGCCAGGCTGATGATGTGGCTTTCGTGGAAGCGCTGCTGGACTGGTCGCTGGATAACCTCGGACATGATCCCGACGCGGTCTTTGCAACCGGCAACTCAAATGGCGGCATGATGACTTTTCGGCTGGCCCAGGAGCGGCCCGACCTGATCACCGCAGGCGCCAGCTTCATCGCCAATCTGCCGGCCAACAGCCAGTGTGAAGAACAGGACGAACCGGTCCCGATGATGATTGCCAATGGCACCCTGGACACCTGGTCGCCATACGGGGGTGGTCAATTGATCTTCGGCAATGGCGAGGTGCTTTCTACCGACGCCACCGTGGATTACTGGCTGGAGATCAACGGTATTCAGGGCACTCCTGTAGTCAAGACCCTGCTGCAGCTGGAACCGGATGAACCGTCGCAGATCGAGCTGCTTCGCTTTCCGGGCGATCAATCCGTCGACACGGTACGCTTTTACAGGATGATTGATGCCGGGCACACCATGCCGACTCTTTCACGCCCGATCAGTGCACTTGCCGAATCGGTAGTTGGTCCTCAGAACCGGGATATCGAAGGCGCAGCGGCAACCTGGGATTTCTTTCGCCAGTTCTATCTGACCGATGCCGATCGCCGGCACGCGCTGTCCGGACACTGGTATGACCCGACTCGCTCCGGAGAAGGCTACAACTTCATGGCCGGACAGGCCGGCGCCAGCCTGTTCTATTACGGGGCCGACCCTGAGGGTGAGCGCCTGTGGCTGGTCAGCGACCTGATCACCCACTCAGTCATCTTCGACCAGGATTACATCGTGACCCTGTACCGGACAGTCGGCGGCCAGTTGGGGCAGCCGGTTCCGCCACCGGACGGCATACTTGAATGGGGGCAGGCCACCATACGCTTTCATGACTGCGCTCACGCTGACTTCGTGCTGGAAGGCGAAGATGGGGAACTGCTGGAAAGCGAGGTGGTGCGGCTGCTGGAGATCTCCAACACCCGCTGCTGAAGGGCCAAGTGGGGTAATCGAGATGTCAGGGTGAGTCCTGCTCGATGACTGTCTGGGTTTCCCAGACGCCGCCGGTGACCCGGGTAATCCAGGTATCGCCCAGCAGGATATGATCCTCGGGGCCCATGCGCACATGCACCCCGGAAACTGGATCGACATAGTCCAGCGACTCCAGCGCCGCGACCAGGCTGTCGACAGTAAGCTCCTGCCCGGCGATCTCCAGCGCGCGCACCAGGGCATAGGCAACACTGTAGCCCAGTTGCGCCATGGCATCGGGGTCGTGACCTTGGGCGCTGCGATAGGCCTCGATGAAGGCGGCCGATTCCGGGCGGTCGCGCAGGGTCTTGATGTCGGGCCCCGCCGAGGCGGCCCACATGCCCTCGGTCGCGCCGCCGGGCGCCGAGGACACCGCCGAGTGGAAAGCGGCGGTTGATACCAGCAGCTCAACGCCATCCCAGTCCATGTCGCGCACGCCCGAGGCCACTGCCACGGTGGCGCGCACCGCCAGGCCCAGCACCAGCAGCTCGCAGTTGCTCGAACGCTTGCGTGACAGGGTGCCGGAAAAACCGGTCTCGTCGGGCCGGTGAGAAGTGGCCGAAACCAGCGTCAGGCGTTCGTCCTCGGCGGCCGCATCCCGGGCGGCGTGATGGATTTCCTCGCCAAAGTCCGACGGGATGTACATCACGCACACGCGCTCAAGCCCTTTTCTGTCGGCCAGCCAGTCGATGGCATTGCGGACGTTGTGATAGTAGGAGGCGCTGATGCTGAACCGGCGCGAGAAATCGCCGGTTTCAAGGATCGGTCGGGCCGGGGTGAGCGGGAACAGGCTGGGCACATCATGGCGGTCCATGATCGGGAACGAGGCCAGGTTGTGCGGCGTACCCAGGGTCATCAGCATCCCGAAGACTTCATCGCGGGTGACCAGCTTGTTGGCCGCCTGGGTAGCGCGCGGAACCTGGTAGCCATGATCCTCGACGATGTAGCGAATCCGTCGACCATGCACCCCGCCTGCCTCGTTGACCTGGTCGAGGTAAAGGTTGGCGCCGCGCAGCGCCGGATTGGACACCGCGGCAAATACCCCGGACAGATCATGGGCGCCGCCCAGACGAATTTCGCTGTCGGTTACTCCACGCACCGCGGAAGGATCATCCTCGCGCCCCCCACAGGCCACCAGGCCCAGCACCAGCAGGCACATCATCAACAGCGTCAGTGGCTTCATCAATTGCTCCTGTAAGGGCCTGTCTTTTCCATGCATAGGGAATCTATCATGCTTTGCCCCTCTTCCCCTCTCATCCTCTCCCCCTCTCCCCCGCCTCAGTACATCGAATCGATCAGGTCGCTGTATTTGTTCTCGACCTGCGTGCGCTTGAGCTTCATGGTAGCCGTCAGCTCCTCGTCGTCGGCGCTCAACATCACGTCGATCAGGCGGAAATACTTGATCTGTTCGGCCTGGGCAAACTCACGATTGACCGCTTCGACCACGCCGCCGACCAGATCCTGCACAGCCTCGGCCCGGCACAGTGAGCGGAAATCGGAAAACGGCACCTGGTGGCGCTGCGCCCATGTCTCGACGTTGTCGCGGTCGATCATGATCAGGCAGGTCAGGTACTTGCGCTTGTCGCCGATGACCACGGCATCGGCGATATAAGGCGAGAACTTCAGACGGCTCTCGATCTCGGCCGGCGCGATGTTCTTGCCGCCGGCGGTAATGATGATGTCCTTGATCCGGCCGGTGATGGTCAGCATGCCCTGATCCAGGCGCCCTCTGTCGCCGGTATGCAGCCAGCCATCGCGCAGGTCTTCAGCGGTATGCTCCGGGCGCTTCCAGTAGCCCTCGAACACGTGCGGTCCGCGCACCAGGATCTCGCCGTCGTCGGCTATCCGCACCTCGGTGTCGGGCAACGGCGCCCCAACCGAGCCGATTTGGCTTTTCTCAGGTGTATTGACCGAGATGATGCCGGTGGTCTCGGTCATGCCGTAGCCTTCGTACAACGGTACGCCGAGGGCATTGAACCAGCGGATCAGCTCCGGTGCGATGGGCGCTGCCCCTGTGGTCGCGCGCCGGACGCGGCGCATGCCGATCAGGTCACGCAGGTTTTTCAGCACCAGCAGATCCCACAGGGCATGGCGCAGACGCAGGGACAGTCCTGGCGATTCGGCCGCCTGAAAATCATGCCCGGCGCGCAGTGCGCGGTCAAAGGCGAAGCGGCCAATCGCGGTGGCCTCGCGGCGCTGGTCGCTGATCGCGCTGTAGAGCTTCTCCCACAGCCGGGGCACGGCAGTGAAGGCATGCGGCGAGATCTCGCGCAGGTTGTCGAACACCGTTTCCGGGCTTTCGGCGAAATTGACCCGCACCCCCTTGTAGATCGGCATCTCGACAGAAATCAGCCGCTCCAGGATGTGGCTGAGGGGCAGAAAGCAAAGCTGCTCATCGCCCGGCTGGACTTCCAGCACCCGATCACCGCGGTCGAGCATGAACAATACGTTGCGATGGCTGATCATCGCGCCCTTGGGCACCCCGGTGGTGCCGGAGGTGTAGATCAGCATGCGAATCTCGTCACCGCTGCCGGCGTCTATGCGCTGGTCGAATCGGCGCTCACCGTCAGCGGCCGCCCGGCCCAGCGCCATCAGCTCGTCGAGAAACATTACCTGCGGGTCACTGAAATCGCGCAGGCCCTTGCGCTCGAAAACGATCACCTTCTTCAGGCCGGGCATGGCCTCGCGCTCGGCCAGGAACTTGTCCAGCTGCTCGTCGTTTTCGACCAGCAGAAAGACCGACTCGCTGTCTTCGACCAGGAAGGCCAGCTGGCTGGCACTGTCGGTGGTGTAGATGCCGTTGCTGATCCCGCCGGCGGCAACGATGCCCAGATCGGCATGCAGCCACTCCAGCCGGTCCTCGCTGAGTATCGAAACCACCTGGCCGCGCTCCAGACCCAGCTCCATCAGCCCCAGACCAATTGCCCGGGCGCCATCGAACCAGTCCTGCCAGGAATACGATTGCCAGATTCCCAGCTTCTTCTCGCGGTGGGCGATGCCTGAGCCACGCTCGCGGCAGGCCTTGCGCCACAGCTTGGCCAGAGTGTCGCAACCGTTGATTTCAAAGCTCTGGGCCATGCTCACCGCCAGGTCTTGCGTCGTCGCCAGCGCCGCCGGCCGCGGCTGGATTCGCTGGTCCGGCCCAGATAGAACTCGCGAATGTCTTCGGAAGCCATCAGTCGTTCGGCCGGACCATCCATCACGATGCGCCCGATTTCCAACACGTAACCATGATCGGCCACCTCCAGCGCGGCGCGCGCGTTCTGCTCTACCAGCACGATGGTCAGGCCCTGTTCCTGGTTCAGGCGACGAATGATGGTGAAGATTTCCGAAACCAGTACCGGCGACAGGCCCAGCGAGGGCTCATCGAGCAGCATCAGCGCCGGGCGGGCCATCAATCCGCGGGCAATGGCCAGCATCTGCTGCTCACCGCCCGACAGGGTGCCGGCCTCCTGCCTGCGTCGCTCGGCCAGAATCGGAAAGTACTCATTGACCAGCTCGAGCTCGGCCGCCCACCCGGATCGGTCGCGCCGGGCATAGGCGCCCATGCGCAGGTTTTCGGCCACGCTCATGAACGGGAAAATCTCCCTGCCCTCAGGCACATGGACGATACCTTCGCGTACCAGCCGGTCCGGCTCCATGCCGTCTATGCGCTTGCTGCGATAGCGTACGCTGCCCTTGCGTGGGGCCAGGGCGCCCGACAGGGTGCGCATCAGCGTGGTCTTGCCGGCGCCATTGCCGCCCAGCACGGTGACGATGCTGCCCTCCGGCACGCTCAATGACACCCCGCGCAGGGCCATCACCGGTCCGTAGCTGGTTTCCAGGTTGTGCACGGTCAGCAGGGGATTCATTCACCCACCCCGCCCAGCCAGGCCCGGATCACTTCGGGATGGGCCTGGATTTCGGCCGGAGACCCCTCGGCCAGTGGCCGACCCTCGGCTATGGCCAGCACCCGGTCGGACACCTGGCTGACCAGACCCATGTCGTGCTCGACCATGACGATGGTAAGACCCAGATCCTTCTGCATGTCCTCGATCCACCAAGCCATGTTCTCGGTCTCTTCCACGCTCAAGCCCGATGCCGGTTCGTCGAGCAGCAGCAGTTTCGGCTGCGAGACCAGCGCCTGGGCGATTTCGACCACCTTGCGAACGCCATAGGGCAGACCCTGGATCATGCGATCGCGATAGGCCGCCAGCTCGAGGAAATCAATCACTTCCTCCACCGCGCGGCGATGGCTGCGCTCCTCGCGCCGGACCCGCGGCAGGAACAGAAGGTCCTCGAACCAGCGGGTCTGACGCCGGCTGTGACGACCGATCAGCAGGTTGTCCAGCACCGTGGCGTGATCGAACAGCTCGATATTCTGGAACGTTCGCGCGATGCCGGCATCGATCACCTCGTGCGGCTTGCGCTCGAGCAGGTCCTCGCCATCAAAGCGGATAGCCCCGCCGGCCGGATGATAGAAACGGCTGATCAGGTTGAACAGCGAGGACTTTCCGGCACCGTTGGGCCCGACGATGGTGAACACCTCGCCCGGCTCGACCGAGAAACTGACCCCGTCGATGGCGCGAATGCCACCAAAAGACAGGCTGACGTTGTTGACCTGAAGCAAACTCATGTGCTGTCGGCAGGGTGCCGCGACAAGTGAGCAACGAGTAATCGCGGCTCGGACAGATGGGTAGATGCACAGAGGGAGAGAGGCAAGAAGACACCACTTCTCACCCGGAAGCTACGCCAGGCTGCGGTCCGCTTGGCTCCAAGGGCTAATCTCCAGGTCATTTCAGCCGCTCGGTTTTCAGGTAGCTGCGGGCGCGTTTGAACATGCCCTTGCGATACAGCGGAAACAGCTCAAGCCAGGTGCGCACTCTGATCCAGACGCCGTAGAGTCCGCGCGGTTCGAGAATCATCAGCACGATGATGATCACCGCAAAGACCGCCATGTCCAGACCCGGATAAGCAGCCACCCGGATGCCGACATCGGCCAGCAGATCACGGCCAATGGCGATGCCCTGCGGCAGCAGCACGATGACCACGGCACCGAAGAAGGCGCCGTGAATGGAGCCCAGCCCGCCGACGATGACCTGCAGCAGCAGGGCAATGGAAATGATCACCAGGAAGCTTTCGAAGTTGACCGCCTGGGCGAGATGAGCGTACAGGGCGCCGGCCAGCCCGGTGATAGCGCATGACAGGGCAAAGGCCAGGGTCTTGGTGCGGGTGATGTTCACGCCCAGGGCGCGCGCCGATATCTCGCTGTCGCGCACGGCCATGAAGGCCCGCCCGGTCGGCGAGCGCAGCAGGTTGGCATAAGCCAGCGTGACCAGCACCACCACACTCAGGCACAGGTAGTAGAACGCGATGGGCGTCCCGTAACGATCGATCGTGAACCCGAACATGTCGATCGGCGGGGCGACCAGTCCGCGCACCCCGCCGGTGATCGGCTCGGCAATGATGGCCAGGTCCTCGACCAGGATTCCCAGGGCCAGGGTGGCGATGGCCAGGTAGATGCCGCTGAGCCTGAGTATCGGCAGGGCCAGCAGCGCACCGCTGATACCGCTGGCCAGCGTTGCCGCGATCAACGCGGGCAGAAACGGCCAGCCGCGCAGCATCAGGGCCAGGTGAGTGAAAGCACCGATCGCCATGAATGCGGCGTGGCCGAGGCTGACCTGGCCGGTATGGCCGACCAGCAGCATCAGCCCCAGGCCGGCCAGCGACCACACCAATACCGAGCTCAACTCGCCCACATAGTAGGCGCCCAGCATCCACGGCGCCGCAACGGCAACTGCTATCAGCAACAGGTACTGGGCGCGATGCCAGCGACCCTGGAAGCGATCGATATCGGCGTCATAACTGGTCCTGAAGCGCGGTTTCATACTTTCTTCTGCCGCACCTGTGCAAACAGGCCGCTGGGCCTGATGATCAGCACCAGAAGCATCAGCGCATAGGGAAAGACCTGGGCCAGGTGGCTGGGCAGGTGACGACCGGCAAAAGGCTCCATGATGCCGATCAGCAGCCCCCCGGCCAGCGCGCCGGGCAGCGAGCCCAGCCCGCCGATGACGGCGGCAGCAAAGGCCTTGATGCCGAACACCAGGCCGGCAGCCGGCTCGACCGCACCCTTGGCGGCAAACAGCACGCCGGCGATGGCTGCCATCACGCCGGACATGGCCCAGACCAATGAAACCACGCGCTTGACCGGAATGCCCATGTAGTAGGCAGCCACCTGGTTCTGGCTGCTGGCCTGCATGGCAAGACCAAGCCGGGTGCGAGCAAAGAACAGCCACAGCACCGCCACCAGGAACACCGTGGTGCCGATGATCACCGCATCAATCACCGGCACGGAGAGCGCGCCGAGACTCAGGCGCTGTCCGGCCACCGGTGACTCCAGTCCGACCGGGTCATGGCCCCAGATCGCCCCGATCACGAAGCGCAGGACGAATCCCAGGGCAATGGTCAGTATCACCATGGTCAGCTGCGGCTGGCCGAAAACGCGCCGAAGCAGCAGCGAGTCAAGCAGGTAGGCGAATATTCCCAGGCTCAGGCCGGCAATAGCCAGACCAAGCAGGAAAGGCAGATCCGCCTGGTTGGTATTGATCAGTGCAATGGCCAGGAAGGCACCCAGGATCATCATGTCCCCCTGGGCGAAATTGACCGACTCGGATGCCTTGTAGATCAGCACGAAGCCCAGCGCGATAAGGCCGTATATGCAGCCGTTGGCGATGCCGCTGATCAGCAGTTGCAGAGTGTCCATGGCCCGGGAGTGCCAGTTTCGCAGCCGGCAGAATAGCAGGGCAACGCCGACCGTTCAAAGCATTCCGCTGGGCACGGGGCTGATCGCCCCGCAAAACGAGATCAAACTGCGGATTGGCCCTCCAACCCGCTTCGGTCAGCTCTTCGGCTTGTCGCGCGGCGGGCCGATTCGGCGCAGCCTGACTTCGCGGTCATCAGTGGCCGGCAGCCGCTTGCGCAGGGTTTCCGGGTCGACCAGCTCGGAGGCGCCGCTGCTCAGATGGTCGAACACCGCCTTGTAGCTGTCTGTCAACTGGTTGATGAGGTTGGCCGTCTCGACGAAATGGTCGTTGACCTGATCGTGGAAACGGGCGTTTTCCTGCTTGAGTTTCTCCACCGAGGCCTCCTGCGCGGCCGGCGCCAGCAGCCGGTAGATCAACGCCCCGAGCGCCAACCCAATCAGCAGACCAATCAGTGCCCACCAGAATTCATGCATTTCGATACCTGTCAGCTTTCACGCGAGTCGTTATCATACCAAAGCCTCTGCACCGCGCATTTGACACTTGCCTCCCGGCAGGAGTTCATGAGCGACGGGCGCGAAAAAAGGCCTTGAGGCGCTGTGCCGCAGCCTCGGCCGCCACGCCCGGGGTGACCTGGCAGCGATGATTGAGTGCCGGATGGTCGAGCACGGCGAAGACCGAGTGATGGGCCCCGGCGCGTGGATCATCAGCGCCGTAAACCACCCGGGCTATACGGGCGTTGACGATGGCGCCGGCGCACATCGAGCACGGCTCCAGCGTTACATACAAGGTGGCGCCAGGCAGCCGATAGTTTCCCGCAGCGCGGGCCGCCTCGCGAAGGGCAACGATTTCGGCGTGCGCCGTAGGATCGGCTTCGGTGATGACGCGATTGTGACCGCGGCCGATGATCTGACCTTCTGCAACCACCAAGGCGCCAACCGGCACCTCTCCCATGGCCTCAGCCTGGTCGGCCAGCCTCAGCGCCTCGCGCATGAAATCGCTGTCGATCTCCTTGTCGGACAGGGCTGAATTCATCGAACGACTCGATCAGGACAAACAGCTGCGCTGGTTCTCTCTCGCCACTTCAATAATGATGTCCACATGCCGGCCCGCGCTGCTCTTTACCTGTGGAAGATGCTCCTTGATCAGCGATTTGATCCGCTCACGTTCGACCAGCATCCGGTCCACCCCGGATAGCACCGCATCCAATGAAAGCTCGGATTCTTTCAGCGAACAATCCTGCAGAGCAAACATGTCAAGCACCTCCTGGTACTTGTGGCTCCACCCGGTGACAAACACCGGCGTGGCCATCGACAGCGCCGAGACCATGGCATGAAAACGAGCCACAACTGCCGCGTCCAGCTTTCCGATGACATAGCGAAGCTGCTGCGCAGATGAGATCGATCGCAAATATCGGCACATGTCCTGAGCCTTGACCCGGGCATAGATATCGTCACATAGCGGTATATCGTTATTGTGTCGTTTGTTGGAATTTTTCAGGCTATGTGGAACCAAATAGACCACGGCGCCATGGCGTTCGATGACGCGGTCAATCAGATCAGCCATGAAGCCTTCATAGTCAAAACCTTTATTGGCCAGCTTCTTGCGCATGACTTCGCTGGGAAAAACGCCTATGTTGAGCTCTCCATCATCATGACGCGCTGCTTCCAGACCGGACAGCGCTGCCGCTGCTTCACGGTCGCTTACCTCCAGGCAGAATGCGTAGTCGGCAACCGGCAAAACATTATCCAGATTCATTTTTTCCAGAAACTGCTCAGTGATAGCGCCGCGGGCCAATATCCGCTTTACGCGTGGCAGGAAAACTTTCGCACAGATCCGGTTCAATCTGCCCTCGAACGGACCCATGGCCTGCGAGCACTTGACAACTGGCGTTCCGACCAGAAGCGCTGGAAGAATGCTGGCAATGTTGTAAAGCAGGAAAACTTCCCGACCGTCAACAAAGGTGATGCCGCCCTGGTCTAGAAAGACATCGGCCTGTGCGATTGCCCCAATCTGACGGTTTCTGCGCAGCAAGCTACGCAGTGGCGGAAGCAGCCGGTACAACAGGGCCAGAGAATTGATGACCAGGCCGAGATAAACCGGGTTAGCGCGCAGCACTTGCAGGCGCGAATGCTCATTGATCCGTTGATCACCCTCGGGGTACATGCTCAACAAGGTAAATTCGGCATCGGGGTCTGCCTGCAAAAGCGTTTGCATGGCCGCCTCCAGCATTGAGGCAGCACCCTTGTTACCATCAAGATGCGAGCCGATGATCACGTACTTCATAAGGATTCTGTCCCGGTTTCCGGCTGTCGATTCTTCCACCTGGTCAGGCACACATAGGCAATCCCGATTACCCCATCGGCGACTGTCGCATACAGACGGGCGACCAGTGAAAGAACAACAGCCTGTTCAATAGTAAAGACCAGACTGGCAAAAGCCACGATAACACCCTCGCGGACACCTATACCACTCGGCACGAACAAGGCGTAGACACCTATGATGCCAGCCAGCACGTAACTGGCCCCAAGCAGCAGATACATATCGACGGTGACCGGCAACATGACTGACGCCAAAATTACAAATCCAACGGCATTGATCAGGCGCGGCAACATGAACCAAGCACTGAAAGCGAGTATCCGACCAATACCCAGGATTTCGATTGACTCAGGCTCGGTCTTCGTCAGTCGTTTGATGGCAAGACGCGCCAGCCGATGGGGCGCCTTCTGGCTGACCAGTAGCACTGCCAGCACGAGCCCGAAATATCCCAACACCATGGGGCCGGCATAGGCGCCGGCAGTGACAACGATCAGAATTGGAATAACCAGCAGAGTCGAAGCAAGGGTAAAAAACAGCAGCTCATAAGCATACGCAATGGCACCTGTCGACTTGGTCGCACCCTGCTGCTGGCTCCAGTGGATCTTGTATATCAGGCCGCCAATCTGGCCGGGAATGTACTTCAGAACCCAGCTTGCCAGATGACATCGCACCGATTCAAGCACTGAAACCGGCTTATGTGCGATGGTAGAAAACACCCTGCCCCAGAGCCAACCGGAGACAACCACGGCCAGCGCGAACAGCAAGACTGCCAGGATGGATTCGATGGAGACAGAAAAGTCAATCTCTCGAACGCGTTCCCAGTTTCTGGCGATGGTAACCGAGAAGAAATAAACAACAGCTGCAACCACCAGCCAGCCGACAAGGCGGGTCAAGCGCATACCCGCCCCCTGACAAAACCTTCCTCAACCAGCATCATCATTCCGCAGTCACCGGACTTACACAAGAGTCATCCGACGAGTCGATATCGTTCCGCTTGCGATACAGGAAGTACTCCCGCCCATGAATCTCATAAATGGCCAACAGTTCCTTGTCGAAGCTCGATCGGCTGATCAGGAACTCTGCTGCGCACTTTGAATCTCCTGCCGTTGAAGCATTCATTTCACCCCATGTCTGGATACGCAGCTGGTCATGCTCAAAGCCAAAAAATCGCAGTCCATTGGTCAGCTGCCGATTGGTCAACCAGCGATCATCGATCCAGATAGACACCGGACTCTGCCCGACCATGGGATGCACGACACCGGCGAACACCATGGCATGTTTGCCATTATTCCCATCCAGCATCGCGCTGACATTGGCTCCACTCAGTACGATAAGCACGCCGGCCCAAGGTGCACATTGCCACCAGCCCGACAGACGAGGTTTCAGCCAGACAAGAACAATAAAACCAGCCAGTCCGGCAAGGAACCAGGAAAACACATGACCCTGCCTCAGTTCACCATAGCCAACGGACTGGAAACGTAGAACAGCAAACCAGCCGGTCAGCTCCCATATCAGATCACGGTACAGCAACATCCAGCTGGCTATGGTAACCATCAAAATAACGCCAAAGGTGGCCAGACCGGGCAGGAAGCGGGGGATGGCAATACCGTCTCGCAGGTGCTGAAGGGCGAACAGGCCCAGGACCATGAACAGGGGCCCGATATGCACCAGGTATCGCCCAATCATATACTGGGGCACAGGCACGTTGTAGGCGGCGCCATAGGAATGACGTACTGCCAGAGTCCAGTACCCAGCTGCAAGCACAAGGGTAACCAGGGCGAAGCAAATGGATGTGGGCGACCAGCCAGCCAGAAAACCCTGGGGTTTCCGGCTGATCAGCCAGACCGCTATTGGCACGATACCGAACACGCAGGTCAACCAGGCGTAACTGGCATAGGTCGATACCCAAAGCGCAAGCAGCTCCAACTGGTCTTCCGGAAATGCCCGACCAACAGCACCCAGGCCGAGCATACGATGCCAACTGAAACCACTGGAAATACCGTACCAAAACCATAACCCCATCAGCGCCCCATACGTGACCAGTGCAACCACTACTCCGTCAACAATCCGACGCCAATCAGGACGCGGCGTCTGCACCCACGACATGGTTATCCAGGTAACAGCAAGCACCACCGCTGCAGGCATGAACAGATATCTGGTCATGTGAGCCAGCGCCAGGGTTGCGCCGAATGCGAATGCAGCCGAGTTGCCTGTTCCTGCACCGCGAACAGCCTGAGCGACAGCCAGCGTCAAAAGGCCGACGAATAGATTCTCACTCATGATCAGGTGTGGATAGACCATGTGAAACGGCAGCAGGCTTACCAATGCTGCGGCCAGCAGGGGCTGTCGCAGCCCGATATTCCGCGCCAGCAGCCAGGCGGCCGGGACGACCAGGGTTGACCAGAAGGCGTTGAGTATGGTCATCGCCTGGTACCAGTTTTCGAACCAGAACGCCGGAGCCAAAACCAGTGAATAAAGTGGCGGGTAGTGCGGCGTTGCGTAGGCACTCAGATCAAAGATCGCGGTGGCATTGAGACGGTAAAACAGCTCGTCATCGAATACCGTGGGGCCGGAAGCGAAACCTGCCCATACCGCTTTGACCGCGAAGACCGCAATGGTCAATAGCCAAAGATTCTGAAGCTCTTGGCTGGAATTTCGCTCACTGTCAGTTCGATTGTCGAGTCCTGCGGGATCAGCAACGTGCATCACCGAAGTTCCCCAGCGACGAATTGCAAACCATGGACCAGCACCGGGCCTGGGTACGCTACGTATGGCTTCGCCAAGGTCAAGTGGCTGAACGACATGCTGATAATCTTTCAGTCCGTAGCCGGTGAAAGTGAGGATTCGGAGCGAATGGCGATCAGTGTCCAGAGGTCACCGGGCATGCCCAGCCCCAGGCTCCAGGGTATGCACCAGGCGGCCGTCTCAAAGCCTGCCTCACGCACCTGCTCCAGAAAATCCCAGCCAAAGTTATAGTAGGCCAGAACGCCCTGGCTATTGATCGTATCGCCATGATACTCAGGCTCCAGCAGATGTTCGATACGACCGTCAGCACCGACCCTTGCGCGCACAACTGTGTCGTCAGCATTGGACAGGAACGGCACGGTGAGGATCAGCACACCCTCAGGGCGGAGGCAACGAGCAAACTCGCCCAGCGCAGCGCGGTAGTCGGGAACATGCTCAAGCACGTCGAAAGACAGCACCACATCCAGCGATGCGTCATCCATGCTCAGCCTGGTGACGTCCTCGAAGCGCAGTTGGTCATCACCCAGCCCCAGATCATGCAGCCGGCGAGTCAGTTCACGCTGCTGTTCTTTTGAAAAGTACTCGCTTCCGATGACCCGGGAAAAGCGTTTTTTCAACCAGAGGTAGGCAAAAGAAAGCTGCTCGGTGATGTAAATGTCGGGTCGTGAGGCCTCACTGCGCATCCCCTTGAGCAGGTGCAATGCGAATCGCACGCGTGCGTTGAGCCCACAGGCACAGCTAAGCTCTTCTCTGAGATTGGGTACTGAACCCGGTTCGGCGTTGAAGCGGAAGCAGTCGGGCTTTTCACACAGGGAGCACCAGCCCGGCAAGCACCCATGGTTTCGGCATAGCGCAGCGAGCTGTTGGCCTGCACGCCAGCGCTCGGCACAGCTCTCATGGTACTCGTTCAGATACTCCTGGTAGTCGGAACGGGCAGCGAAGCTGACGACATCAACCAGGCGAGACCAGTCGTTGTCCAGGCTATCGCCGATCAACCCGTTTGCTGAAACTGAAGCCAATTTACCCTCTCTCTAGACAGTTGATTTCACGGCATGATGCGGCGAGCCAGCCAGCGCCGTCCGCGCAACACGAAACGCCGAAGCGCCCCGATTCCGCGAATCACGGCATAGCGGCCACTGGCATTGGTCAGCATCCGGTTATGAAACTCGATCAGATCATCAACTTGCTGATTGAGATCGGAGATATTGTTGTACAGGCGCTGCAGGTGCTGGTCGCGCCGAGCCAACAGGCGCTGAACGGTCTTGAAATCCTGTTCGGTTAGAAGCTGCCCAGGCCGAATGTGATCTGGCAGGGGACGCTCTACATAGATCGTGGAGTGCGGTTTGGTCTGCTCCTCGGCAGGCCGGTCTTCGCTGTAGAAATACAGCGCCACCGATTTTCGACTGCGCTGATCCGAATCGCCTTCCGGCAAGTTGATCCGCTCGAAACCATGCCAGGACCAATGCGTGGTTTCGAACAGAACCGCGCGATTGAACGCGGGTTGTACCGTCCGGATCTCGTTCTCATCCGCCGGCAACCTGGGATCGGAGTGAAACTCGATCGCCCCACCCCACTCAACCTGCCACTCGGTGTTCAGGTAGACGATCAGGTTAAGCCGACGATGCCACCCCGATCGCGGGTGACGATTGAAATCGACATGTGGGTCCAGATCCTGGCCATGCCGGTTCTCATGGGTGCCGCCGCCGAAATAGTCGGGATCAAACAGCAACCCTTCGATACCGGTCACCCGTCCCAGCCAGTCCAGGAACTCATCGCCCTGGATCAAGGTATCGAGCTGCTGATAAGGTTCAGAAAGAGCCGCCAGGTTCTCGTGCACGCACTTGCCGCCAACCTCGCCATTTTCGTTCATCGCCCGGGTTCGGTCGAATGCCGGGAAATCATCCAGCAACGCCTGGCAAAACCCTGGTTGAAAGAAATCGTCCATCACCAGATGACGGAAGGGGCGAGCGGTCTGGTACTGGCTGGCCAATTCCTTCTCACCGCGGACAACATCGTCTCGCAGGCAATCGGAGATTTTCACGCTCAACGCGTTCACTCCCACTCGATGGTCGCCGGTGGCTTGCCGGATATATCGTAAACCACCCGCGAAACCCCGGTGATCTCGTTGATGATGCGGCGGGCCACGTGATCAAGAAACTCATGGTCCAGGTAGGCCCAGCGGGCGGTCATGAAGTCCACCGTCTCCACCGCACGCAGCGCAATCACGTATTCATAGCGGCGCGCATCGCCGACCACTCCGACCGACTTGACCGGCAGAAACACGGCGAAGGCCTGGCTGACCCGATCATACAGACCGGCGTTGCGCAGCTCGGAGATGAAGATGTGATCGGCTTCTTGCAGCGGCTCGACGAATTCGGGCCGCACCTCGCCCAGGATACGCACGCCCAGACCCGGGCCCGGGAAAGGATGGCGCATGACCAGTTCGGCCGGCAGGCCCAATTCCACCCCGATCCGGCGCACCTCGTCCTTGAACAGCTCGCGCAGCGGCTCGACCAGGCTCAAGTCCATGTCTTCGGGCAATCCGCCGACGTTGTGGTGCGACTTGATGACCTTGGCCTTGCCGGTCGCCGCTCCGGCCGACTCGATGACGTCCGGATAGATCGTGCCCTGAGCAAGCCAGCGCGCTTCCTGGTGATCGCGTGCGGCTTCTTCGAAAACGCGAATGAATTCCCTACCGATGACCTTGCGCTTTTCCTCCGGGTCGGAAATGCCGCGCAGCGCAGTGAGGAAACGCTCGCGCGCATCGACCCGCTCGACCCTGACACCCAGATGCTCGGCGAAGGTCGCCATGACCTGATCGCCCTCGCGATAACGCAACAGCCCGGTATCGACGAAAATGCACAGCAACTGATCACCAATCGCCTGGTGCAGCAGTGCTGCCACCACCGAGGAATCCACCCCGCCGGACAGGCCGAGCAGGACACTGTCATTGCCGACCTGGGCACGAACCCTGGCGATCTGGTCATCGATGATGGCCTCGGTGGTCCAGCTGCCTTCGCAGGCGCAGATTTCCAGCACGAAACGCTCCAGGATCCGCCTGCCTTGCCGGGTATGGGTGACTTCCGGGTGGAACTGCAGCCCGTACAGCCGGCGCTGCTCATCGCCCATGCCCGCGATCGGCGCAGAGGGCGTGGTGCAAAGGGTTTCGAAACCTTCGGGCAGCTCGTTGACCTTGTCGCCATGGCTCATCCACACTTCCAGCAAGGCCTGGCCATCGGCATCAACCCGGTCCTCGATCCCGCCAAGCAGCCTCCCTGGCCGTTCAAGGCGAACCTCGGCGTAGCCGAACTCCTTTTTGTCGGATGGGCTGACCTGCCCCCCGAAGCGGGTAGCCATGGCCTGCATGCCGTAGCAGATACCGAGCACCGGCACCTCCAGATCAAAAACCACCTCCGGGATTTTCGGGCTGTCATCGAAGGAAACCGACTCCGGGCCACCGGACAGGATGATGCCGCGCGGGGCAAAGCGCGCAATGGCGGCTTCGCCGACGTCGAAAGGCAGAATTTCCGAGTAAACGCCGATCTCGCGCACGCGGCGAGCGATCAGCTGCGTGTACTGCGATCCGAAGTCCAGAATCAGGATGCGGTCGGCATGAATGTCGGCACTAGCGTCACTTTTCATCGGCGTCAGCCCAACTTGTAGTTCGGCGCTTCCTTGGTAATGGTGACATCATGCGCGTGCGACTCCCGAACACCCGAGGCAGTGATGCGTACAAATCGACTGCGGGTTCGTAGCTCCTCGATACTGGCACAGCCAACGTAGCCCATACTGGAGCGCAGTCCACCCATCAGCTGGTGGGTAACGCTTTTCAGCGGGCCCTTGTAGGGCACCCGGCCCTCGATACCTTCCGGCACCAGCTTGTCGGCCTCGGATTCCATCTGAAAATAGCGGTCAGCCGAACCCTTCTGCATGGCGCTCAGCGAACCCATGCCGCGGTAACTCTTGTAGGACCGGCCCTGGAACAGCTCGACTTCGCCGGGGGCTTCCTCGGTGCCTGCGAGCAAACTGCCGATCATCACCACCGACGCACCTGCGGCAATCGCCTTGGCAATGTCACCGGAAAAGCGAATGCCGCCGTCGGCAATGATCGGGACACCCTTGCCTTCCAGTGCCCTGTTGGCCCCCGCAACGGCGGAAATCTGCGGCACTCCGACACCGGCCACGACGCGCGTGGTGCAGATAGAACCCGGGCCCTGGCCAACCTTGACCGCATCGGCACCGGCCTCGGCAAGCGCCGTCGCGCCCTCTCCGGTCGAGACATTGCCACCGATGACCTGTACCTGCGGGTAATGCTGCTTGGTCCAGCGCACGCGCTGCAGCACGCCTTCGGAGTGACCATGTGCGGTATCGACCACGACGATGTCGACGCCGGCCTCGACCAAGGCCTCGATGCGTTCCTCGGTGTCGCCGCCTACACCCACTGCAGCGGCTGCCAGCAGTTGCTCGGCATCGTCCTTGGCGGCATTGGGGAAATCGCGGGACTTCTGAATGTCCTTGACGGTAATCAGTCCACGAAGTTGAAAGCGGTCGTTGACCACCAGCACCTTCTCGATCCGATGACGGTGCAGCAACTCCAGCACCTCGTCCTGGCTGGCGCCTTCCTGCACCGTGACCAGACGATCCTTTCGCGTCATGATGTTGCGCACCGGGTCGTCCGGTTTGCGCTCGAAACGCATGTCACGGCTGGTGACGATTCCGACCAGCTCATCTCCGTCGACTACCGGCACCCCGGAGATATTGTGTTCGCGGGTCAGCTCCAGCACCTCGCGAATGGTCGTCCGGGGTGTGACGGTGATCGGATCCTGGATCACCCCGGCCTCGTACTTTTTGACCATCCTGACCTGCTCGGCCTGGCGCTGGATGGTCATGTTCTTGTGGATTACTCCGAGCCCGCCTTCCTGGGCCATGGCGATGGCCAGACGGGCCTCGGTGACAGTGTCCATGGCTGCCGAGACCAGCGGAATATTGAGGCTGAGCTCGCGGGTGATACGGGTGGTCAGGCCGACATCCTTGGGCAGCACCTTCGAGAAGTCCGGAACCAGCGAAACGTCGTCAAAAGTCAGTGCTTCCTCGATCACGCGCATGTTCCATCTCCGGGGGCGGGTAAATCCTACAATTATACCTCATGCGCCCCCGTAAGACTGATCTGAATGCCGTTTCCGGCCCAATTTCAGCGCCGCTCGTAATCGCTTTGTCTGGCCCGGAACTGCAGCTCCTCCAGTAGCTTGCGGTTGACGCTGAGCAGATCGGCCAGAAACGCCACCATCATGCACTGGAAACCGATGCCCAGCAGCACCGAGGCCAGGATCAGCGACTGGATATAGCCGCCACCCTGTCCGAGAAAATAGAAAATCATGAAACGCAGGCCGATCAGGAAGCCCAGGAGGAACAGAACCAGCCCGATGGTCATGAAAAAATTGAATGGCTTGTAGACGGTAAAGATGCGGACAATCGTGGCCACCGACTTGCGCACATAGGAGGGAATGCTCTTGAGCAGGCGAGAGGGTCTCAAGTCGGCATTGGTTTCTACTGGAACGGAAATAATGCGCATATTCTTCTGGCCGGCCTGAATGATGGTCTCCAGGGTGTAGGTGTATTCGCTGAACACGTTCAGGCGCATTGCCGCCTCGCGGCTTATCGCACGGAACCCGCTCGGGGCATCGGCCACCCCGGTATCACTGGCCAGCCGCACCACCCAGCTGCCGAGCTTCTGCAAAGCCTTCTTCAGGCGCGAGAAGTGGGCGGTGGTCTCGATCGGGCGGGCGCCGACCACGATATCGGCCTCTCCGGCCACGATAGGTGCAGTCAGATCGGGAATACTGGCGGCCTGGTACTGGTTATCGGCATCGGTATTGACGATCACGTCGGCGCCGGCACGCAGGCAGGCGTCCAGGCCGGTCATGAACCCCTTGGCCAGCCCGAGATTATGACGGTGGCTGACCACATGGTCCACGCCATGCTCGCGGGCAACTTCGACTGTACGGTCGCTGCTGCCGTCGTCGATGATCAGCCACTCGACCTGGTCGAATCCGGGCACCTCGCGCGGCAGATCGGCCAGCGTCAGCGGCAGCGTTTCCTGCTCGTTGTAACAGGGTATCTGAATGATCAGTTTCATTTAGAAAACTCTTGAATTTACTTGTTTTTCCACTCAAGCTTGTAAAGATCAAGCCGGCGGTCCTTGAGGTTGCGCACGCTGCCATGAGAGCGAATCTCGCGCAGATTGTCCAGGTCCAGATCGGCAATCAGCATGGTCTCGGCGTTAGCCGTGGCCTCCGCGGCGATGGCATCGTGCGGAAAGGCGAAGTCCGAAGGCGTGAATACCGCTGCCTGAGAATACTGCATGTCCATATTCTCGACTCGGGGCAGGTTGCCGACCGAGCCGGATATGACCACGTAGCACTCGTTTTCCACCGCCCGGGCCTGGGCGCACAGCCGAACCCGCAAGTACGCATTCTTGGTGTCGGTCCAGTACGGAACAAACAGTATCTGCATCCCCTGCTCGGCCATCAGGCGCGGCAGCTCCGGGAACTCGACGTCGTAGCAGACCAGGATGCCGATCCTGCCGAAGTCGGTATCGAACACCGCGACTCGATCACCGCCGGTCAGCCCCCAGTAGGCGACTTCATCAGGGGTGACATGGACCTTGTACTGCCGGTCCCAGGTGCCATCGCGGCGGCACAGATAGCACACGTTCTTCAGCGACTCACCGTCGTACTCCGGCATTGAACCGGCGATGATGTTGATGTTGTAGGCAACCGCCAGACGAACCATCTCTTCGCGGATGTCCTCGGTGTAGTCGGCCAGCTTGCGCACCGCCTCGGCCGGACCCTGGTCGTTGTAGCGCGCCATCAGCGGCCCATTGAAGAACTCCGGGAACAGGACAACATCGGCCTGGTAACCGGAGACGGCATCGACAAAATACTCGATCTGGGTGTAGAGATCCTCCAGCGAACGAGTTGGCCGCATCTGCCACTGCACCGCACCAATCCGAATGTCCGAGGGCCGACCACCGATCAGCTTGGGCCCGGCTTCTTCATAATAGATGTTGACCCATTCCAGCAAGGTGGCATAACCGGCCGACGCCTTGTCGTCGGGAAGGTAGCCGCGAATGATCTTGCGGACATGAAAGTCGTTGGCGAGCTGGAAAGTCAGGATCGGATCGGTCAGTTCACGGGCCTTTACCTTGGCCACGTACTGCCCCGGCGTCATCTCCTCGGCATGCCGGGAATAACCCGGAATACGCCCGCCAGTGACCAGTGCTCTCAGGTTGAGACTTTCACACAGCTCCTTTCGAGCGTCATACAGACGTCGTCCCAGGCGCATGCCGCGATAGTCAGGGTCGACGAAGATGTCTACCCCGTACAAGGTATCGCCCTTGGGATCGTGGGTGGTCAGATATCCGTTGCCGATAATGTCCCAGTAGCGGTGACGGTCGCCCCAGCGGCGATAATTGACGATTAGTGAGATCGCGGCGGCCACCACCCGCCCGTCATCCTCTATGCACAGCTGTCCCTCCGGAAACCGCTTCAGCTGCGACTCGAACTGAGCAAGCGACCAGGCACCATCCAGGCCTGGGTAGACCTTCTCCATGATCGCGGCAATGTCGCCGTAGTCCTCGGGCCGCGAGCATCGCAACACCAGGCGATGATGTTCGCTTTCCCTTGATTGGTCAGTCATGACGCATATTTCACTGGATCTAGCAAGCGACCTATTGTAATCCGACCAGACTGAGGCATCGGAGTCTGAACGCGCAGGTCCTGATCACACTTGTCGGGAACAGGCCAGGTACCCGTGATCCGTATAATCGGTGGCCATGTCGAACATCAGCGGGCCCGGTCCCGAACAGAGAATCTACCGCCCTGCGGAGCTGAACCAGGAGGCTCGAGTCCACCTGGAGGCCGGCTTTCCGCGCCTGTGGCTGCGCGGGGAGTTGTCAAACCTGGCCCGCCCGGCCTCCGGGCACTGGTATTTCACGATCAAGGACGAGCGGGCGCAGATCCGCTGCGCCCTGTTTCGCGGCCAGGCAGGCCGACTGAATTTTCGCCCGGCCAACGGTGACGAGGTGCTGGTGCTGGCCAGAGTCAGCCTGTACGAGCCGCGCGGCGAATTTCAGCTCATCGTCGACACCATGCTGCCGGCTGGCGCCGGGGCACTGCAGCTTGCCTTCGAGGCGACCCGTCGACGGCTGGAAAGCGAAGGCCTGCTTGATCCTGAACGAAAGCAATCCCTACCGGCATGGCCTCGTCGGATCGGCATCATCACCTCACCGACCGGCGCGGCTATCCGGGATATTCTCCACGTACTCGAACGCCGCTGGCCGAGCGCTGTCGTCCGGATCTACCCGGCCCAGGTGCAAGGCGAGGCCGCTCCGAAGGCGTTGATCCGGGCACTGGAGGCGGCCGAGCGCCACGATTTCGCCGATGTTCTGATCCTGGCCCGCGGCGGCGGTTCGCTTGAGGATCTCTGGGCATTCAACGACGAGGCGCTGGCCCGGCGCATCGCCAGACTGAAGATGCCCGTGATCAGTGGTGTTGGCCACGAGACCGATGTCACCATCGCCGACCTGGTCGCCGACCGCCGCGCGCCGACCCCGACCGCAGCCGCCGTCATGGCTACTCCTGATGGCCCGTCGCTGGGCCGCCAGCTTGGCCAGCTCGACCAGCGCCTTTACAGCGCAATCGGCCGCAACCTGGATCGTCATGCCCAGACCGTGGACTACCTGGGCCGCCGGCTTTTGCCCCACCATCCCAGCCGGCGGGTCAGCGACCTTGGCCAGCGACTGGCCACATCCAATGCCAGATTGGTACGCACCATGAAACAGCGCCTCGACAGCGATTCGCGGCGCCTGGTGCAGCTGGAGCTTCGGCTGCGCTCGCAACATCCCGGCACCAGCCTGGGGCGCCTGGATCAGCACCATCGCGATCTGCAGGCAAGACTGGAGCGGGCCGTCAATGGCAGGCTGGAACGGGCCTCCAGCGCCCTGGCCGCTCTGGCGCGGGCGCTGAATGCGGTCAGCCCGCTGGCGGTGCTCGAGCGTGGCTATGCAGTGGTAACCGGAGCCGACGGCCAGGCCTTGAGCCGCAGGGAGCAGTTTTCGGTCGGACAACCGCTTGAGATTCTGCTGCACGGGTTCCGGGTGCGATCGGTGGTCGATGCCGAGCCGGAGGATTTCCGACTCGACACCGACAGGCAAAAGCCGCAGTGACGGACAACGGTCACACGCTGTTCACGCTGAACGGGTCCGGTGAGCACGAAACAACGTTCAAGCGCAGTCGCTTCATCGCCCGGGCGGTGGGCCTGAATAGCGTCGACTGCGCCGATGACGTGATCGCCGCACTGAGCCTGACCGATGCCAGCCACAATTGCTGGGCTTGGCGGTTTGGCGAGAACTACCGCTTTGATGATGATGGCGAACCGGCCGGCAGTGCCGGCAAGCCGATTCTGATGGCCATCGATGGCCAGCGAATCGACCGCGTCGCCGTGGTCGTGGCTCGCTACTTCGGTGGCATCAAGCTGGGCGTGGGCGGGCTGATGCGGGCCTATGGCGGTTGCGCGGCCGAGTGCCTGCGCCAGACCCCCAGCGCGCCGGTGATTGAAATGGTTGCAGTGCAGGTTCGGATCGACTTTTCGGCCAACAATGACCTGCACCAGCTGATCGCCCGGCTGCATGCCGCCAAGCTCTCCGAGCGCTTCGAAGCAAACGGGCTGGTCTCCCGGCTGGAGGTGCCAGTGCACAGCCTCGACGAATTCTGCGAGCTGCTGACCGACCTGACCAGTGGCAGCGCCGAGATTGCAGTCGGAAATCAGGGCGATTAGCCCCTCCCGACCACCGGCTCCCACGAGGCTGAAATCACCTGCCACTGGCCGCCATCCTTGCGCCAGCCAGTTTCCACCCGCCACCAGCGACCGGTATCGGGCACCAGTCCGCTACCGCCGGTAACCACGGCGTGAAAAGACACGCGGGCGCGCTCGCTGCCGGTCATCTCCACATCGATATCGAACACACGGGCGCGAATACGCTCGTGGGCCATCATTTCTCGTCGCAGCAGCAGACGCACCGCGCGCTGGTCCAGGTTCCAGGTCGTGCCGGTGAAGTCATCGGCCAGACCGTCAACAAAGGCGCGTGCGTTACCCGACTCCAGAGCTTCGGTCATGGCCCGTATCTGGGCCCGGATCTGCTCTTCGTCGGTGCCGCTTCGGCTGCAGGCGCACAGAACCAGTGCCAGGGCCATCAGCAGACATGTCCGGCGCCAGCCGGCACTCATTGCTCGGCCAGGTAGGTTTCCAGCAGTCTTCCTGCCACCACCACCAGATCATGCTCGGTTACCAGGCCGACCAGCTTGCTGCCCTCGACCACCGGCAAGCAGCTCAGCTTGTTCTCTCGCATCAGGCGAATGGCATCGACAGTGGTGGTCTCCGGCGTGACCGTAATCGGATCAGGACGCATGATGTCGCGCACCGTGATGCTGGCAACATCCTTGCCGCCGCGCGCGATCAGACGCAGCAGCTGCCGGTGAGAAATCAGTCCCAGCAACTGCCCGGAGTCGTCCTCGACCGGCACATGCCGGACATACCGCCACTCCATCAGGCTGGCGGCAAAATCCACTATGTCGTCAGGCCGCACGGTGAACAGATCGGTTGCCATGAACTGGCCAACGGTGCGGTAGCTGTCGCGCCAGTCCTGGGTCTGGCAGAACTCGGCCAGCTCCCAGTCGGCAATCGGCTTGCCGGACTGCTGCTGTTCCAGCATGCTGGCAGTGAGCGCTCGCAGCCGTTCATGCATGTTGCCCTGGCCAGCCATGGTTTCCAGTGACTCAAGCTGCCAGCGGGCGCCGGTGCGCCGTCTTTCGACCCGCTTCTGTACCGTCCCGAGATAACGGTCGATATCGGACTCATCTATGCCGGCCGCGACCAGGCCCTCGCGTGCCAGCGGCAGCAGCACGTCAAGAATCAGCTCCTGGGCAGTCATCTGGCGCTCGTCGAACCAGACCTGCTGGGCCCGCAAGCCCTCGCGTGCGGCAGCCAGAAAGTTTGCCTTGACGTCGGAAAAACTCAGATGCTCGCGAATGTCTGAAATCGAGTGGGACAGACGCGACATCATGCCGAAAAAGAACGCGGCATTGGCGACCTCATCGAGCACTGTAGGACCGGAGGGAATCACACGATTCTCGATCCGCAGATGCGGTAATCCATTGTCGGAAATGCCGTAGCAGGCCCGATTCCAGCGATAGACGGTGCCATTGTGCAGGCGCAGGGCGTTGAGCTTCGGCACCTCGCCGCGGGCCACCATCCCGATCGGATCGTCCTCGAACTCGGTGGTCAGGATCACCCGGAAACGGGCGATGTCCTCCTTGAATATCTCGGAAACCGATTTCTCGATCCACTGATCCCCGAAATGCACCCGGGGCTTGAGCCCGCGGGCGGCCAGGGCGTCGGAACGGGAATCGACCGAATGCTCGAACACCGCGATCCGGGTCTCATGCCAGAGGCGCTTGCCAAGCAGGATGGGTGAATTGACGCAGGCAGCCAGCAGCGGTCCGGTCACCGCCTGGGCAATGTTGTAGAGGTGGGCAAACTCGTCAGCTCCGACCTGGAAATGGACCTGAAAGCTGGTATTGCAGGCCTCCAGCATCAAATTGTCGTGCTGGATGCTGAGCTGATCGATTCCCTTGATCGAGAACTTGAAGCTTGAGCCACGAAGCCGCAGCATTGCCTCGTTGAGGGCAAAATAACGCGCGGTGGGCACCATCGACTCGAGCCCCAGATGCTCCCTGGTCAGCGTCGGCAGAATACCGACCAGGGCAATCCGGCTGCCGACCTCCGCGGCCTTGTCCTGCGCCAACACGCATATTTCCTCGGCCTCCGCTTCCAGCCGCCTCAGGCAGTCCCCACCCAGCTCCAGCGGCGACAGATTTGCCTCCATGTTGAACAAACCTAGCTCATGGGTGAAGCGCGGATCGTCGATTCGCTCCAGGATCTGCATCACGGTCAGTGCCGGCTGGTTGGCCCGGTCGACCAGGAACATCTCCTGCTCGGCGCCGATTCGCCGGATCCCGCCCTCGAACATGCCAGCCTGCAACATGTCATCAAGCGCCCTGGCCTCATCCAGCAAAGCCTTCATGAAGGCTCTGCGCGTGGCCTCATCGCTGTTTTGCTGTACGTTTTGCTCGCCCATGTTCTTCGCTCTTTAAGTCGCGGGTTTCGTCGCCGGCCAGAGCGGATGATAAACCTCGGCGGTACCGAGGGGCAAACATGGGTGTCCGCTTGCCTGGCCGCGTCGGCTGTGCGAAGCTTAGGGATGGGTAGATTCAAACCGTTGGAGAACAACTAATCATGACAGACAAGCCCTGGCTCCAGGAGTATCCGGAAGGGATTCCGCAAGAGATCGATCTCAACGAATTCTCGTCGGTCGTCGACGTGTTCGAAAAAAGCTGCAGCACCTACGCCGACAAGGTGGCATACGTGAATTTCGGCGCCGAGTTGACCTATGGTCAGGTCGACGAAATGAGCGCCAGATTCGGCGCTTGGCTGCAATCCCAGGGGCTCGAGCGCGGCGACCGGGTCGCGATCATGATGCCCAACGTCCTGCAGTATCCGATTGCGTTGTTCGGCGCACTGCGTGCCGGCCTGGTGGTAGTCAATACCAACCCGATGTACACGGCCCGCGAGCTGAAGCACCAGCTCAACGACTCCGGTGCCAAGGCGATCGTGGTGCTGGAGAATTTTGCCAATGTGCTCGAAGCGGTGATCGACGACACTCAGGTTGAACATGTGGTGATTACCGCGATCGGTGACCTGGTCGGTTTCCCCAAGGGCGCAATCATGAATTTCGTGCTGCGCCATATCAAGAAGATGGTTCCTGCCTACAAACTGCCGGGCGCGGTGCCTTTCAAGCAGGCCCTGGCGCGCGGGAGTGCGAGCCAGCTCAAGGCTGCCAACCTCAATCTGGACGATACCGCTTTCCTGCAGTACACCGGTGGCACGACCGGAGTTTCCAAGGGCGCGATGCTCACCCATCGCAACATTGTTGCCAACATGCAGCAATCCTCGGCCTGGCTGGGTGACCACATTCGCTACGGCGAAGAAACCATCATCACCGCCCTGCCCCTCTATCATATCTTCGCATTGACGGCCAACTGCCTGGTTTTCCTCAAGTTTGGTGGCCGGAATGTCCTGATCACCAACCCGCGGGACATGCCCGGATTCGTCAAGGAGCTCAGCAAGGAAAAGTTCACCGCGATCACCGGGGTCAACACCCTGTTCAACGGCCTGCTGAACACTCCCGGGTTCGCCGACCTGGATTTCAGCAACCTGCGTCTTACCCTGGGAGGCGGCATGGCGGTGCAGCGCGCAGTGGCCGACAAGTGGAAGCAGGTGACTGGCGTACCGCTGATCGAAGCCTACGGTCTGACCGAAACCTCTCCGGCGGCCTGCATCAACCCGATGAACCTGACCGAGTACAACGGGGCAATCGGACTGCCGGTGCCATCGACCCAGTGCAAGGTGATCGACGAAGACGGCAACGATCTTCCGGTCGGCGAGCCTGGGGAGCTTTGCGTCTATGGTCCGCAGGTCATGAAAGGCTACTGGCAGCGTCCGGAAGAAACCGCCAAGGTACTGGGAGACGATGGCTGGCTCAAGACCGGCGACATGGCCAAGATGGACGACAAGGGCTATTTCTACATCGTCGACCGCAAGAAGGACATGATTCTGGTCTCGGGCTTCAATGTCTATCCGAACGAAATCGAGGACGTGGTCGCAGCCCACCCGAAAGTCGTCGAGGTCGGCGCCATCGGTGCCCCGGACGAGAAGTCAGGCGAAGTGGTCAAGGTCGTCGTGGTACGCAAGGACGACAGCCTGAGCGTCAAGGAGCTGCGCGAGTACTGCAAGCAGGAACTGACAGGATACAAGGTTCCGAAGTACGTCGAGTTCGTCGACGAGTTACCCAAGACCAACGTCGGCAAAATCCTGCGCCGCGAATTGCGTGACCAATACGGCGAACCGAAGAGTTCGGATTGATTGCCGCGGCCCCGGCAGACCGCCGGGGTCAGCGCTGCGAGTCGAGGCCGGACACGCCAACCCCGATCAGCCGGATGGCAAAGCCCTGGCGATAGCTGGCCCAGCGTTCGAGCAACGTGCTGGCAACTCCGGCAATTTCCTCCGCATCCGTCGTGAAATCCCGCAGCGACTCGCTGCGGGTGATGGTTGAAAACCCGCTGGATCTCAGTTTCAGCGTAACCACCCGGGCATGCAGCCCCCTCACCCTGAGCTTGCTTGCTACCGATGCCGCCTGTTCGGCAATCACCGGCAGCAAGGTGTCGAGGTGGTGATGGTCCTTGTCGAAGGTCGTTTCCTGACTGATCGACCGACGTGTCCTGACCGGGTTGACCGGGCGATCATCTTCGCCGGCAGCCAGCCGCAGCAGCGTCAATCCGTGGTCACCGAACAACTCTTGCATCAGCTCAGGTGATGCGAGGCGAAGCTGACCGATGGTCAGAATACCCGCGTCCTTCAGTCGTTCCGCGGAGCGCTTGCCAACCCCCGGAAGCCGCCGAACCGGCAGGGGATCCAGAAAACGTCGCTCCTGCCCGCGAGGAATGTGTACCAGGCCGTCGGGCTTGTCGTAGTCCGATGCCAGCTTGGCCAGCAGCTTGTTGTGCGCCATGCCGACCGATGCCGTCAGGCCGGTCTCGGCCGCAATCACCCGCTTGATCTCGCGCCCGGTCTCGACAAGCTCAGCACCCCCCTCCACGTTATCGCTCAGGTCGATGTAGGCCTCATCCAGGCTCAGGCCCTCGACCCGGTCGCTGTAGCGATGGAAAATCTCGAACACGCGAGCCGAGACTTCCCTGTATCTCGCAAAACGCGGCTTGACAAAGACTGCATCAGGGCACTTGCGGCGTGCAACTGACGCCGGCATGGCAGAGCGCACCCCATGCTGGCGGGCCTCGTAGCTGGCCGCCGCAACCACCCCGCGAGACCCGTCGCCGCCAACCACAACCGGCCGGGCGCGTAACTGCGGATGGTCAGTCTGCTCGACGCTTGCATAGAAGGCATCCATGTCGACATGAATGATTGCTCGCATAAGCGTCATTATCCAAGCTGTCCGGTGCGTGGCGATGAAGATACCGCTCCGGCGCAAAGCTGCCAAACTGCTACAATTTCCGAGACGTGACCGATCCTGCCAACAAGCACACCCCAACCGACTCGCAAACCGCCTTCGTGGGACGGCGCGAGGAAATCGGGGGCAACCACGAGGCCTGCCTGGTGGTGATTCGCGGTGCCCGCCTGGGCTCCAGGATCGTGCTGGGGCAGCAGGCCATTGTCATCGGGCGCAGTGTCGAGGCCGATTTCCAGATCTCCGACCGCAGCATCTCCAGGCGCCACTGCCGGATTGTCCGCCAGGACAACGATTTCTGGATCGAGGATCTCGGCTCGACCAACAAGACCTACGTCAACAATGAGTCTATCGAACGCCACCTGCTGAGTGATGGAGATCACGTGCAGCTCAGCCAGACCGTGCTCAAGTTCATTGATGAGGGCAACATCGAAGCTGGTTATCACTCGGAACTGCATGAGACCACCATACGCGATCCGCTGACCGGACTGTACAATCGGCGTCATCTCATGGCGGTGCTGGAGACCGAGCTGGCCAAGGCGATTCGCAACCCCGATCGCCCCCTTTCTCTGATCATCATGGACATCGATTTCTTCAAGGAAATCAATGATAACGATGGACACGTCGCCGGCGACGCCATACTCGGCCAACTGGCCCGGGTACTTGCGGATCGTGTCCGGGACACCGACACCCTTGCACGGATCGGCGGTGAGGAGTTTGCGATCATCCTGCCCGATACCGATCGCAGCCAGGCAGTCGTTCTGGCCGAGGAAATCTGCAATCGGGTTGCCGCGCGGCGTTACCCGATCGAGGATGGTGAGCGCTCGGTCACCCTGTCGGCTGGAGTGGCCCAGTGGCATCCGGACATGGCCGACCTGTCAGGCCTGTTGCGGGCCACCGATGAGCGCCTTTACCAGGCCAAGGAACAGGGTCGAAATCAGGTCTGCTGATTGGCAAGCCACGGCGGCAGCGGCAAGTCCCTGGATTCGAGAAACTCCCGGTTGAACAGTTTGGACTCATAGCGGCTGGCCGAGTCGCACAGGATGGTGACGATGGTATGGCCGGGGCCCATGTCTCTGGCCAGGCGAATCGCACCGGCCACGTTGATGCCGCTGGAAGCGCCAAGGTACAGGCCCTCGCGCCCGATCAGATCCCACAGCACCGGAACCAGCTCGCGGTCGGGGATGTTGTAGGCCTCGTCGATGCGCGCCCCGTCCAGGTTACCGGTAACGCGGTTCTGGCCAATTCCCTCGGTGATCGAACTCCCCGAGGACTGCATTTCACCGTGCTTGACCCAGTGGTAAACGCCGGCACCGTCGGGGTCGGCCGCTCCAATCACGATCCCCGGACGCTGCTCTTTCAGCCATAGCGACAGCCCGGCCAGGGTGCCACCGGTACCCACCGCGCAGATGAAGCCGTCGATCCGCCCATCGAGCTGTGACCAGATCTCCGGCGCCGTCGAACGCATGTGACCGGTGCGATTGGACAGGTTGTCCCACTGGTTGGCGTAGAACACGCCGTGATCACTTTCCAGCGACTCGGCCAGGCGACGGGCCTGGTGGACGTAATTGTCGGGGTTGCGATAAGGCACTGCGGGCACGGTGATCAGTCGGGCGCCCATGCCGCGCAGCGCCGACTGCTTTTCGGACGACTGGGTATCGGGCATCACAATGATGGTCTCAAGACCCAGCGAGTTGCCGGCTAGCGTCAGGCCGATGCCGGTGTTGCCGGCCGTGCCCTCGACCACGATCCCGCCAGGCTCGATCGACTTGTCGCCAAGCGCATCGAGCAGCAGGTACTTGGCCGCACGGTCCTTGACCGACCCGCCGGGGTTCATGAATTCGCATTTTCCGTAGATCTCGCAACCGGTCAGCTCCGAGGCGTGCGCCAGTCGGATCAGCGGCGTATTGCCGACCGCATCGAGAAACCGCTTCGGTTCGTTCACATCAACATCCTTATCGTATCGACGGCATCAATCTAACCGATCCGGCGTTACCAACCTGACAGCATTGGTTATATCGATATCGCCAGGGAATATTTGTGTTCGGGCTACACGACCATAGACTGACAGTCTTCCATCAACAGGAACTCTCGACATGATTACTTTTTCAAGAACTGTCTTTATCTATCTAATTTTTATATATTTATCAACTAGCGCCCTGGCTGTATCCGAGCGCGTAGTCACTACCGAATGGTTAGCCTCCCACTTGAACGATCCGACCGTTCGCGTCGTCGAGGTGAGTGTCAATCCGGGTATCTTCGAGCAGGGCCATATTCCCGGCGCGGTCAATCTGCGCTGGCATACTGACCTGGTCGACACCGTGCGTCGCGACCTGGTTGCACCCGAGCGCTTTGAGCAGCTGCTGTCTCAGGCCGGTATCGGCAACGACACGACCGTGATCATCTACGGGGATCACGACAACTGGTTTGCCGCCTGGGGCCTGTGGGTGTTCGAGCAATACGGCCATGAAGATGTCCGGCTGCTCGACGGCGGGCGCAAGAAGTGGGAGCAGGAACGGCGCCCGCTGTCTTCCATCCCGCAAAGCCATCGCCGCACCGAGTATCGCATCAGCGAGCCGCGACCGGAGCTGCGCGCCCGCTTGAGCGATGTGCTGGCGGTGGTCGAAGGCGAGGCCTCGGCGCAGCTCGTCGATATTCGGTCTACCGATGAGTTCACCGGCCGCGTCATCGCACCGCCCGGGGTGCAGGAGCTGGCAATTCGCGCCGGCCACATTCCCGGCGCGGTCAACGTCCCCTGGAATCGCGTGGTCAACCCGGCCGACGGCACCTTCAGGCCGGTGGAGGAACTGAAGGCGCTGTATGCCGAGGTCGGCATCGATGGCTCCAGCCCGGTGATCGTATACTGCCGCATCGGCGAGCGCTCCAGCCACACCTGGTTCGTGCTGCGACACTTGCTGGGATTCGATGTCAGCAACTACGACGGCTCCTGGACCGAGTACGGCAACGCAGTGGGGGTACCGATCAACAATCCCTCCGGGCGCGTCTGGACCGGAACCTGACCCAGGGCACATGGTTTCAACACCCGAAACGGCAGCCAGCCCAGCCCGACCGACCCCGGTCGGGCTGCTGCGTTACGGGCTGGCCGCCGGCATTCTGCTTGCGCTGACATGGTGGGGGCTTTCCGCCCATGAGCGCAGCGGTGGCGGCTTATCGATGCTGATCGTGCTCGGCGCCGCCTTCGGCTGGGTCCTGCAGCGCTCGCGCTTCTGCTTTTTCTGCATGATCCGCGAGTGGCTGGAGGAAGGCGAGGTTCGCGGCCCGCTGGGCATACTGAGTGCGCTTGCCGCAGGTACCGTGGGCTATCTGCTGATCTTCGGCGCCTGGATTCCTGACCCGAGCGCCGGTCACCTGCCGCCGCGCGCTCATATCGGCCCGGCCAGCTGGGTCGTGGTACTGGGCGGGCTGGCCTTCGGCGCCGGAATGAGCCTGTCGGGTTCTTGCATCAGCGCCCACCTGTATCGCCTGGGTGAAGGTTCGCTGCTGTCAGTTTTCGCCCTGGCCGGCGTGGTGCCGGGGTTCATGCTCGGCATGCTGGCCTGGAATCGGCTGTGGAGCC
>SKQS01000108.1 GCA_007118895.1 Wenzhouxiangella sp.
CATGTACCGATCGTAAATCCCACCACTAACCAGGCTGCAGTATGGGGTAGAGCATCTCAGACTACTAAACACTCCTATATGGGATCGCCTGGAGTTTGGGGCTATTCGAATGTGGGAGGTAACTGGTTTTACGGTGGTGGCGGTCTCAATCCATGCGACACCTTCGTCGTGTGTCCGCCCGACTTTCAGCACTAGAGCTACTGCTTTTCCCTCAGCATTTGCACCATAGGGGGTTCGCTGTGCTGATATGGAGGATCCGCGATTACACCGAGTGAGTGCAAGCCCCAGCAGGCGAAACCACTAAACCAGGCTTAAGTGTGACTTTTCATGTTGATGCCGGGAATGTGACGGTATTATCGATGAACGTGGCCGCACTGCTGACAGAGCACCGCTAAATTCACCCAGCCAGCCAGGCAGCGACTGATCGCTGCCATGGCCGGTTTGTCAGCGTTGCCGTCCGACAAGGGTCTTGGCAAGCACTACTGACCCAGCTCGGTCGGCAGCGGCGGTGGCTGACGCGGGATGTCGTCCTCGAAATTGGCCAGCATGTCGAGGATTTCCTCTACGGCGGCCTCCAGCTGGCTGTCGCGCCCGTCATTGGTGGCCAGCGGGTCGAGTTGGACGTGGATGTCCGGCGCTACGCCCTCGTTTTCGATCGACCAGCGATTGTCGACATCGACAAAGCGGAAATGCGGCACGGTCATGATGCCGCCATCGATCAGCGGTGGATTGTTGAAGATGCCGATCAGCCCGCCCCAGGTTCGGGTACCCAGAAGCGGTCCGATGCCCAGCTCGCGGAAGGCATAGGGCAGCCAGTCGCCGCCGGAGCCGGCATCCTGGTCGATCATCATCAGCTTCGGCCCGTGCAGTGCGCCCTTCGGCGTGGTCGCCATCAAACCTTCGCGATAGACCCAGTTCGACAGGTGTCGCCGGCTCAGCACCTCGACGATGTAGTTGGCAGCCTGCCCGCCGCCATTGGAGCGCTCGTCGATGATCAGCGCCTGGCGGTCCAGCTGGGCATGGAACATGCGGTTGAAGAAGGTATATCCCGGCCCGGCGGTATTGGGCAGATAGACATAGCCGACCCGGCCCTCGGTGGCCTCGTGCACCGCCTGCCGATTGGCCTCGATCCAGCCCCACAGCCTGAGCTGGCTTTCGTTTTCTATGGGCTCGATTACGATCTCACGGGCGTTGCGGCCGTCGCTGCGCGGGCCGACCCGGAGGCTGACCTGCTCATCGACAGTGTTGTAAAGCGCCTCGAACAGGTTGTCATCGGCACTTAACTCGCGGCCATTGACCGCCAGTATGAATTCACCCTCGGCGGCAGCCTGGCCCGGCCGGGCCAGCGGCGCACGCAGGAACGGGTTCCAGGATTCTCCGGTGTAGATGCGCGTGATCTGCCAGCGGTTGTCGCGGATCTCGAAATTGGCGCCGAGCAGGCCGACGCCGGGGCCGGACGGGCGATGGACATCACCACCGCCGACCCGGTTGTGTCCGGCGTGGAGCTCGGCAATCATTTCGACCATCAGCTCGTTCAAGTCCTCGCGCCGGCCGACGTGGTCGACCAGCGGTCGGTAACGCTCGTAAACCGCATCCCAGTCGGCGCCGTGCAGGTTGGCGGCATAGAAAAAATCGCGCTGCATGCGCCAGCCCTCATCGAATATCTGGGCCCACTCGGCGGCCGGGTCGATGAACATGCGAAGGCCGGAGAGATCGAGACTTTCCGGCTTGATTTCGGCGCCGGTCTCGGCCACTGCCAGATTGCCGTTGCCGGTACGGAGGATGACATGCGAGCCGGAGGCACTGATGTCGAAGCCGTGCAGGCCGGAAAAGACCACCTGGTCCTCGCGCTTGTCGAAGTCAAACCGGCGCATGACGTGATGGTGGGCGTTGCCTCGGCCCGGCGGATCAACAATTGCGCCGGGCTGGCCGTAGTGCATCCACAGCAGGGCGCCGTCCCTTGCCACCTGCAGGTTGCCGTAGTTGCCCTTGGCCACCGGCAGCGCCACGGTGCGCGCAAACAGGCCGTCGAAGTCGATCCGGGTCGCCGGCGGGTCATCGTCGTTGTTGTCGTTGTTGTCGTCGTTGCCGCTCTCGTCGCCGGTTCGCGGGGCCAGCGGCGAAGGGTCGTCGGCAGCCAGTACCAGCGCGTACAGGCCGGCCCGGTAGGGGCGTTCCTGGCTGGACATGTCTAGCGAGAACTGCATCGGCCCGACGTTGGTCGAGGCGGCAAAGTACAGGTAGCGGCCGTCGCGGCTGAATGCCGGGGCGGCGACATCGGCCATGCCATCGCTGACCCGGTGCGAGCGCCCGGCCGAGAAATCGAAGATCATCAGGTCGCGATGGTAGTTGGCCTGGCTCAGGGTGTAGGCCAGGTAGCGACCGTCCGGCGACAGCGCCAGATCGAAATCGCTGCGGCGCAGATTGGTATCGATCTGCCGGATACGGCCATTGGCCAGTTCGATGGCGTGCAGGCCCAGACGGTTGTCGGTAAACACGATCCGGTCGCCTTCGGCGTCCCAGGCCCTGATCTGGTAGAAGTCGGGGCCGAGCGGGTGCTCGTCGAGCCGCTGGCCCTGCTGGTCGGCGACAATCAATGTCTGGCCGGTCGGGGCCTCGACGATCCAGGCGATGCGGTCGCCTGACGGTGACCACAGTGCGGTGTATTCCCGCTGCCCGTCGGTACGGGTGAGATTGCGCGTCGAGCCATGCTCGACCGGCACCGTGAACACCTCGCCACGGGCGGTGATCAGCGCCCGCTTGCCGTTAGGCGACAGTCGGGCTGCCTGGATGTTGTTGCGCACGTTCTTCCAGCCGGGACGGCGCTGCGGCAGGTCGGGGCGTAGATGGATGTTCAGTACCCTGCTCTGACCGCTGGCCAGATCCAGCTCGTGCAGCAGGCCGCCGGCCTCGAAGACGACCTGCTCGCCATGACCGTCGGCCCAGCGGATGTCCCAGACCGCCTCGTCGGTCAACTGCTCGATATTCTCGCTTTCCGGGTCGAAGCGGAACAGGTTGAAAGTCTTGTTGGCGCGGTCGGACAGGAAGTAGACCTGGCCACCGAGCCAGAATGGATGGATGTCATTGACCCGCTTGCCCTCGATGGACTGGACCCGGCCTTCGGCCGGCTCGATGATGCGGATCGACGGCGTGGTGCCGCCGCGGTAGCCGCGCCAGCCGGCGTTGCCGCCGAACAGCCCGTCGTAGGCCGGACCGAAGTCGATGTAGGCCAGGCGACTGCCTTCTTGATCCCACTGCCCCCGGAAGAACCGGGCGGCCATCTGGCGTACCGGCGCGCCGCCGGCAGCCGGCACATGGTAGAGCTGGGCCGACCGACCGTGGTCGGTCTCGCGCCGTGAGGCAAAGGCCACCGACTTGCCGTCGGCGCTCCAGCCGACCGGAATATCGTTGGTCGGGTGCCAGGTCAGGCGCTTCGGCTCGCCGCCGTCGATGGCAATGACGTAGATGCTGGTGTTGCCGTCGTAGGCGGCGGCATAGGCGACCAGGCGGCCATCGGGCGAGATGCGCGGATTGTGCTCGTCGACCGGGCTTCCGGTCAGCCGTCGCGGCTGGCTGCCGTCACGAGCGGCCACCCACAGGTCGCCTGCGTAGGCGAACACCAGGTGATCGGCCGAGACGGATGGTTGGCGCAGCAGTCGGGTCTGGTCTTCGGCCGTGGCCGGCTGGACGGCAAATTGACTGGCCAGCAGGCAAACGAGCGCGAGCAGGCTTGGGAGCAGGGGACAGTTCGGTTTCATGCAGATCCTGTTGGTCTTTTGGTTGATGGACGGGCGTTTGGCGACCGCCGTGAGGCTCTCGTCCCAAGGTTGACGGGGCAGCAAGGAAGGGCAAGATACCGCAGCGGCCGAGCCCTTGTCACATCCGCCGGGGCCACACTCATCAGCACACTGGCGTTGAAGGACCGGCCGGCGTTATGCTGTTACTAGTATCCCCATATACGGGGGTTACAGCAGAAATGGCCACTTTTTCCTGGCTAATGCGTAATAGGAGTAACAAACGCGCCAAAAGGTTTAAACACTTCAGGCGCTTTTTTCGACGGTCGCCGCTACGGGCGATCGAACGGTATAACTTGCTGGAGGTGGATCGAAGATGTTTTACCGAATAGCTGCTGCAATGTGCGGCGTGGTTCTGATGGTCGGTTGCCCCTCGGCCAGCAGCCAGACGACCGTAAGAGATGCCGGTGCGGGCCCCAGCCTGTCCGAGGCCCAGGCAATGCACTACGATGGCCCGCAGGCCCGGATTGCCGTGGCCCGCTTCGACAACCGGGCAGGCAACCAGGGGCGCTGGTGGAGTCCGGCCATTGGTGACGGCATGGCCGACATGCTGACCACCGCCCTGTTCAACACCGGCCGTTTCATCGTCCTTGAGCGTGATGCCATCGACGACGTGCTTTACGAGCAGGATCTTGGCGCCAGCGGTCGCATTCGGCCCGAGACCGCCGCGGCGATTGGCGAGATCGAAGGCGCCGAGCTGCTGGTAGTGGCCGCGGTCACCGAATTTCAGGAGGATGCCAGCGGCACCCGCGGCTCGATCGGCGGTGGCCGGCTGGGCCGGGCCATCGGCGGAGTGGTTGGCGGCCAGAGCAGCGCCCACATGGCGATCGATCTCAGAATCATCGACGCGCGCACCAGCCGGGTGCTGGCAGCGACCAGCGTCGAGGGCACGGCGCGTGACTTCGATATTGGCGGCGCCCTGGCTGGCTATACCGGCCGCCACGCCATGAGTGGTTCGCTGTCGACCTGGCAGAACACGCCGCGAGAGAAAGCCCTGCGCGAGGTAATCGGCAAGTCAGTGGAGTACATCATGTCGCGAACTCCGCAAACCTACTATCGTCATGGCAGCGTCCACCAGGCCGCTACCGCCCAGGCCGCCGCACCGGCCGCGGCGGCTCAGGCCAGCAGCACCGGCGAGCGTGTGGTGATTACCGCCAACAGCCTGAACGTGCGCAGCGGCCCCAATCCGTCGGCCAATGTCGAGTACACCCTGGTCTCGGGAAACATCGTTGACGTGATGGCCAAGGCCGGTGACTGGATGCAGGTGCGAGATGACCAGGGCCGGGTCGGCTGGGTTGCCAGCGAACACACCCTGGTTCTGCAGTAAGCCAATTCTGCTTCACAGGCCCGGCATGCCAACCAGCATGCCGGGTCTTTTGTTTCGGGCTCAGGCGGCCGCTGAGGTCTCGACGTAAACGGTGACTTCGCGGGTGGCGCGGAAGGTGATTTCCGGCGCGCGCTCTTCGGCCAACTGGAGGTTGACGCGGGTTGGCGCCAGGTAGACCAGCCGCCCGCCGCCGTCTTCGGCCAGGAATTGCTCGTTCTTGTCGCGGAACTTGCGCAACTGCCGCTCGTCATCGCAATCGACCCAGCGGCAGGTGACCACGTTGACCGGCTCGAAGATTGCCTCGACGTTGTACTCTTCCTGCAGGCGGTAGGCAACCACGTCGAACTGCAGCAGGCCGACCGCGCCCAGCACCAGGTCATTGCCCACCAACGGACGAAAGAACTGGGTCGCGCCTTCCTCCGATAGCTGTGTCAGACCCTTGGTCAGCGCCTTGAGCTTGAGCGGGTCCTTGAGCCGCACCCGCCGAAACAGCTCCGGCGCAAAGCTGGGAATGCCGGCAAACTGCAGGTTCTCGCCCTCGGTGAAGGTATCGCCGATGCCGATCGTGCCGTGGTTGTGCAGGCCTACAATATCGCCGGGAAAGGCCTGCTCGGCGGCGGCGCGCTCGTCGGCCATGAAGGTCAGCGCGCCGTGGGTGCGCTGCTCCTTGCCCAGGCGCACGTGGTGCAGTTTCATGCCCTTCTCGAAAACCCCCGAGCAGATGCGCATGAAGGCCATGCGGTCGCGGTGGGCCGGGTCCATGTTGGCCTGGACCTTGAAGACAAAGCCGGTCAGCTTTTCTTCAGTCGGCTCGACCATGCGCCCCAGGGTGGCGCGTGGCTGCGGCGCCGGGGCGTGCTCGACGAATTCATCGAGCAGCGGAATGACCCCGAAGTTGTTCAGGGCCGAGCCGAAAAACACCGGTGTCTGGTTGCCGGCAAGGTAGCGATTCAGGTCGAAATCGTGGCTGGCGCCGCGCACCAGCTCGATCTCGTCGCGCAGCTCGTCGACCTGGTCACCGAGCACTTCCCTGGCCTGATCGCTGTCCAGCCCGGCAATGATCTTAGGCTCCTGACGCATGTAGTTCTTGCCGGCCTCGTAGAGATGAATCTCGTCTTTGAGCATGTGGTAGATGCCCCTGAGCCTGCGACCCATGCCGATCGGCCAGGTGATTGGCGCGCACTCGATGCCCAGCACCTCCTCGACCTCGTCGAGCAGCTCGATCGGCTCACGGCCCTCGCGGTCGAGCTTGTTGATGAAGGTGAAAATCGGCGTGTCGCGTAGCCGGCAGACCTCCATCAGCTTGATCGTGCGTTCCTCCACGCCCTTGGCGCAGTCGATCACCATCAGCGCCGAGTCCACCGCGGTCAGTACCCGGTAGGTGTCCTCGGAAAAGTCGGCATGCCCGGGGGTGTCGAGCAGGTTGACGATGCGCTCCCGGTACGGGAACTGCATCACCGAGGAGGTGATCGAGATACCGCGCTCCTTTTCCATCGCCATCCAGTCGGAGGTGGCGTGGCGCGAGGCCTTGCGCGACTTGACCGAGCCGGCCAGCTGGATGGCGCCGCCGAACAGCAGGAACTTCTCGGTCAGCGTGGTCTTGCCGGCGTCGGGATGGGAAATGATGGCAAAGGTGCGCCGGCGCGCGACCTGGTCGGTAAGCGTGGACATGTTGCGGCTGCTGTTCGAGACGATTCCAATCGCCCATTCTAGCGGGGATTGGCTAGTGATTCGGCGCAGAGACTTGCATGCCCTCGACCGGCCTGATGGTCGACTCCTCCGGGCCCTCGAACACGAAGGGGATCGACTCCAGCGCCAGGCCGCGGTTGACCTGGATGACGAAATGCAGGTGCGGGCCGGTCGAGAAACCGGTGTTGCCGGAGCGGCCGATGCGCTGGCCGCGTCGGACCCGGTCGCCGGGACGGACCTCGACGCCCTCGTAGTCGAGATGGGCATAGACCGCCATGCTGCCGTCATCGTGCAGGATGCGAATGAAGTTGGCGCGGGGACCGTCGCGCTCCAGGTCCTCGCCTGCGCGGTAGAAGAACCGGGCATGGTCCATCACCACCCCGGCGCGGGCGGCGTGGACCGGTGTGCCCACCGGCATGTCGAAGTCCAGGGCATGCCGGCTGTGCGGCTGGTTGTGGCTGAAGCTGCCGTCAAAGCCCTGGGTGATGCGGAAGGACTCACCCTCGGCAAACGGCGGGCGATAGGCATGGGACAGATCGGGTTCAGCCTGCGGGTCGCCGGGCAGGGCCCTTGACTGCAGGCGGTAACGCCAGGAGCGCCGCGGGTCCAGCGCGCCGATGGTGACCAACTCGCGGGCACTGTCCGGTGGCAGTACGAAACGGGCCGGCAGCTCGGGATAGCTGACCACGTTGTCGGCTTCGGCAAACTCGACCTCGACTTCCAGCGGCCCGTGGGCGCGGTTGCGAAACAGCCACACCGGCGCCTCGTCGGTGCCGGTCGATTCGATGATGAGCAGCTCGTCGCGGCGCGGCACGGCGCGCTGGATGCTGACCTCGGCGCTGGTCTCGGGCTTGCGGTCGGTAAAGTGCGTGATGCCGTCTTCATCGGTCCAGCTGTAGATGGTTTGCGCGCCGGCGGCTGCCGGCAGGAACAGCAGCAGGGCGAGCAGGGCACGGGCGAGGATGGAGGTGGGCTTGATCAACAGGAAAACGGAAAATGGCAAACGAAAGACGGTGGCGCTGGAATCGGCTCTGGGTTGAAGCCAAGTATTGGAATGTTAGACTGAAAAGCCAATATTAGGCAAAGGAGTCGGGTGTGGTGGCCAGATTTTTCAATGCATTGCTGCTTTGCGTTTGCTGTGCCTTCGTCGTCACGGCATTCGCCCAGATCCCGGAAAGTGAGCGCCAGGTGCTGATCGAGTTCTATCAGACCACCGGCGGTGATGACTGGTTCGACAACGACGGCTGGCTGGGTCCGCCGGGCAGCGAATGCGACTGGTTTGGCGTTGCATGCGTGAACGTCGATGATTCACTCAGGCTGGTCAGGTCCCTGACCCTGCCGGCCAATGGCCTGACCGGCACGCTGCCGGAATCATTGCCCGAGCTGGGCGCGCTTTCGTTTCTTCGCCTGGCCCGCAACAGTCTGGAGGGCGAGATCCCGGCAAGCTTTCAGAACTTCGACAAGCTCAACACCATCGACCTGCGTGGCAATCGCCTGGACGGTCCGGTGCCCGGTGAACTGCTTACCGTGTCTGTCTCCAACCTGCTGCTGTCCGGCAACCAGTTCGACGGCTACACGCCGATGACGGGCGAGGCCGGCACCTCCAGCATGACGCTGGATCTTGCCCGCAATCCCCTGGCCGCGCTGCCGCCGGAAAGCTGGCGCTCGGCCGGCGCCATCAGGAAATTGAGCCTGGCGCAAACCGGCCTGGCCGGTCAGCTGGATTTCGACAAGCACCCATGGCCGGGATTATGGGAGCTTGATCTGTCGCACAACGCGATTTCCGCGCTTGCCGGTATCGACGAAGATACATTGATGCACCTGCGCGAGCTGGATCTGGCCAATAACCAGCTTGACGAGCACTGGCCGGTCAGTGGCGATACCCTGCCATGGCTGCGAGTGCTGGATCTTTCCGCCAACAAACTGCATTCGCCGCCGCCGGCCAACCTGGCAGAGCACCCTGCCCTGCAGGTGCTGCGTCTGGGCCGAAACGCCCTGCAAGGCGATACGCTCGGCCCGCTGTTCCAGATACCCACCCTTTCGCAACTGGAACTGCAGCACAATCCCCTGCAGGGCTTGCCGGCAGCGGTCGGGCCAGTCGTCCGGCCCAGCTGGTGGCTCGATCTGTCCTTTACCGGGCTGGAAGGTCCACCGCCGGACTGGTTCGGCGAGCTGTCTTTAACAAGACTCAATGTGGCCGGCAATCGCTTGAGCGGCAGTCCACAACCGTGGATGGCCGCTCTGCGTGAAGACACGGGTGGGAAGCGACTTGACCTGTCGCTCAATCAGTTCTCGGGTCCGCTGCCGCCCGAGCTGGTTGATCACAGATTCCACCCGCACGCCCTGAATCTGTGTTTCAACGATTTTGACCAGCCGTTCGGACAGGAGCTCGACGACTTCCTCGAAACACGGCACATCGGCGGCAATCCCGCCAACTGCAACGGACGCGAGCTGGCCGATATCGACCTGGACATCAGCGGCGCCTGGTACGACCCGGACCACGACGGCAAGGGTTATGTCGTGATGCTGCTGGACAGCGGCCACCTGGCCTACTACTGGTTCGGTTATCCGACCAGCTATACTTCGACGTTCGAGCAGAAGTATTCCCTGCAGATTGTGAGGCCTGAAGGTCCAGTGGCGGATTTCCCCCGCGCTCTGGCTCCCCACCAGGGGCGCTTCGGCCTCGGGCTGAAAAGGGCCAGCCCGGAAGACTATGACGACGGGCAGATCAGGCTGGTGCGCCTGGCTGATGACAGGCTGAGCATTTCATCGCGATTGCAACCAGTCTCCCCGTTCGCCATCGTTACCCCGCCGCCCATGGAGCTTTACCAGCGCCTTGAACACGTCCGTCTGACCGAGCTGGCCGGCACCCGCTGCGACAACCAGAGTCCGTTTCAGCACTTGAGCGGGCTGTGGTTTGATCCGGAACGTGACGGCGAGGGCTTCGTTGTGCTCGTGCTGCCAAGCGGCCATGCCGGGGTTTACTGGTTTACCTTCCGCCCGGATGGCAGCGGCTGGCAAGCCTGGATGGTGGGTCTGGGGCCGATCGAGGCACCGATCATTGGCACGCCGCCGCCTGATTTTCCTTCATTCTGGGTAGAGATCGATCCGCTGATTCAGCCGATTCGTACGATTTACGGGCCGTGGTTCGACAGCGATCACATCGAGATGGTCGACTGGGGCAGCCTGCGCCTGGAGTTCTATCGCCACGGCACTGCCCGGGTGTTCTGGGACAGCAACCTGGAAGGCTACGGCAGCGGGGACTACCCGCTGCAGCGCCTGGCCTCGCCGATGCTGGCCGACTGCCCGGACAACGCTGCGGACTGACCGCGGTTCAGCACTCGATCACGTTGACGGCCAGGCCGCCGCGCGAGGTTTCCTTGTACTTGGTCTTCATGTCGCGGCCGGTGTCGCGCATGGTCTTGATCACCTTGTCCAGGCTGACCCGGTGCTTGCCGTCACCGGCCATGGCCATGCGCGTGGCGTTGACCGCCTTGACCGCACCCATGGCGTTGCGCTCGATGCAGGGAATCTGGACCAGGCCGGCAACCGGGTCGCAGGTCAGCCCCAGGTTATGCTCCATGCCGATCTCGGCGGCGTTCTCGACCTGGTCCATGGTCCCGCCCAGGGCGGCAGTCAGGCCCCCGGCGGCCATCGAGCAGGCCACGCCGACCTCGCCCTGGCAGCCGACTTCGGCACCGGAGATCGAGGCGTTTTCCTTGTACAGGATGCCGATTGCACCGGCAGTGAGCAGGAACTCGATGATGCCGTTTTCGCACGAGCCGGCGACGAAGCGCCGATAGTAGTGCAGCACGGCCGGGATGATGCCGGCCGCACCGTTGGTCGGAGCGGTGACCACCCGCCCGCCGGCGGCGTTTTCCTCGTTGACTGCCAGGGCATACAGGTTGATCCAGTCGAGCTGGTCGAGATTGTCCTCGCGGGCGCGGTGCTTGAGCTTTCGGTACAGTGTGGGCGCACGCCGGGCCACCTTGAGTCCGCCAGGCAGGTAACCGGTCTGCTTGATGCCGCGCTCGACACAGTCCTGCATCGCCTGCCAGATCGTCAACAGGCCTTGCCTGACCTCATCAGCCGATCGCCAGGCCTGTTCATTGGCCAGCATCACATCGGCGATTCTCAAGCCTTCGCGATCGCAGATCGCCAGCAGCTCGTCGCCGGTGGAAAACGGGTAGGCGACCGCGGTCTGGTCGGCCACGATGCGGTCGGCAGCCGCCTCGTCGGCGTTGACCACGAACCCACCACCTACCGAGTAGTAGTCACGACTGAACAGCTCCTGCCCGTTCTCGTCATGGGCGGTAAAGCGCATGCCGTTGGAGTGGTGCGGCAGGGTCTGGCGTTTGTGGAAGATCAGGTCCTGGCGCAGGTCGATGGCGATCTCACGTTCGCCGCCCAGACGCAGCCTTCCAGTGTCGCTGATTTCGCTCATGCGGGTGCTGACATGATCGGGGTCGACCCGGTCGGGCGCCTCACCCTCCAGGCCCAGCAGCACCGCCCGGTCTGTACCGTGACCGCGCCCGGTATGGCCCAGCGAACCGAAAAGATCGACCCTGACCCGGCAGGTTGCCTGAAAGTGTCCGGCATCGACCAGGCGCTTGAGGAAAATCCCGGCGGCACGCATCGGTCCCACGGTATGCGAGCTCGATGGCCCGATCCCGATCTTGAACAGGTCGAAAATACTGACAGCCATGTCTGAATCGCTCCAAGGGTGACCGCCGGAAATGATACTACCCCGGAACCACCCGGGCCATCCGTTCATCCGTCGGGTCAGCGCAGTCGCTATACTGCGAATTCGCCTTTTTTGCTGGCTTGAGAGCCGGAGCATTCCATGATTCGCTTGCTTGTGTCGGGTTTACTAAGACATTCATATTCAAAGCCTCATTCAGCTTGTCTGTGGGCGTTCGTGGCAAGGCGCCGGCACGCCGATGTAGCCACCCTACATCAAGTGCCGGGAACGCAGTCCACGGACGCCC
>SKQS01000165.1 GCA_007118895.1 Wenzhouxiangella sp.
CCGCCGAATGCCAGGCGCAGCAGATCGGCATCGCGGTTCCAGATCAGCACGTTGACCAGGATGCCGGCCGGGATCAGCATGTTGTTCATTGCCGCCAGCTGCCCGGTGTTGACCCGGCGGGCACCCAGATTCCAGCCCAGGTAGCCCAGCCCCGAGGCACCGACCCCCAGCCACAGCAGCACACCCCACTGTAGCTGACCGCTCGGCATCCGGTCGAAATCGGCAAACAGCAGCGTCGATAAGCCCGCCACCACCAGGGCGCCGGCGAAGAACCAGCCGAAGGCTCTGACCTGGTCAAAGGTCGGCCCCAGCTCCATGCGCTTGTAGAACACCTGCCCGGCGGCAAAGCACAGGTTGGCGCCCTGGATCAGCAGCAAACCGACCCAGAAATCTTCGCCCGGCCGCTCATAGCGGATCACCAGCGCGCCGGCTACCGCGACCAGCGCGGCCAGCCACCAGTGCACCGGAAGCCGCCGCCTGCCGGTGACGATCTCGTCGACCAGGGTGACATACAGCGGGGTTAGCACGGTAAACAGCAGCACTTCGGGCACGCTCAGGTGATCGAAGGCGTGGAACAGGCAAAGGTACATCAGTCCGATCTGGATCGCGCCGATGCCAGCCAGGCGAAGCCCAGTGCCCAGGGCTACCCGGGCACGCGCCAGCAGCGGCAGGAAGACCAGGAACGCCAGAGCGACGCGAATCATTACCGAGACATGATTGTCGACCGACCCGGCCAGGTACTCGCCGATCAGCGAGAAACTGAAAGCCCAGCCCACGGTCACCAGCCACAACAACCCCATCAGTCTACCTGTCCTGCCGGTGGCAATCGAAACACGATGTGGTTGTCGTCCTCGTACCAGGCTGGGCCATAGCGATCTTCGAGGCTTGCCACGCAGCGTCGGGTATCGTGCAGGCGACGAGCATAGTCGAATGGGTGCTGAAGCTGAAATATCACGAACCTACCGCGGTCGGCGGCAGTCAACGGCTCGCTCAGATGAATGAATCGCCGCAACCTGAGCTGCTCATCGTCCGGCGCCCATTCTCCGTGCGTCCAGGGCGCGCACAGACCGGTAATCATGCCGATGCGCAAGGGGCGCTGATGCACCTGCTGCCATACCGGCAGCACGTTCAGGGTGTCCTCGAAGTACCACGGCGCCTCGATCAGCTCCCAGTCACCAGGCTCGGCGGCAATTCCCTGATAGAAGGCTGGTACTTCCAGCTCGAGCAGCCGGCGGTAGGGATTGCGCTGATGGCGGTAGTCGAATTGGTAAAGCATATGACCGGTGAACTGGTTGATGCCCTGGTAGGTGGTCGGCAGCGGTCCGGCATACCAGAGCCCGACCAGCGCGATGCCACCGAGCATCACCGCGCCCGGTCCCCGCAAGCGCTCTGGCAGCGGTTTCGAGACACGTTCCAGCACCGCAGCCAGCCCGACCGCGGCCAGCATCAGCACCACCAGGATCAGTCCGGTGCCGTAGCGGACCAGAACCAGTCCATGGAAGATATAGGCTGCGCTCAGCAGCCACAGCCCGATCGCGGTGACGAAAAAAACGAAGCCCAGGCAGGCGCTGAGCTCCGGTTCACGCCGGGTCATCACAACCACGCCCAGCAGGGTCAGCCCGGCAAGCCCCAGGGCCACCGGGGTCAGCCCCGTGCCAACCAGCAGATGCCAGCCGCTGGCCAGGGTATGCAGACGAATGCGGTGCATGCCGGCCTTGTCGGCAAGGGAAGCGAAATCCGACCAGATCGGCGGCAGCAACAGCGCCGCGCAGCCAGCCGCGGTCAGCACACCGACGGCTAGCAGCAACTTCAGCTGCTGTAACCAACTGCTGACTGGCCGATTGCGCCAGGCGTCGATTGCGGTCAACCCGAAAATCCAGATCAATGCGCTGCCGGTAATCAGCAGGCTCAGCGGATGCAGCCAGGCGGCCGCCACCGCGCACGGAACAAAGGCAATCGCCCAGCCGGCATGCGCCTGGCGACGCCAGTGCCACAGGCACATCAGGGCAGCAAAGCTCAGCGGGATGGCCAGCGCATAAGGCCGTGCCTGGCGGCTGAAGTGAATCAGCAGGGGCGAAATCGCCACCAGCGCAGCGAAAAGCCAGCCCTCCAGCGGCCGCAGCCAGTGGCGGGTCAACCAGGGGGCGATGACCACGCCAGCCACCCCGAATGTCAGCGGCAGAACCAGCATCATGGTTTCGGTCAGGCCGAAATGCCCGCCCAGCCACTTCAGCAGCAGGGTCAACGGGATGGAGTAGTCGGCATGGCCGAAGCTGGTGAACACCTGGGCGAATTCGAGCTGCTGAATGGCGTGCAGCGCATGCCACTCATCGTCGATCAACACCTGCAGACCGATCTGCCACAGCCTGAGCAGCGCGGCAATCACGATCACCGCCAGCCAGCCGATCAACAGCAGGCGTCGGTGCAGGTCTGTGGTTCGGGCCGTGATCATCTTGGCAAATGTCTGCGGAGCAGCGACAGGCGGCGACATATTGCCATACAAGCGGGCATGCGCTCAGCCCAATAGGTTCAGCCCTGGGTCGGTGCGAACGGAGCAGGGATCACCCACATGACAGTTTTGCTACAATCTGATCTCTAAATTTCCTCGGTCATCCCGGCCCGTCCATGAATCCGCCCGGCTATATCACCCGCATTTTCGGCACTTCACCAATCGTGCCGCTACAAAAGCACATGGACAAGGCCGCCAAGTGCGCCGCCAAGCTGCCGAGGTTCATCGAGGCCAGCTGCACGGGTGACTGGGAACGGGCGGCCAAGGCGCGGCGCAAGATCGTCAAGTTGGAGAACGACGCCGACGAGCTCAAACGGGAACTGCGACTCAACCTGCCCAGCAGCCTGTTCATGGCGATCAACCGCTCCGACGCGCTGGAGCTGCTTTCCATACAGGATCGAATTGCCAACACGGCCAAGGACATCTCTGGCCTGATCACCGGGCGGCGCATGGTCCTGCCCGAGTCGATCCAGCCGCTGTATCTGGATTTTCTCAGCCGCAGTCTGGATGCCGTCGCCCAGGCACGCAAGTCGGTCAACGAACTCGAGCGACTTTTCGAAAGCGGGTTTCGTGGAGCGGCTGTCGATCTGATCATGGACATGACACGCGAACTCAGCCAGATCGAGACCGAGACTGATCAACTTCAAATCAAGGTTCGGGCAGAACTTTACAAGATCGAACACGAGCTGCCGCCAGTCGATGCGATATTCCTGTACAAGATCATCGACTGGACCGGCGACCTGAGCGGTTTGTCGCAGCGGGTCAGCAGCCGGCTGCACCTGATGATCGCCCGCTGACGCGCAGGCCGACCTGACGTAACCAACACGAGGGCAAGGTTTGGAACAGGCGATCTTCTACATCATCCTGGCGGCTGCCTTCGCGCTGTTCATGGCCTGGGGCATCGGCGCCAACGACGTGGCCAACGCCATGGCGCCGTCGGTCGGCTCAAAAGCGATCACCATCCGCCAGGCCATCATCATCGCCGCGATCTTCGAGTTCGCCGGCGCGGTGCTGGCCGGCGGCGGGGTTACCAGCACCATCCGTCGCGGCATTATCGACGCCTCGCTGCTGTCCGGCCAGCCCGAGCTGCTGGTCTTCGGCATGCTGGCCGCGCTGCTTGCCGCCGGAACATGGTTGCTGATCGCCTCGCGCTTCGGCTGGCCGGTGTCGACTACTCACACCATCATCGGCGCAGTAGTTGGATTCGGCGCCATCGGAATCGGCGTGTCCGCGGTGCAGTGGCCGCAGGTCGGGCGCATCGCGATGAGCTGGGTGGTCAGCCCTGTGATTGCCGGCGCGATTGCCTGGATGTTGTTCATGAGCGTCCAGCGTCTGATACTGCAGCGCGACGACCCGCTGAAGTATGCCCGCCGCTACGTGCCGTTCTACATGTTCCTGGCCGGTTTTTTCATGACGCTGGTGACGGTGATGAAGGGGCTGGAACATATTGGAATCGACTTCAGCCTGGTCCAGTCCTATGCCCTGGCCGTCCTTGTCGGCCTCATCATCACGGGTATCGGCACCATCTTCGTGCTGCGCATTCCCTACCAGGAACCGGAGAAGCGTGAATTCCACTTTGTCACGGTCGAAAACATCTTCGGGGTGCTGATGGTCATCACCGCCTGCTGCATGGCATTCGCCCACGGCTCCAACGACGTGGCCAACGCGGTCGGGCCGGCCGCAGCGGTGATCAGCGTTGCCACCAGCGGCGAAGTGGGCCAGGAGGCCATCGTGCCGATCTGGATCCTGGTTCTGGGCGGGGTGGGGATCGTCATCGGCCTGGCCACCTATGGGCACCGGGTGATCGCCACGGTCGGCAAGAACATTACCGCGCTCACCCCCAGCCGCGGCTTTGCCGCCGGACTGGCGGCCGCGGCCACCATCGTCATGGCCTCAGGCACCGGACTGCCAATCTCAACCACGCATACCGTGGTCGGGGCCATCCTGGGCGTCGGCATGGCGCGCGGCATCGCCTCGATCAACCTGCGCGTGGTCGGCGGCATTTTCATGTCCTGGATCATCACCGTGCCGGCCGGCGCCACCCTGTCGGTGCTGTTCTTCACCATTCTGCGGCTGACCCTGGGCTGAGCCGGAAAACTTCAGCATCAGGGCCAGCACGCCGGCCAGCAGGCCGAAGGCACCGATCAGCTCCACCGATTCCTCGTAGACATGGTCCATGACCACGAACTGGATCGGCGTGCCGTAGACCAGGTTGGGGCTGGCCTCGAGGATGGCCTGGTAGTCCGGGGCCAGCCGGTAGACAACTTCGAGCAGCCGGGTACCGGCCAGGGTGTAAAGATCGCGAAAACCCTCGAACTGGCCACGAAAGGCATGCCCGAGCCAGGACGAGACCGTGGCCACCCCATAGCAGACAATCCCGACCAGGAAGCCGGTTCGGGCCTGAAAGTTGCACCACCAGACCCGCCAATAGCGCACGAATGCAAACATCATGACCAGGCCGATCACGGCGAAATAGCCCAGCTCGACCAGCGAAATAAGCAGCGAAAAATCCCCGGCATCGGCATGCAGGGCTCGATTCAGATAATGACGAATGATGTGACGCACGTTGCCGGCATCCTCGACCAGCATCAGGATCACGCCCACTCCCAGCACCAGGTGCATGGCGCGGGCGTCCCGGTCCTCCGAACGCCAGGCCAGCCCCGCATTGATGCCGCAGATCAGGATCACCGCCCCCTGCACCGGCCACTGCAGGACCTCCAGCCAGTGGAACAGGGCAAACCACAGGAACGGAAACTGCAGTCGGTCGGTAATCGGCTCGCGCAGCCCGAACAGGTCGAACAGATCTACGGCGATACTGGCAATCAGCGCCAGCGCGATCAGCACCAGCGGCACCAGCATCAGCTTGAGGGGCAATTTGTTATTCATTCCCGAACATCCGGACCAGCCTGGTACGCCTGGCATGATACGCGAGCTTGGCGCAGTCAGTCCTCGAACCGCGCCCAGGGCAGCTGACCGGGCTCGCGAACGCTGACGCCGTATCGGGCCAGGGCGCTCAGCAGTTCGTGATCGGTATCCATGGCTTTTCCCTCCCAGCGCCACGCGCCGCCATGGCTGGGCGGGTGACTGCCCTGGTGGTCGAACAGGGCCACCGCACGCAGGCGGCCGGATGGATCGTGCGACACGCCGGCATAGATCGCCCACCAGCCGTCACGGCGAATGGCATGGGCCCAGGCCCGGCTCAAGCGCCGGTTTCCACCGGCCCACAGCTCGGCGGTGATGCCGAACTGGCCGGCAACCCGGCGCGCGGTCAGCATCGCGGCATCCGGCGCATTGTCGGGTGGCTTGACCAACGCCATGCGCCGTATCACCAGCTCCTCGCGCGGCAGATTCACCAGCCGCATCTGAAGGGCCTCCAGCACCGCGGCTTCCGGCCGGGTGCCGAAGTAGCAGGTGCCCATCGGCGCCGGCAAATCGAACCGTCCCCCTTCGGCCTGCGCCAACTCGGCGCTGGCAAACCACCAGGGCTCCTCACGCAGACCGCCGTCAGCCAGTGCATGGCGCCAGACCCGGTACAGCGTGCGTCTGGCCAGCACCTGCTTCGGCAGCCCGGCGAGACTGCCAGCGGCCCGGGGTGGGTGGTTCAGTGGCATGAGTCAGCGCGAAAGCGCCGCTGAGATTTGCTCTGCCAGGGCAATGACCGCTTCGCGGTCGCCTTCACGCAGGGCTGCAACGGGGGTGCGCCCATCGAGCTCAGGAGTCGGCGAGGCCAGCCATGATGCGGTAGTCCAGCTGCTGGCCACCACAGGCTCGAAAGCCCTGACCACCTCGCGAATGCCCGGCAGCTGCCGGCGACCGTCGAACTGAAACAGCGGATAGCCGATCTCGCCGTTGCGCATCTCCAGCCGCAGCAGGCCGCGATCGGCCGATACCGCCTGCCGGGATTTTTCGAGCAGCCGCGCCACGTCACCCTGGCGATAGGCCGGGCCGAGCTGATCGGCCCAGGCCCGGTCATCGGCATCCTGGCGCAGCAGGCACTCGATCTGGTGGCGAGTCTCGGGCGAGGCCTCGCGCACCTGGCGATGCAGGGATGTGCTCATTTATATGTCAATTATGTCAATCATAGTTGACTATATCATATTGACATTATTGATTATACAAACCGCCAGCAATGGCAAATTTCCTACAAACCGTCGCGGCAACTTGCCATGGCGGCCAATCCAGGCCGGATGCGACACTGCGCTTCGATCTTAAGGCAATCTCCAGGAACCAAGTTGATGCGACTGGGCACTGTTCACACCCGCGCAGCGATCGGTATCGAGGCCCCACCGGTGCAGGTCGAGGTGCATCTTGCCGGCGGGCTGCCGCAGTTCAGCATCGTCGGCCTGCCGGAAACCGCCGTGCGCGAGAGCAAGGACCGGGTGAAGGCGGCGCTGGCCAATACCGGTTTTACCGTGCCCTCCTACCGGGTCACGGTGTCGCTGGCGCCGGCCGATCTGCCCAAGGAGGGCGGGCGTTTCGACCTGCCGATCGCGCTTGGCGTGCTGGCCGCCGCCGGACAGATCCCGCGCCAGGCGCTCGAACGCTGGGAGTTCCTCGGCGAGCTGTCGCTGGCCGGCGAGCTGCGCCCGGTGCGCGGCTGCCTGCCGGCCATTCTCAAGGCCCGGCAGGCCGGGCGCTGCCTGGTGCTGCCGGCCGACAATGCCGCCGAAGCCGGCCTGGTCAGCGATGCCGATGTGCTGTTGGCCGGACATCTGAGCGAAGTGGTCTCCGCTCTCAATGACCAGGTCGAGCTGGCGCGGCCGGAGCCGACCCGGCAGACCGGCAGCCAGGACCTGCTGGACCTGGCCGACGTGATCGGTCAGCAGCGCGCCCGGCGGGCGCTGGAGATCTGTGCTGCCGGCGGCCACAACCTGCTGCTGATCGGCCCGCCGGGCACCGGCAAGACGCTGCTGGCCTCCCGTTTGCCGGGCATCCTGCCGGATATGAGCGAGGACGAGGCGCTGGAGGCCGCGGCCGTGGCCTCGGTATCGGGGCTGCGCCTGGAACCGTCGAGCTGGAAGACCCGCCGCTTCCGCTGCCCGCACCACACCGCCTCGGGCGTGGCCCTGGTCGGCGGTGGCAGCCGCCCGCGCCCGGGCGAGATTTCGCTGGCCCACAATGGCGTGCTGTTTCTTGACGAGCTGCCGGAGTTCAGCCGGCACGTGCTGGAGGTGCTGCGCGAGCCGCTGGAGTCGGGAAGGATCATGATTTCGCGGGCCGCGATTCAGGCCGAATTTCCGGCCCGTTTCCAGCTGGTCGCGGCGATGAACCCCTGCCCCTGCGGCTACGATGGCGACCCATCCGGGCGCTGCGACTGCACCCCGGACCAGATTCGCCGCTACCGCGACCGGATTTCCGGGCCACTGCTCGATCGCATCGACCTGCATGTCGAGGTGCCGCGCCAGTCGCTCAACGGGCAGGAGCCAGGCGAGCCTTCACAGCCGGTGCGCGAGCGGGTGATGGCCGCCCGTCTTCGCCAGCACAAGCGCGGCACGATCAACGCCCACCTGGACCTGGCCGGCATCCGCAGCCATTGCCAGCTGCCGCGGCGCGAACAGAAGCTGATGGAGTCGGCCTGCGAGCGCCTGCAGCTGTCCGGTCGCGCCCACCACCGCATTCTCAAGGTCGCCCGCACCATCGCCGACTTAGACGGCGCCGAGACCATCGGCATGGCGCATCTGACCGAGGCCATCGGATACCGCCAGCTCGATCGCGGGACTTGACGATTTCACGGTCCGGACGGATATTGAGCAGAAGTATCAGGGCAGCTGCACCATGACTCAATCCCGCACCATGCACCCAGTCACGCCTTTCCGAGCCCGGACCCTGTACCGCCTGCTCTACAAGCGGCTGCGGCTACCACGTGACTCGGTCCACCGACTGCTCAGCAGCCTGAAGCGCATCGGCCACGGCGAGCGGATTCGCGAGCGCGAGGGGCTGGCCGGCGAGCTGGCCTCGGGCGGGCCGATGGCGCTGGAACAGGACCGGGGGTTTCGCCTGTTCGGTCCCGATGAACTGCCGGGAGCAGCATCGGCTGCCGAGGCCTGTCGCACCCTGTATGAGCGCTTTCGCGCCGAGGGCAGGGACAAGGAGCTGCTGCAGCGCAATCCCAACAAGCGCTTCCTGCTGTCGACTCTCTCCGGCGACGAGTTTCATGCCCATCCGGCGCTGGTCGAGTTCATGGTGTCGCCGGCCATCGTCGACATGGCCAGCCACTACCTGGGCACGGTGCCGGTGCTGGAGGGCGCGGCGCTGTGGTGGACACCGCCCAATGACAGCAAGACTTCCAGCCAGATGTGGCATATCGACGAGCTCGCGCCGCGCCAGGTCAAGATCCTGCTCAACTGTTTCGATACCGGCGACGAGCATGGCCCGCTGCATCTGCTGCCAGCCGCCTTTTCCGAGAAGCTCCGATCCGAGGCCGGCCATCGCCGCGGGCGGCTGGATGACCATTGGCTGGAGACGGATCAGACCCGCGAACTGACCGCCAGGGCCACCGGTCCAGCCGGCAGTGGTCTGATATTCGACTCCTCGCGCTGCCTGCACTTCGGTAGCCGCGGCAACCGTCTGGACCGACTGGTGCTGGCCTTTCACTTCCTGCCCTTCGATGCGCCCACCGAGACGCGCTACCGGCTGACCGCTCCACCAACCCTGGCCACCCGCACCGATCTGGTCCGGCGTCAGCAGCTGGCCCTGGGGCTGGCCTGAGCCGAGATCATTCTTGAAGCCTGATATTGAGCTGACCGTCCAGCGGGCCGGGGCGGTCGCAGGCCTCCAGCAAGCGCCGGACACGCGTCTCCAGCGCTGGCGGCAAGTCCATTGCCTCCAGGTGGGGCTGGCGCAGGTCGACCGGCAGATCAAGCAACTCGCCGAGCACCAGCTGCGCCTGGCGCCAAAGGGCTGGATCAAAGGTTCTCGGCATAAGTCTCCCGTTCCACAAAACTAAAGGCCGGTTGCGGATCCCTCCCGATACCGCTCCACAGCAGGGCCAATCGGTCTCCGGCAATCATTCCGGCAGTAGTTCCGGCAGTAGTTCCGGCAGTAGTTCCGGCAATAATTCCGGCATTGATTCGTTCTGGCTCTTGGCCGGTGTTTCTAAATTGATATTCGCATTCGACTACCGATTCCTGCCTGACCAACGGTGCCTTCGTATAATCAAGCCATGAAGTTTCCCGCCACCCGACCCAGGCGCGCGCGCGCCAGTGATTTCTCGCGCCGGCTGATGCGCGAAACCCGCTTGAGCGCCAGCAACCTGATCCTGCCCGTCTTCGTGCTGGAAGCCGCAGATGGCCGGGAGCCGGTTGCTTCCATGCCCGGTGTGGAACGGCTCGGTCTGGACGGGCTGCTGCGTCTGGCCGACTCCTGTTTGCAGGCTGGCATTCCTGCGATGGCGCTGTTCCCGGTCATCCCGGGCGAACGCAAGACCGAGGGCGCCGAGGAAGCCTGGCGCGAGGATGGCCTGGTCCAAACCACCGTCGGCGCCCTCAAACAGCGCTACCCGGAACTGGGCCTGATCACCGATGTGGCGCTGGATCCGTACACCAGCCACGGACTGGACGGACTCATTGACGAGTCAGGCAGGGTCCTCAATGACGAGACGGTGGAAGTGCTGGTCAGACAGGCGGTCAGCCATGCCCGCGCCGGCGCCGATGTGGTCGCCCCATCGGACATGATGGACGGCCGCTGCGGCGCGATTCGCCAGGCCCTGGAAGCAGAGGGTTTCCACGACACACTGATCCTGAGCTATGCCGCCAAGTACGCCTCGTCGTTCTACGGGCCGTTCCGCGATGCCGTGGGTTCGGCGGCAAGCCTCGGCGGGGCCGGCAAGGAAACCTTCCAGATGGACCCGGCCAACAGCGATGAGGCGCTGATCGAGGTCGCCCTTGACCTGGACGAGGGCGCCGACTGGGTGATGGTCAAGCCGGCGATGCCGTACCTGGACATCGTTCGCCGGGTCAAGGATCGGTTCCAGGTGCCCACTTTTGCCTACCAGGTCTCGGGTGAATACGCCATGCTCAAGGCCGCCAGCTCAAACGGCTGGCTGGACGAGCGCTCGGTGGTGCTTGAGTCCCTGCTGGCGATCAGGCGCGCCGGCGCCGACGGCATCCTGACCTATGCCGCCCTGGATGCTGCCGGCTGGTTGAACCCGGACTATTCATGACCCCGCATGCCAGGTTGGGCCCATGCTGAAGCTGGCGGTGTTCGGCGACCCGGTCGCCCACAGCCTGTCGCCGCGCATCCACTCGGCCTTTGCCCGCCAGCTCGGACTGGCCGTGGACTATCGTGCGATCGCGGTGCCGGCCGGGCAGCTGCCGGCCGCGCTGGCCAGTTTCCGGGCCGATGGCGGCTCGGGCGCCAATCTCACCGTCCCGCACAAGCAGGATGCAGTGGCGCTTTGTGATCGCCTGGACCGCGCGGCCCGCCAGGCCGGTGCGGTCAATACCCTGGTTGCCGAGGAGGAAGGCTGGCACGGCTGTAATACCGATGGCGCCGGGCTGCTGCTGGACCTGGACCGGCTGGGCCTTTCGATCGAAGCAGCCAGGATCCTGATCGTCGGTGCAGGCGGGGCAACCGCCGGCATCCTCGGCCCGCTGCTGGACCGGCGACCGGCGGCGATACACCTTGCCAACCGCCATCGCGAGCGCGCGCAAGCCCTGGCGGCACGATTCCATGGCGTGAGCGCCGGCGGATTCGACGACCTGCCGACGGACCGGAGCTTCGATCTGCTGATCCAGGCGACCAGCCTGGGTCACCTGGGAAAGGTGCCGGCCATAGAGCCGCGCTGGCTGCAAGTCGGGGCAGCGGCCTACGATCTGAATTACGGCCAGGCGCACCGGCCATTCGCTGCCTGGTGCAAACGACAGGATTTGCCGGTATTCAGCGGTTTCGGGATGCTGCTTGGACAGGCCGCGCTGGCTTTCGAGGAGTGGACCGGCAAGCGCCCGGATCCCTGGGCGCTGGCCAGCCTAGGGAACCTCTGAACAATTGTGCACGGGACGCGTTTCAGTCGGAAAAGCCGTAGATCGTGTACGCGTTTGACGGCACTCCAGCTCGCCTTCGTGCCTGCGGCAAACCGGCGAGCTTGCGTTGCCTACGCTGCGACGCGAGTGACAGTAGCCGTAGCGCCGTTCTACAGGCCAATGCGGTTTGCCCGAAGGGCGAGAAGCGTTGGCCGGAAGAACGATCAGCGCGTTACGGCCGAGGGGCGCAGCGCCCGGAGCGCAAGAATGGCGGTTTCGCGAAGCGAAGAAGCCATTCTGGAGCGAGGACAAGCGCG
>SKQS01000126.1 GCA_007118895.1 Wenzhouxiangella sp.
GATGTTGCCGAGACCGACGGCCGAGCCGGTGGCCGCCAGCACGAAGGCCAGCTTCGACGACCACATGCCGTGTATGGAAGAAGTTTTCATTGTTGTATGTATCCCCGGATCTGATGGAAGGTCAGGACCGGAGCAATTGTGCGTCAAGCCCGGCTCAGGATCAAATGCCCGGCGAGGTTTTTCCCTGCCGCAACCTGCATCGACCGGTTCGAAGCAGCCTGAGATTCCAGGCATGGGCGAACAACAGACCGATACCACCCAGCAGCGCAACGGCGCTGGTCCAGTAGCCGGCAAAATGCAGCGGGGTGGCGATGATCCCGGTCATCAGGCCGGCAGCGATCACCGCCAGCAGCCCGGGACCCCAATGGCGATGGTGCAGATAGCCGGGGAGCATGGCGATCAGCAGCAGCAGCCAGGCGGTGATCAGCAGCGCCCACTCCAGCCAGATCAGCTTCTGCCACAGGCCGATTTCCCAATAGCGTCGCTTCAGCCACAAGGTCGGATAGAGCAGAAACAGCCCGCTGAGAATGGCACAATGCAGGCCACAGGCCAGGGCGATGATCATGCCGGCAAAATCCGGCCAGCGACGGGAACTCAAGGCAACGATCCGCAGTCTGTTGGTTGTTATAATATAACACTACTGTCAACCCATGAGGAAACCATCATGCTCCGCCCGCACCCTGCTCTTGCGCTCCCCCTTGTGCTGACCCTGGCGCTGCTGCCCGGACTGTCGACGGGCCAGATCGAGCGCCAGCATGGCGCCCATGTCCATGGCGAAGCCAGGGGAACCCTGGCCATGGATGGCGCCAAGCTGCGCATCGAGCTGGAAATCCCCGGGGTCAACCTGATCGGCTTCGAGCACCCGCCGCGCAGCGATGAGCAGAAGTCACTGCTGGCCGCGGCGCTGGAGCAGCTGGGCAGCGGCAACTGGCTGAGGCCCGACGCCCGCGCCGGCTGCGACATCGTCACGCTCGACGCCCACAGCCACGGCTACGCTGAAAGGTCGAAGGACAATGAAAGTCAGCGGCACGGAGACGATAAGCACGCGCACGATGGTGGTCACCGGCATGACCATGACCATCATGGTCATCACCGACATGGCGAAAAGCAAGATGAACAGCACCATCATGAACACTCGCATCGGCATGGGCAGCCTGACAAGAGCCAGCATCATCACGGGCACGATCACCACCACAATCACCATCACGACCATGATCATCATCACGATCATGACCACGCCGAGTTTCATATTCTTGCCACGCTCGAGTGTCAGACACCGGAACGGCTGCGCTGGGTCGAGCTCGAGCTGTTCGAGGAATGGCCAGGCAACGAGCGGATGGTGATCGACGTGCTGACCGAACGACTGGCCACGCGCGTCCGGCTTGCTCCGGGCAATGCCCGTATCAACCTGGATGGACGCTGATCGGCGGCAATGAATCAGGCGCTGCTCAACCTCGAGTCGATTCGCTTTGCCTGGCCAGGCCAGTCGGAACCGGTCATAGATATCCAGGCGCTGAGCATCGGGCGCGGCGAGCGGGTGTATCTGCACGGGCCCTCAGGCTCCGGCAAGTCGACCCTGCTGGCGCTGATTGCCGGGCTGATCCGTCCCCAATCCGGCCTGATCGCCTGCAACGGCCTGGCCCTTAAGGATCTGTCCGGGCGCAAGCGCGACCGCTTCCGCGCCGACTATCTAGGCATCATCTTCCAGCAGTTCAACCTGTTGCCCTGGCTGGACGTTAAGGCAAACGTCATCCTGCCGTGCAGATTTTCCCGGCGCCGGGCCGAGCGGGCCGGCGACCCGCAATCGGCCGCGGCTGAACTGCTCGAAGCCATGGATCTGGAAAGCGCGCTGTGGCATCGCCGCGCCGACAACTTAAGCGTCGGTCAGCAGCAGCGGGTGGCCGCGGCTCGCGCCCTGATCGGCCAGCCCTCACTGGTGCTGGCCGATGAGCCCACCTCTGCGCTGGATGCCGATCGCCGCGATCGTTTCCTCGACCTGCTGTTCGATCGCATCGACCAGGCCGGCAGCGCGCTGCTGTTTGTCAGCCACGACCGCGAGCTGGCCCGGCGCTTTGACCGCACGCTTGATCTGACCACCATCAACCGCCGCGGGGCCGGGCCATGAAACTGATGCCACTAGCCATTGGTTCGCTGCTCAACAGGCGATTTGCCGTGGTATTGACCACGCTGACCATTGCCTTATCGATCGGCCTGCTGGTGCTGGTCGAGCAGATGCGCTCGGAAGTGCGCAGTGGTTTTTACCGTACAGTGGCAGGAACCGATCTGATCGTCGGCGCGCGCACTGCCCCGATTCAACTGCTGCTGTACTCGGTATTCGGCATCGGAGACGCCACCAACAATGTTTCCTGGCAGACCTACCAGGAGCTCAAAGGCCTGCCGGAGGTCGACTGGGCGGTACCGATGGCGCTGGGGGACAGTCATCGCGGCTTCCGGGTGATGGGCACCAGCCTGGCCTTTTTCGATCATTACCGCTACGCCGACCGTCAGCCGCTGGTCTTTGCCGCCGGCGCCGCGTTCGATGATCTGTTCGATGTCGTGGTCGGCCACCAGGTGGCTCGTCAGCTCAGGCTGGCGCTGGGAGATCACCTGACCCTGGCCCACGGCACCAGCCGGGTTACCTTGCAGCATCATGACGATCACCCGTTCTCCGTCAGCGGCATACTGGCCCCGACCGGCACGCCGGTCGACCAGCAGCTCTACATCAGCCTGGCCGCTCACCGGGCGATCCACATCGGTTGGGAAACCGGGGTGCGTCGGCCCGGTGCCGGTATCGACGCCGAACAGGCGCGGGCCAGGCAAGATGAGCTCGAGCCCGACAGCGTGACCGCGATTCTGCTCGGTCTCAAGACGCGGGCCGCGGTATTCGGGTTGCAGCGGCGAATCAACGATTACCGCCCCGAGGCGCTGTCAGCAGTGATGCCCGGCATCACCCTGCAGGAGCTGTGGCGCATCACCGGGGTGGCCGAGCAGATGCTGCGCCTGGTGGCGGGGATGGTCATCATCGCCGGACTGCTGGGCATGGTCACCGTGCTGCTGGCCACGCTCAACGAACGCCGCCGCGAGATGGCGATCCTGCGCGCCAACGGTGCGCGCCCGGTGCATGTCGCCGCGCTGCTGATTTTCGAGGCCGGGCTGGTCGCAGCCGCCGGCATCGCGCTGGGCCTGGGGCTGGCGATCGCGGCCCAGGCTGCGGCGGCGCCCTGGCTGCTGAGCCATTACGGGCTGCATATCGGCCTGTCCCTGCCTGCGGCCGGGCTGTGGCTGGTGCTGGGCGCGATCTGGCTCAGCGCACTGCTGGTAGCCCTGGTGCCGGCGCTGATGGCCTATCGGCGGACGCTGGCAGACGGCATGCAGGTGAGATCATGAACCCGGTCGCGCCGCGACGGTCTGATTTGCCTGACAGCCGATTGATACACTATTGCACATGAAACGCTCATCCACGCTCTTGGCCCTTGTCAGCCTTTTCATTCCGTTACTGGCCTGCGCCGAAGTGCGCGAACTCGAATGGCTGGAACTGATGCCCGAGGAAGAGTTCCAGGCCTGGTTGCAGGAGTCGATGGAAATCGACCACAGCGGCTTCTCGATGCCGGAACCGTTCCAGTCCTTCCGCACCATGCCGGACCTGGACGGCATAACCGCGCGAATCCCGGGCTTCGTGGTGCCGATCGAGACCGATGGCCGGGGAAATCTCAAGGAATTCTTCCTGGTGCCTTATTTCGGCGCCTGCATTCACGTGCCACCGCCACCGGCAAACCAGATCATCTATGGCCGACTGGCCGAGCCGATACCGATGGTCAACATCTGGGATGCGTTCTGGATGGAAGGCACTCTGAACATCGAGGATGTGTCCAACGACACCGCGGCATCTGCCTACACCATGGACGTCACCCGCCTGGTGCTGTACTGATTCGAACAACGACAAGAGAAAAACGATGATGAGAATGAGCAAGTGTTTCCTTTTGCTGCTGGTACTGGTGGTGCCGGCGGTGGCCATGGCCGAGGACAGCCGACCGCTGTCGGTCGAAGTGCTGTGGGAGCTTGACCGCATCGGCGCCCCTGTCATTTCGCCAGCCGGCAACCATGTCGTGGCGCCGGTCACCAGCTACGAAGTCGCCTCCGACAAGTCCGAAACCCGGCTCTGGCTGTTCTCGGTTGACGGCAGCGTCGAGCGGCCGCTTACCGTCAAGGGCCAGTCAGCAGGCAACCCGGTCTTTTCCCCCGACGGCGCCACCCTGGCCTTCACCGCCCGTCGCAATGATGACGAGGCCGCGCAGATCTACCTGCTGCCGATGGACGGCCCCGGCGAGGCCAGCCGCTTGAGCGAAGTGCCGACCGGCGTATCGGGCATCAAGTGGATCGGCGAACACATCTACTTCGTCAGCCGGGTCTGGCCGGGCAAGAGCTGGGACGAAATGGCCGAGCAGACCAGGGCCGACCGCGACAGCCATGTCTCGGCGCACGTGTGGAACGCAATGCCGTTTTCCTTCTGGGACCACTGGATTGCCGAGGCCCGCGAGGCGCACGTGTTCCGCATCCCGGCTACCGGCGGTGAGGTCGAAGCCATCACCCAGCCGCTCGGTCGCCAGCTGCCGCGCTCCAGCCAGGGTGCAGGCTCCTACGATGTCCACCCCGACGAAACCTATATTGCCTTTGTCTCCGACCGCGATGATCGGCCGGACGATCCGGCCAACGATGTGTTCCTCGGCCGTATCGGCGGCGACTCGGTGGACAACCTGACTGACAATATCGCCAACGACGGCAGCCCGATGTTCAGCCCGGATGGTCGCATGCTGGCCTGGGGCAGCCAGGCCATTCCCGGGTTCTACGCCGACACGGTCAATATCGTGGTCAGGGACCTGCAAGGCGGCTCCACTCGTCGCATTACCGACGAATGGGATCGTTCGCCAAACGACATGCTCTGGGCTGCAGATTCAAGCGGATTCTTCGGCACCGCCGCTGACAACGGCGTCACGCGCGTGTTTCATATCGACCTGGATGGCAGTGTGCGCACGGTCACCGATCAGACTGATTTCGGGGGCTTGAGCGTAGCCAACGACGGCACCCTGGTCGGCAGCAACCAGAGCTTCCTGTTCCCGCCGCGGGTGGTGCGCATCGACCCGGCCACGGGCACCATCGCTCGCCTTGATACCATCAACGACGATGTGCTCGCCAACGTCGAGATGGGTCATTACGAGTCAGTCACCTTCGAAGGTCACAACGGCGCCGACATCCAGATGTGGGTGCACTATCCGCCGGGCTTCGATCCGAACAAGCAGTACCCGCTGTTTCTGCTGATCCACGGCGGCCCGCACAGCCCGATCACCGACGGCTTCCACTTCCGCTGGAACGCCCAGACCTTTGCCTCCTGGGGATATGTCACCGCCTGGCACAACTTTCACGGCTCGCCTGGCTGGGGCCAGGATTTCACCGACTACATCAATCCGGACTGGATCACCGCGCCCTACAACGATACGGTTGCCGCGGCCGAGTGGTTTGCCGAAAAAGACTGGATCGACGCTGACCGCATGGTCGCCGGCGGCGGCAGCTACGGCGGCTACCTGGCCTCGATCCTGCTGGGCAAGGATCATCCCTTCAAGACCCTGCTGATTCATGCGCCGGTATACAACATGTACTCGCAGATGGCGGCCGACTTCGCCGTTCACTCGGTGCGCTTTGGCCACTTCTGGGAAAACCCGGATATCTACAAGTCGATTTCTCCGCACTACTTTGCCGGCAATTTCCATACCCCGGCGTTGATCGTGCACGGCCAGCTCGACTATCGCGTGCCCGTCGGCCAGGCCTTCGAGCTGTTCCGCACGCTGCAGAGCAAGGGCATCGAGTCGCGCCTGATCTACTATCCGGACGAGAACCACTGGATCCTCAAACCAAACAACTCCATTCACTGGTACAACCAGGTTCAGGAATGGATGGGACGCTTCGCCAAACCCGGCGGAAGCTGATTCCTCGGAAACGCCTGCCAGGCCATGTGCAAGCATGGCCTGGCAGTCCATCATTTGAAGACAATTGTCATGGTTTGGTGGTAGCTTGATGTTCAGGCCGAACCAGGACTGATCGGCATGTCCGAGCCCTACTACTACCTGTCGCTGTTTCCCCAGGCCCTGATCGCCTCGATGCTGGAGCCGGCCGCATTCGGCAGCTACTATGCTGCGGGCACCCGGGTCAACTCCCGCGACGAGGCGATGTTCTTTTCCGTCGATCCCGACGGGCTGGATTCGGTTTTTCCGCTGCAGATGGCACGGCGGCGCTGCGTGGCCGACTCTCAAGGCAAACCAAAGCGCTCGGTCTACCTGTCGATACACGAAACACTGGCGAAAATTCCCTTGAGCGCGCTGGGTGAGCTGCACCTGGTGACCAGCGATGGCCTGACTCTTGCCCTGGCCCGCACCGATGCCAACGGCCCGACCGAGCAGACGCTTTACCTGTACCAGGAGCTGTGCCCGGTTACCCCGTTGGTGGTCAGCCGGCTGTCACCCCGGTCCTTTGCCGAGGCCATCACCCGTCCGGCGGAGCCGATTTCGGTGCCACGTATCGTGTTCGCCGATCTCCGGCTCGGCGAGCTGGCGCACAACCCTGCTCTGGGAGACGCCGGCGACCTGCCCTATGCCAACATTCAGCACCTTCGAGACGTGCTGGGAGAGCTGAAGGATCGGCCCGACAAGTGCAGCAAGCTATACCTGAGGCGTGCCCGCGGCGGCCTGCCGTTCCGGATGATCGGCCAGGGTTTCTATGTCGGTGACCGGGAAGACTTTGCCTTCTACCCGTTCCCGAACCGTCAGGCACTGGATTCCGACCATCGCATCTGGTGGCGCTCGGCCCAGTTCAACGTCATGGCCTGAGCCGATGTTCTGGATCGCTCCCATTGCAGCGGTGACTGCCCTGGCGCTGGCCGCCGCCTTCTATCTGAACCTGCTCAGCCAGGACCCGGGCAATGCCCGGATGCAGCACATCGGCAACCTGGTCCGGCGCGGCGCCATGACCTATCTGTCCCGTCAGTACCGGGTCATGGGGATTGCTTTCGCCGGCATCGCCTTGTTGTTCGGCGTGCTGGCCTACGGCTTCGACCTGCACAGCCGCTGGCTGCCGTGGATTTTCTTGAGCGGCGGGCTGTTCTCGGCACTGGCCGGCTATATCGGCATGCAGACCGCAACCCGTGCCTCCACCCGAACCGCCCAGGCCGCGCGCAGCTCGCTGTCAAAGGCACTGAAGCTGGCCTTTCGCGGCGGCGCGGTAATGGGCCTGGTGGTGGTCGGGCTGGGCCTGGCCAACGTGGTGTTCTGGCTGTGGCTGATCGAGCGCATGACCCCGGCCGGCGACGATGCGGCGCGGCTGATCATGGTCACGACCACGGCGCTGAGCTTCAGCGTCGGCGCCTCGCTGCAGGCGCTGTTTGCCCGCGTCGGCGGCGGGATTTTCACCAAGGCGGCCGACGTCGGGGCCGACCTGGTCGGCAAGGTGGAGACCGGGATCCCGGAAGATGATCTGCGCAACCCGGCCGTGATCGCCGACAACGTGGGCGACAACGTCGGCGACGTCGCCGGCATGGGCGCGGACCTTTTCGAGTCTTACTGCGGGTCCATCCTGGCAGCCTGCGCGCTGGGGGCAGCGGCCTTTGCCACTCGACCCGAGCTTCAGCCAGCAGCCATCCTCGCACCGATGGCAATCGCCGGCGCCGGCCTGTTCACCGCCATCATCGGCATGTTCCTGGTCCGGGTCAGGGAACAGGCCGACCAGGGTCAATTGTTGACCAGCCTGACCATCGGCACCGGCAGCGCCGCCGTCCTGCTGCTGATTGCCGCCGCCCTTGTCCTGCATGCCCTCGGACTGCCCGGCCCCTGGGGCCTGTGGGGCGCGCTGGTCGCCGGTGTGGTGACCGGCGTCGTGGTCGGACAATCCACCGAGTACTCGACCTCGGCCCGCTACCGGCCGACACTACGCATCGCCGAGCGGGCGACCGGAGGGCCGGCCACTGCAGTCATCGCCGGAGTCGGCACCGGCATGCTGTCCACGGCAATCCCCATCCTCACCGTCGGCACCGGCATCCTGATGGCTTTCGGACTGGCCAGCGGCTTTGATCGCGCGGCGATGGAACTGGGCCTGTACGGCATCGGGCTGGCGGCGGTCGGCATGCTGTCGACACTGGCCATTACCCTGGCCTGCGACGCTTATGGTCCGATCGCAGACAACGCCGGCGGCAACGCCGAGATGAGCGAGCTGGGCCCGGAGGTGCGCGCCCGTACCGACGCCCTGGACGCGCTGGGCAATACCACGGCGGCCACCGGCAAAGGCTTTGCGATCGGCTCGGCGGCGCTGACCGCGCTGGCGCTTATTGCCAGCTATGTCGAAGTGCTGCGGATCAGGTTGAGTGAGCAGGGTCACCAGGTGCTGGCGCTGGGCAACCATGCCGAGATTGGGCTGCTGGAGGCCAGCCTGGCCGACTTCATGGTCTACTACGAGGTCAATCTGCTCAACCCGGCCGTACTGGTCGGCATGCTGTTCGGGGCAATGACGGCGTTCATCTTTTCCGGCCTGACCGTGCAGGCGGTCGGCAAGGCAGCCGCAATGATGGTCGAGGAAGTGCGAGCCCAGTTTCGCGAACGCCCGGAAATCCTTGCCGGCACGATCGAGCCTGACTACGAACGCTGCGTGGCGATCTCGACCACCGCCGCCCAGCGCGAAATGCTCGGTCCCGCGCTGCTGGCGGTGCTGGCCCCGGTGCTGACCGGGCTGGTGCTCGGCGTGCCCGGGGTGATCGGCCTGCTCACCGGCGGGCTGTGCAGCGGCTTCGCCCTGGCGATCTTCCTGTCCAATGCCGGCGGCGCCTGGGACAACGCCAAGAAGCACATCGAGGCCGGACACCACGGCGGCAAGAACTCCGCGGCCTGGCGGGCGGCAGTGATCGGCGATACCGTCGGCGACCCGTTCAAGGACACCGCAGGCCCCAGCCTCAACATCCTGATCAAGCTGATGAGCATCGTCGCCGTGGTCACCGCCGGAATCACCGCCGCGCTGAGCTGGTGGTAGCGTGCTACATCCGCCCGTGGCGGAGGATGGAATAGAGCAGCCACATGCCCATCAGCCCGGCAATAACGAAACCGGCCAGGCCGATCACCGGGATGCCGTGCCAGTGCGGCGGGATACCGGCATGCATGATCAGTGAGGAACCGACGATCAGCGCGGCCAGGACGATGGCAAAGGCGATGCGATTGCTGACCTGGTCCAGGGTCCTGGTCAGCGGACCCAGGCCGTGATGTTCCAAGGCGATCCGGGCCCGGCCTTTTTCCAGCGAGCGCAGGAAATGCTGGACCTCGGCCGGCAGGTCACGCAGGATCGAGAACAGCCCGGCGCCGGATTCGCGCACGGTCTCGAACAGTCGGGCAGGGCGGTAGCGGCCCAGCCGCGCACCGGCCACATGGCCACGCATCTCCTCGACCAGGTTGAACTCCGGGTCGAGCACCCGCACCAGGCTTTCCAGGGTGGCTACCGCCTTGACCAGGATCAAAAGCTCCATCGGGATGGACAGGCCGTGGCGGGTGGTCTTTTCGACCAGGTCATGCAACAGCCGGCCGATGCGCATGTGCTTGATCGGCCGGTAGAAGTGCAGGGTCATGAAATCTGCAACGTCGACTTCCAGCGCCTGCCGGTCGGGTCGCTGATCCGGATCGGTCAGGCGGATCAGAGCACGTACCGCCGAGCGCTCGTCGCGAATGGCGATGGCGTACAGCAAGTCGGCGAAGTTTTCCCTCACATCGCGACCCAGACTGCCCATCAGTCCGAAATCAATGAAGGCGATCCGGTTGTCCTCCAGCACCATGACGTTGCCGGCATGCGGGTCAGCGTGAAAGAAGCCGTGAGCAAAAATCTGCCCCATGACCAGGTTGGCCAGATTCTCCGCCACCTGTTTCGGCTCACAGCCCAGCTTGACGACGTCTTCGACCCGGGTCGGCTTGACGCCATCGATGAAATCCATGGTCAGCACCCCGGGCGAAGACAGCTCGGGGTAGGTATGCGGAATGACCAGCATCTCGGCGTTGCCCATGTGATGGCGAAAGCGGTCGATGTTGGCCATCTCCATCACGAAGTCGGTTTCGCGCAGCAGCTTGTCCTTGAGCTGGGCGGCCAGTCGTGATGGCTTGTGGACCGCCCAGCTGTCGAGGTGCTCCTCGGCCAGCGCTGCCAGGTTTTCGACGATTTCGAGATCGACCTCCATGCGTTGGCGCAGCCGCGGCCGCCGTATCTTGATCACCACCTGCTCGCCACTGGACAGCGTAGCTCGGTGAATCTGGGCGATCGAGCCGGCCGCCAGCGGCTTGCGCTGGAAGTCGGCGAAAAGCTCGGCAACCGGGCGCCCCAACTCGGCTTCCAGCTGCTGCTCGATGAGATCGAAAGGCTCTGCCGGCACCTCGTCTTCGAGCTTGTGCAGTTCTTCGATGTAGTCGAGCGGCAGCAAGTCCGGCCGGGATGCCAGCAGCTGCCCCAGCTTGATGAAAGTGCTGCCCAGTTCCTGCAGCGCCAGCCGGAGACGCTCCGGGCGACTACGGCGCGACAGCTCGTCGGGGTCGACTGGCTTGCTGCGGACCGGATCGAGAAAGCGATTCAGATCCAGCGAGTACAGCAGCTCGCTGAAACCATAGCGCGAGAACGTCGCCAGAATCTCGCGATAGCGCTTCAGGCTGCGAATGCGCGGGCCGACCAGCGGTGCTGATTCAAGTTTCATGCCGGCCAAGGTTAGGCCATTGGCCAGACCTTTGCCAGTGTCGCCGTCAAAAGCGAACTACATTTCGTTACAGACCGAACCAGGCCAGAACATGGTTTTCCAGCAGCTCCTCGCGGTGGGGCTCGACCATGGCGATGACCTCATCGGAGACCCGGCGCTGGTAGTTGACCGCAGGCTGGTCGCCGAAGGCGGCGACTGCCACCTGCTCGCCCAGCGCCAGGTAGGCCTGGTGACGCACCCAGGCATATTCCTGCATCGAAAAGCCGTTGTCGTTGAGCGCGCGAACCTGGTTGCGCTTGCCCTCGAGCAGCAACCCGCCCAGTTCGCGGTAGGCCTCGGCGATCTCGCGCAGCCTGAGATCGCGGTCCTCATCATCGACCTGGGCCTGCATCTGTTCAAAACGCGCCTCCAGGCGCTCCAGCTCGCCGGTCATGCCGGCCCGCATCTGACGCTGGGCAGCCAGCAGGCGCTCAAGCTGGTCCTCGGTCATCTGGCCATCAGCCGGTGGCTGGTACGGCCCGGTCTGGCGAATGCTGCGCTCCAGCTCGGTGAATTCCTGACCCATGCGGGTGAATTCGGTGGCGTAATCGGCCGCCGGCTTGATAAACATGAACCAGGCTGTACCGGCGCCACCGACGACCAGCAGCAGGACAATGACCAGGCATCCAACGAGTATCTTGGGCATAATGCAGTCTCCGTAAAAGGACATTTCAACTGGGTTCGACCGGATCGCCGGACCCGATTCATGAATCGGTTACGCAGCCGGGATAGGCTTGTCTTTTAATTACGTATTGTCGGGTTGAAACGCGTCATATGCCAGTTGCTCGCCACGTCTTCCTGTCCACTCTGCTGCTGATCATTCTGCCGGGACTGTCAGCCTGCCTGAAATCGGAAAGGCTTGAGCCGGACCAGCGTCCCACGCCGCTGCTGCTGATCTCCATCGACGGCTTTCGTCACGATTACTTCGACCTGACGCCCACCCCGGCCCTGGATCGGCTGCGC
>SKQS01000246.1 GCA_007118895.1 Wenzhouxiangella sp.
ACTTTTGATTTCAAAGCTTTTGATTTCAAGGCAAGAATGAAAATTGAATTCTGAGGAATGAAAGACTGTTCTCGGCCTGGATCACTATCCATGAAGTCAACTGCAGCATCATGAGGTTCAATTCAGGATGGCTTCCCCCACACACAGATCAGCTGATGTGCAGACCATGTTTCTCCCGCTGCTTTTAGCCCGGTACAATGCCTCATCAGCCTGCTGTACAAGCATATCACCTGGAGTAAGGGGGCCGGGCTTTATGGATGCAACTCCCAGGCTTGCAGTGACATTAAAAGTGTTGTCCTCGTGTGAAAAGGATGTCCTGCTTATTCTCTTGCGGAGTCTTTCCGCCAGAAGCCAGGCTTGTTCTTCATTGGTCTCAGGCAGTATAACCACAAACTCTTCACCCCCGAATCTTGCAGGAAAGTCAGTTTCTCTAAGGGTTTCATCCAGGAGACTGCCTACTTTCTTCAGGACATTGTCTCCGGCAACATGACCATATGTATCATTAAGGCGTTTGAAGAAATCCAGATCGAGCATGATGAGGCTGAGACTCTTTGCATATCTCTGATGCCTTTTAAGTTCGACCCTGATTCTTTTGTCAAACTGCTGACGACTGTAAACGCTGGTCAGCCCGTCAAATTCTGCTTCTCTCTTAACATCTCTGAATTTCAGGGCATTCCTGACAGCCAAAGCAAGATGGTGGCTGGCGCTGTTAATTATCTGCAACTGGTCACGACCTAGTTTCAGGGTTTCATCTGCAACAGCCATCAATACTCCAAAAACCTCGCGACCTTTGTAAAGGGGAATGGTAATCTGCAGCGAAGGATTAGGCTGCCATGATATTCTGTTTGACTTTTCAGACAGGTTGATTTCCTTGAAGGTCATGACGTCATTATCTGTAAACCTTCTGGGAATAGCCAGAAAGCTTTCCTTCCACCTTATCCTGAGCTTGCTGCTTCTGATTCTGGGCATGTATATTTCTGCATGGACTTCCCCATCATTGTCATATTTCCAGAAAACTGCTCCAAGGCCTTTAGTGCCGGCAAGCCCTGAAATTTCTTTATGTGTAACCGCCAGTATCTCTTCAATGTTTAATGAAGAAGTCCTGGTCAGAATTCTGTTCAGAAATTCAAGCTGCGAATTTTTCCTTGCCAGCAGTTCTCTTTCCAGAGCGATCTCTCTGGCCATAAGATGTAAATCAGTGTACAGTTCCTGAATGTCAACGGCCTTATTTTTAATGTTTATTAATGCCTTCTTTGTTACGGGGTGATAGAGGAACCCCAGCAGGGACCCCATCTCACTGACTTCTGATTCTTTTATCCGGCCCTGTTCATCAAGAACAAGTACCTGCTGGATATTATTGTCTTCAACAAATTCTTTATATCCTGCTTCTTCCAGGTGAGCCCATGCTTCAGGGGTAAAGAAAACAATGGACACGTCTAAAGGATTATTCTGTTCCTTAATTGAGCTTACAGCGTCAACAGCATGCGCCTTGCATCCTTGTGGAAGATTGTTTTCAATATCCGCTGCTATATTATGAGGTAAGCCCAGTAGCCAAAAAATCACATTGTTCTGCTGCATGCCAAACTCCTTAAAATGCTTTTACAGGACATGCTAGCAAATTTAGGGCCATACATTCTAATCCTGCTGGAACGGATATTGTAAAGAATTTTTGTTATCCTATTGGCACATTCACAAACTAAACCTAACAAAATTATGAAATGAAAGAAGGAAAACCACAAACAACAGAGGTCCCTGATGTCTGAAAAAATCTGGGGAACTCTAGATCCATTCTATGAAGGCGGTCCTTTCCTGGGCCGTATAGTTGCCAATACAGGGTTTTTACATGCCCTGCTGAAACGTGACCCATTTGACCAGTACCATTTTTTCCTATCATCCCAGAAAATTGTCTCAAACTGCCAATTTTATCTGGATAAATATTTCCAGCCAAAGCTTGACAGGATCAAATTCTATCCCAGAACAGAACTGATCAACTGCCTGAGTAAAATCCCGTATAATGTTTTTCACCTTTCAGATTGCATTAACAATCCAGCACATCTTGCAAGGCTTAGAAACAGATATGCAGGAAGAATTTTCCCTGTTACCAGCATTACACACAGTCTCAGCTACAGCAGCTACTCTTTGCAGCTGCTAAAACAACTCTGGCCAGGGTGGACTTCTAAAGATGTCATCGTATGCTCATCAGAATGTGCCAGGAATGTACTTGACAGATATTTCCGTCATTTGCGGACAAGTTTCAGCCTGAGCCCTGATTTTCAACCCCCGGGCATGACGCAGATACCTCTTGGAATAGATTTTGAGCAGTTTCAGCTCCTTACCGAATCAAAGATACCTGCCGGCATATTAGATAAGCATAAGGTCAATATTCTCTGCCTGGGCAGGATATCCTGCTATTCAAAGATGGATATCCTGCCAATACTCAGGGGTTTTCAACTTGCAGGGATTTATGGCCTGGATTTAGGCAAGACAAGGCTGGTGCTGGCTGGAGGAATGGATCAAAAAGACGACACTGTAAAAAAGTTGTCTCTCTTTGCTCGAAATATTGGATTGGAAATAAGAATTGTTCCCAACCCTGACAACAAGCTGAAAAAAAACCTTCTGCATAATTCGGATATATTTGTGTCCCTGGCTGACAACCCGCAGGAGACTTTTGGACTGACCATACTGGAGGCCCAGGCCGCAGGCCTGCCTGTAGTGGCATCTGATTACAACGGCTACAGAGAACTCATTGACCATCAGGAAAACGGGTTCCTCATCCCCACCCTTGGGCCTGACAATACTGATTATATTGATGAACTGGCTCCCCTTGTCTATGATAGTGAATCACATCTTTTGCTGGCTCAAAGCTGTGCTGTTGACCTGCATGCCCTTGCCAGAACCCTGGCCAGACTTATTGCCGATCCTCAACTCCGGCAAAAGACAGTAGACAACGGGAGACAGAATGCCCGGCAATATGACTGGTCCCTGATAATTGATCGATATATTGAGCTATGGGACATGCTCAATTCAAAATCTGACGGGCAACACCAGAGAGACATCAAGCACCCTGTCCATACTCCATACTCAGATATCTTTGCAGAGCATACAACAGATTCTTGGATCAACTCAGTGGTATGCATTGGAAAACTGGGGAAAGCAGTGTACAGGGGAAAAGATCACCTGG
>SKQS01000081.1 GCA_007118895.1 Wenzhouxiangella sp.
TAAAAAAACACTTTCATGAAAAAATAGCCAAATCTGAGCAGGTCACCCTTCTGGAAGTTGATTCCAGGATCATCCCGGAAAGGTTGAGAGACTCATTTTGCTGGCTCTTTACTCCCTACCTTTAGACATACTCGTTCATTACAGTAACAAAAAACAAAAAAATTTGAGATACAAGCGGGAATAGTAGCTCGGCATTGGGACTGTCCCTCGCTGGGATCTAGTTCCCGGTACATGCTTTTTTCCCTCGCAAGCACCAATTTTGGCAAATCGAAATGTGAGTTGCGGGGACTGTCCCAGCTATGGTGCAGCATTCTTTTCTTAAGATTTGGTTGCGGGCACGGCTCGCATTAGGGTATGTTTTTGTGAAAATAAAGTTGGACTCGGGTGGGAATGGGCAGTGCATCTTTATGGTTTATTGCAGTTCAAAGAATAGAAAGAGTAATCAGTATGCAGGGGATAGAAGAAGAAAGTTTAATGGATAAGCCCAACTTCTTTTAATGAATCCAATACACTATCTCTGGTTATGGGTTTGGAAATATATGCGTCAGCCTGACCCTGGAAAAAAGCATCTGTGACATTTTTGGTGTCTGAAAGGGCTGTTGTCATAATAGCCTTGACTTCATTGCCTATGGGCACTTCCATCTTTTTCTCAATTTCTCTGATAGCTTTAAGGGCACTTTGGCCATCCATGACAGGCATCATGATATCCATAAAAATCAGGTCATAAGGGTTGTTGTTTTCCAAGGCATCACGAAACATCTCCACAGCTTGCAAGCCGTTTTCTGCACTCTCGCTGTCAAAATAATCGGAAAGAATCTTTACCAGCACCATCCTGCTGGCGATATCATCTTCAACTACAAGAACTCTCATTATCTCCTCCATAAACCTTATATTTTCAGCCACTCATCGGATATTACCCTTTATATTGTATATTTTAGTTAGATCATTAACAATAGTCAAACTTAATTACAAAAAATATTCAATGAATGGGTAAAGTGCAGTTTATTGCATTTACCAAAGCAGTAAGAAAGTGGTTCAGATGTGAACAGCATATCTATATATAGTGTTGGTGAACTTTTTAAGGAAGAGTACAGGCTATTCTCATTGGCTCCAGGTCCGAAACTGTTTTCACGAAAGCCGTGCATGTGCAGAGTTTTTATATTTGATACCTGCTCATCCAGCCTTGATGCGGCATGGGAGCTTATCATGAAAAACAGCATGACCACAGGTGACTCAGTCCTGTGCAGATGCCAGACCCGAGGGCGCGGAAGAATGGGCCGAAAATGGCAGTCACTCACAGGCAACCTGTTTGCAGCCTGGATGATACCACCTCCTAAGTCACGTGAATGCAGCAGCATTCTGTCCCTTATTGTTGGGCTGATTTTTACCAGGGTATTGCAGGGTTTGGGTATTCAGGTATATATTAAATGGCCCAATGATTTGATATATCACGATAAAAAAGTCGGCGGCATATTGATTGAAGAAAAAGGCAGCCAGATTGTAGCAGGCATAGGGCTTAACCTGATTAGCTGTCCTGAAAGAAATGAGGTGCATGAGTGCAGTTTGACAGAACCCGGCCACCTCAAGGCGTTCTTTGCAGACTGGCCCATAGATGAGCTTTGGGCAAAGCTTGTTTACCAAGCCCATATATTGTATGAAGATATATTGTGTAATTTTTCATTTATTGACTTTATTCCTGAAATTAATTCTAATTTATGGCTAATCGGTGAAAAAGTCTGCATTGAGTCCGGCGGATATTTGCATGAAGGTATTTTGGAAGGGATTGGCAACAAGGGTGAAATAATTCTCGGTCGGCCATCAGGGATTGTCCGTCTGGCTGGTGGCAGCATCAGGCAAATGAAGTACTGATGGATTGCCCGGTTATTTTGAGCTTTTGGCATTGCTTTAACCAGGTTGCGCTTGTGACAGTGTATTCATTTTATTAAAGCAGAACTTATGATTACTGAGCAGTCAAAAGTTTTTTGTAATATTCTGTTTTTATTGGCTTTTTTGGCAGATCAAAATATCTTTTGGTCCAGACCAGGTATCTATGCAAATTTATTTACTTTATTTCTTACAACCAAGAACGAAGAACCAAGAACATTGAACTCTCAAGATGATTATTTAATGGTTTTTACTTTAAAAGGAGATATTTTCAGATGAGCGTCAAAAGTTTTGAACAGATTGTTTCTGAATTGAAAGGCAAGAGGATACTTGTAGCCAACCGGGGCATTCCAGCAAGAAGGATTGTCAGATCCATAAGGGAGGTATTTCATGCCACTCCCATGATGACTGCTACAAATGTGGACAAAACTGCTCCATTCACCTCAGGCGCTCAGGAACTTCTTCTTCTGGGGAAAAATCCCAGGGCTTATCTTGATATAGACAGGATTATTTCCAGGGCCAAAAGCCTTGATGTCCTGGCTATTCATCCAGGATGGGGTTTTGCTTCTGAGGATTATTCCTTCCCCACCAAATGCCATGAAGCCGGGATGGTATTTATTGGACCTGATCCCGAAGCTATGGAAACACTGGGCAATAAAGTAGCGGTTCGCAATCTGGCCAAAAAAATCGGGGTTCCTGTAGTCCCGGGCTCAGAAGGGGCTGTGACCGTAGAAGAAGCCCTGGACCTGGCCTATGAAATCGGTTTTCCGGTTATGCTCAAGGCCGAGGGCGGCGGCGGAGGCAGAGGCATTTACGAAGTTTTCAGAGAAGAACAGCTTGAGCGGGCATATGTCAAGGCTTCGGCTCTGGCCCAGGCTTCCTTCGGCAACCCCAGGCTCTATGTTGAAAAGCTTCTAACGTCTGTCAGACATATCGAGATCCAGGTTATTGCTGACAAGTACGGCAATGTTTTTGCCTTTGATGAACGTGATTGTACTCTGCAGCGCAATCACCAGAAACTTGTAGAGATAACTCCGTCTCCGTGGCCCCGCATGACCGAGGAGCTCAGGGAGCAGCTTAAGGAGTATGCCAGAAAACTTGTCAAGGCGGTCAACTATCATGCTCTGGCAACTGTGGAGTTTCTTGTTGACGAACAGGGCAGTCCATACCTCATTGAGGTCAACACAAGACTGCAGGTGGAGCATGGCATAACCGAATGCAGATATGGCATTGACCTGGTAGAAGAGCAGATTGCGGTTTCTTTTGGATCAGAACTGCGTTTTA
>SKQS01000046.1 GCA_007118895.1 Wenzhouxiangella sp.
GCTACATCCTCGACCCGGCTGACGTCATGGGCCCGGACTACCCCTCGGTCACCTTCCCCGGCCTCAAGCGCAAGGAAATCGCCGAATTCGGCGAATACCGCACCCAGCGCCGAGTACTGGAGGCCTTCGACAAGCTCGAAGGGGTTATCAAGCCGCAATGATCGACAAAGTGCTGACAAAAAAAATTCTGGACCTGCTGGAGCGCGAATCCGGCCTTCTGGCGCGTGAAATCGGACAAAAGCTTGAGCTGGACCGGAAGACCGTCAACAGCGTCCTATACGGCCCGCTCAGCGACAAGCTCTATCAGGACTCCAGATATCGCTGGTACACGCGAGCCCACGCGCCGGCGACCGGCCCCACGGCGGCAGTCGACTATGCCCAGACAGCCCTGGCGCGGTTGGCGCGGTATTACCTGGCCTGCATGGGCCAGGAAGAGCGTGGGGTGGCGACCTTTGCCGCCAGTCGTTACGGCGATCCCGATTACGTCGAACTGAACCTGCTACCGCAGGAGGGCGATATTTTTCAGGAGCCGGCAGCTCGCAAACTGCTGCAACGGCGCCGCAACGACAAGGGCCGCATGGAGGTATTCTTCGGCTATCCAACGGCTCTGCGCGCCCATCGCTCGGCCAAGGGCTGGCGGGGATTTTTTGTGGAGCCCATCTTCCTGTTCCCGGTAACCATCGATGGTGCAAATCGGGAACCCTCGCTGGAGAGCCATTTTCCGATTCTCAATCAGACTGCCCTGCAAAATCTGACCCAGAACCAGCGCGAGACCCTGGTCGAGGAGCTCGTCCATCTGGAGGAAGAACTCGGCCTGACGGGTCAGACTGAGCCGCCAGAGCTTGATGAGCTGGCCATGCGTTTGCAAAATGTGCGCCCGGAGTGGCCCTGGGTGGCGGCACCCGATTCGGAGCAGCTCAGTAATGAACCGCCCCTGGCCGAGGTCCAGCAGGCCGGAATCTATAACCGGGCCGTCCTGATCCTGGCCGAACGCTCGCCGTTCACTCAAGGCCTGGAGTCCGAACTAAAGCAGTTGGCGCGGCTGCCGGAATCCAGGTTCAAGAACACCGTACTCGGGGACTGGATTTGGGGCGAGGGCGGTTCAGCGACCGATGCCGCGGCCCGCCCCCTGATCGAAGTATTGCCGCTCAATACCGAACAGCGACAGGCCATCCAGAAAGCATTCGAGCGAAAGCTCACCATCGTGACCGGCCCGCCTGGGACCGGCAAATCCCAGGTGGTCACGAACCTCTTGATCAATGCCGCCTGGCGCGGCAAACGGGTCTTGTTTGCCAGCAAGAACAACAAGGCCGTGGATGTGGTCGAGACCCGCGTCAACAGCCTTGGATCGCGCCCGCTGCTGCTGAGAGTCGGGTCGCAAAACTACCAGACCCGGCTGGCCGAATATCTGCTGTCGATGCTGTCTGGGACGGCGACAGAGGCAGACCTGCAGGACTACGAAGACGCCTTGGCGGCGCATCGGCGGATCGAGCGGCGGATGACTGAGCTGGATGCCCGGACCGAACAACTGGTTACCCTGCGCAACCAGGTCGACGCCCTGGAGCAGGCTGCTGAGCAGGTTCGCGAGGCGCTCTCGAAAAAGCAGTTCAATACCGTTCGGGACATGGATCTGTCCAGCCTGATTCAGGTCAGCCAGCGCCTGGCGGTGGCTATCGATTCCGCCACCCGAGACCGCCAGCCGTTGCTCGAACGGCTGCTCTGGGCTTTCAAGCGGAAGGAGCGCCTGAATGCACTGCATACTGCGGTCGCCGAACTACCAAGGAACAACAAATTGCTCGGCATCGAGCGCCCACAGGCCAACCCAACCGAGAACAATCTGGTGGAATGGCGATCCTTCCAGCGAGAGCTGAAGACTCGTCTGGATCTGCTCGAGAGCGCCAAGGGCTATTTCAACGCGCTCGAGGAACTGCGAGAGGCGCCCCGTCTGGAGGAAATCCATGCCGAACAGGCCAAGGAAATCCGCGTACTCTCCGAGAATGCCCTGGCACTGTGGCAAAGCTGGCTGGTGAAGCAGCCCGCATCCCTCGAGAGACAGGACCGGCAAAAGCTCAATCGCTACAACTCACTGTTGAAAATGGTGATTGATACGGGGCCCGGTGAACGGCTTTCTGCGGAAGTCGGAAAGCAGTACCGGGCTCTGTTCAAGGAGGCCGCACATCTGCTGCCCTGCTGGGCAACCACCGCCCTGTCAGCCCGGGGCAAGATCCCTTTCGAGGCTGGTTTTTTTGACCTGGTGGTGATCGATGAGGCCAGCCAGTGCGATATTGCGTCGGCATTGCCCCTGCTGTTCCGCGCCAAGCAGGCAGTAATCATAGGTGACCCGAAGCAGCTATCCCACATCAGCTCGCTGCCGCGGGGTCAGGACCAGCAGTTGCTCGAGAAACATGAACTGGTGGCCGAGTTTGCGCACTGGGCCTACTCCTACAACTCGCTCTTCGACTTGGCGGCGGGGCTGGTCGACGGCGGCGACATCATCAGTCTGCGTGACCATCACCGCAGCCATAGCGACATCATCGATTTTTCCAACAAGGCCTTTTATGAGGGCCGCCTGCGTGTCGCAACACGCTACAACAACCTGATGCGGCCGGCCGCCAAGGACCCTGGCGTGCGCTGGGTTGATGTGCGCGGCAGGGCAATCCGTCCGGCGCTCGGGGGCGCTGAGAACTCCGCGGAGGCCAGGCAGGTTGTCGCTGAGCTGCGCAACCTGGTTCTGGACCGGGGCTACCAAGGTTCAATCGGGGCGGTGTCCCCCTTCCGCGCCCAGGCCAACCTCGTCCGGAAGCTGGTCAACGAGGACCAGGAGCTGAGCTCAGAGCTGGCCAGCCGCGACTGGCTGGTGGATACGGTACACAAGTTTCAGGGCGACGAGCGTGACCTGATGGTTTTTTCGCCTGTGGTGGCTGACGGCATCAGCTCAGGCGCACTGGGCTTCATGCGCAAGACGCCCAACCTATTCAACGTCGCAATTACCCGGGCGCGGGGGCAGTTGTTGGTCGTTGGCGATCTTTCTGCCTGCTCAAACTGCGGAATCGACTATCTCGAGAAATTTGCCGCCTACTCCCAGGATCTGCTGAAAAAGACTGAACAGAAGACCCGCTTCGAGATGCGCGACCTCGGTGCCGAATATCCGCCGGTCAGCAACCCGGA
>SKQS01000082.1 GCA_007118895.1 Wenzhouxiangella sp.
AATGAGCGCTGTAATCACAAGGCCAGATTTCATGATTGGCATTTAACTAACAAATAGTTTGCAAATCGCTACTGTAGCGAATAGGGAAACGAAACGCTTTATAGCACCAAATATTCTCTCGATTCCGCCTATAAGGCGCGGAATGCAAACAAAAATCTGAATATTGAGCGCGCCTGATATTGTCGAGAGGTGCTGTATATCCACGGTCCGCAGGGACTGATTGCGGTGTGCCCGGTTGCTGGGAGTGCTGTGGCTGGATGTTGGGTGCTGGCGGCATTTCCCCATGGCCTTTTGCTGCATGCCTTGGGTGAAGCTACCGCATTTTTCGGTTCAGGTCCAGTGGGTTGGGGTGCTGTGGTTTCAGGCGCGGCTGCGGCGGGCGGCGGAGCGGAAACCGAAGTAGATGCCGATCAGGGCCAGGGTGGCGCCCAGCCATTGCCCGGAGGTCAGGCTCAGGCCGAAGATCAGCATGTCCCAGAGGATGGAGGCCGATGGCTGAATCAAAAGCAGCAGGCCGATCAGTGCGGCGGGGAGGAAGGGCATGCTGCGGGTGATCAGTAGCCAGCCGAAGACCTGGCAGAACACGCCGAGTGCGATCAGCGACAGCAGTGATTCGGTGTCGGGGATGGCGAAGCTGTTGCCTTCGATCAGGTTGATGGCCCCTAACATCAGGCAGCACAGGATGCTGACCTGGGCCAGCCGGGCCTCGGGGCGGATATGCGGGTGTCTGATCTGGTAGCCGCGCAGGCTCAGGATGTAGAAGCCGTAGGCCAGGGCAGTGAGCAGGCCGAAGTAGATGCCAAGGCGGAACTCCGGGGTGAGCTCGGCCCAGTCGCGGCCGAACAGCAGCCACAGGCCGGCCATGGCGAGGCCTAAGCCCGTGGCAAAGCGCCAGCCGACCCGTTCCTTCATCCACACCATGCCGATCAGGGTAAGCATGAAGACCTGGAAGTTGGCCAGCAGGGTCGACAGGCCGGGGCCGATGTAGAAGATGGATTGGTGCCAGAACCAGATGTCGGCGGTGAAGAAGGCGGCGATCAGCACCGAGGCGGGCAGGTTGTCGCGCCAGCCGATTCTCAAGTTGGGGCGCAGGGCAAGCAGGATGGCCAGGGTCAGGCCGCCGAAGAACATGCGGTAGAAGCCCGAGGTGGTCGGGGCGACGTCGGCCAGCCGGGCGAAGATGGCCGAGAAGCTGATCAGGACGGCGCCGGCGGTGAGGTAGACCGCTGCGCGCAGGGGGCTGATCACGCTGCCGATCGTCCGTTCTGGCCCCGGGCCAGTCGGGGGCTGTCGGCATCCAGTCCGCAGGCGCGCTGCACGAACAGCTCGCGGGCTGGCCAAAGCCTGGCGCCGGCGGCAAAGCCCAGGCCCATCAGGCGTCGACCCAGGCCGGTGCGCTCGGCCGACAGCTCGTTGATGGCGTGCAGGCCGTTGGCGACCATGGCGCCGGCGCTGGTGCGCCAGCGGTCGTAGCGCGCCAGGGACTCTCCGGGGTCCTGGCGCGGTGTCCAGTCGTCCAGCACTTCGGCCAGCGCCGCGGCATCCAGCAGGCCCAGGTTCAGGCCCTGGCCTGCCAGCGGATGAACGGTGCGTCCGGCATCGCCGGCCAGTACCAGCCGGCCGTCTACCAGGCTTCTGGCCTGGCGCCGGATCAGCGGCAGGGCGTACACCTGGCCGACAGCGACCACGCGGCCGAACGGCAGATCGTCTGCGGCGCGGTTGAGCGCGCGTCGGGTGGCTCGGTTGCCGGCGCCTTGCAGCTGTCTTGCCTGTTCGCTGGGCAGCGACCAGACGATGGAAGAGCGCCCGTCGGGCAGCGGCAGAAAGGCCAGCGGGCCGTCGTCGGTAAAGCGCTGCCAGCACTGCCCGGGGTTGGTCCGCTCGCATTCGACATGGGCGATGACGGCGTGCTGGTTGTAGTGCCAGCTGTCGGTCTCTATCTCGGCCAGGCGGCGCAGCCGGCTGCGCGCGCCGTCGGCGGCGACCACCAGACGAGCGGTGAGCCGGGTGCCGTCGGCCAGCGTCAGGGTGATCCGGTCGCGGCCGAAGTCGATGTTTTCCAGTCGGCTGCCGGCCAGCAGCTCGACCCGGCCGGCAGTTTCCAGCGCGCTCCAGGCCGCCGCCGCCAGGGTAGGGATCTCGGCGATCCAGCCCAGGCAGGGCAGGCCGTGTTCGGCTGCGCGGTATTCGATGCTGCCGGAGCCTGAGTGCACGCTCATGCGGGTAAACGCGGCGAGGCGGTCGGGCGGCGCGGCCTGCCAGGCGCCAACGGCGGAAAGGATATTGCGCGAGCCGGGGCTGATGGCGACCACGCGCGGGTCGAAATCGCTATCCGCATCAGGCATTTGCGGGCGCTTGAGGTCGATCAACCCGACCCGGCGCTGGCGGTCGTCTGACAGCAACGCGGCGGACACCGCGCCGACGGCGCCGCCGCCGATGACCAGGACGTCGAATGCCGCGCTCATCGGGCAGCCTGCCGTTCCGGGGCTTGCCCCCCGGGTTGATTGGCTCCCGCTTTGTGGCCCGAAGAATCCCTGGCCAGCTCGCTGACCGGTTCGCGAAAACCCATCGCGGCCTGAACCAGGCGGCGCCTGAGTGCCGGCGAGGCGGCATGCAGGGCCAGGCCCAGGCCGCTGGCCAGGCGGGCCGGCGGCAGCGGGTTGGTAAAGGCCCGGGCCAGGGTGTCGGTATAGCTGACGGTCTGTTCCTGGTCGTCCTGGCGCTGGCGGGCGTAGGCATTGAGGGTTTCTGCAGCCCCCGGGTCCTCGGCAGCGCCAATGCAGTCGATCAGTGCGGCGACATCGCGCAGGCCCAGGTTGAAGCCCTGGGCCGAGACCGGGTGAACGGTATTGGCGGCGTTGCCGATGACCACGACCCGTTCGGCGATGGGCCAGGGCGTGCGATGCAGGGCCAGCGGGTAGCTGGCGCGTCGGCCGGGGTCTGCAAACTGGCCCAGTCCGGGCCCGAAGCGGGCCTGGAGCCGGTCCAGCAGGTGGTTGTCCGACCAGGATTTTGCCGTCTCGATGGCCTCGACGCTGTCGATCCAGACCACGCCAAGCCGGCCGGCCGGCTGCGGCAGCAGGGCCAGCGGGCCTTCCGGGGTAAAGCGTTCATAGGCGGTGGCCGGGGGGCAGCGCTGCGGACGGACGTTGAA
>SKQS01000226.1 GCA_007118895.1 Wenzhouxiangella sp.
CCGGCCCAGGCGGCGTCGGCTCGGTGCTGCGCATCCAGGCGGTCCTGGTGGCGATTGCCCTGGTTGCTGGCCTGACCATCGCCGCGGTACACGAATGGACTCGACCCATGGTCATGGCCCAGAGAGGCGGTCAGCTCGGCGAGGCGGCGCTGTCGGTCATGCCGGGCGCGGAAAACTACTTGATCTACACGCGAGACGCCGACGGCCGACCCAGATTGAGCGGAGACGACGACCGCCATGAGCTGTTCATTGGACTGGATGGACGCGGCCGGCCGGTAGGCGCAGCCATTGCCGGCAGCGGCATGGGCTATGTCGACACCATCGAGCTGGTCGTTGGCGTGAGCCCGGATCTGGATCGCCTGACCGGCATGCGCGTGGTCGCCTCGCGCGAGACCCCGGGCATAGGCACGGTCATTACCGACGACAAGGCGTGGGTCGACAGTTTCACCCGCATCGAGCTGCCGTTCGACGAGCAGAATCGTCTGAAAGACTTGCAGGTGCGCGACAACGCGCGCTTCGAGGCCGGCGAGGTCGATGCCATAAGCGGTGCCACGGTGTCCGTATTCTCCGTTACTCGCATTATCAACCGTAGCCTGGCCGATTGGCTGCCCATCCTGCGCGAGGACTTCGATGAACTGGCCGGAGGTCGAGGTGGCTGACGCGATCACATCGACCGAAACTGAAAACGGGGCGCAGCGACTCCGGGCCGGGCTTTGGCGCGAAAACCCGATCCTGGTGCAGGCGCTGGGCATGTGCCCGGTGCTGGCAGTAAGCAATACCGCCGTCAATGCCCTGACCATGAGCCTGGCCACGGCCTCGGTGCTTTTGGCTTCGGCAATCGTCATTTCCTCACTCAGAGGCATCATCCCGCCGCAGGTGCGCCTGGCCTGTTTCGTACTGATCATTGCCACCTTCGTGACCCTGACCGACATGCTGATCGAGGCCTTTGCCCTTGAGCTGCACCGCGCCCTGGGTGCCTTCCTGTCGCTGATCGTGGTCAACTGCATGATTTTGAGCCGCATCGAGATCATGGCCTCGCGCCAGCCGGTGTCGGTGGCAGCCCTTGATGCACTGGGCACCGGCGCCGGCTTTGCGCTGGGGCTTGTCACTCTGGGCAGCCTGCGCGAAGTGCTGGGCTTCGGCACACTGTTCGGCAACCGTGTGATGCCGGAACAGTTTGAGCCCTGGCAGGTCATGCAGATGCCGGGCGGCGGCTTCTTCACTCTGGCCATGCTGGTCATCGCCTTCACCCTGCTTGACCGGCGCTTCAGCCGGCGGGAGCTGCGCGCATGAACGAAGCCGAACTGTGGGCGCTGTTTTTGAATGCCACCCTGGTCAACAATTTCGTGCTGGCCTACTTCCTGGGCATCTGCCCCTTCCTGGGGGTTTCGGCGCAGCTGCAAAGCGCCAGCCGCATGGGCCTGGCCGTCACCTTCGTCATGCTGGTGGCCTCGCTCTGCGCCTGGGCCATCAACCGCCTGCTCGGCATGATCGGGGCCGAATACCTCGCGCTGATCAGCTATATCGTGGTGATCGCCTCGGCCGTGCAGCTGGTCGAGATGTTCGTGCGCAAGACCAGTCCAGCGCTGTTCAAGTCCCTAGGCATCTTCCTGCCGCTGATCACCACCAATTGCGCCATCCTTGCCGTGGCGCTGTTCCAGACCCGGCGCGACTACGGCCTTGCCGAAGGCCTGGTGTTCGCCCTGGGCGCCGGTGTGGGTTTCACCCTGGCCCTGGTACTGATGGCCGGCATACGCGAGCGTTTGCGCCTGGTCGATGTGCCTGACCCGGTCAAGGGCGTGGCCGTCACCCTGGTGCTGGCCGGCATCCTTTCGCTGGCCTTCACCGGCTTTGCCGGCATCGGGGGAACAGCATGAGCCAGCTGTTGATCGGACCGCTGTTGCTGGTGGCCATGTGCCTGGTCTGGTTTGCCGTTCAGCGGGCCTGGATCGCCTGCATGGGTGAACCGGCCGGCAAGGACGGCCTGGAGCGGCCAGGCTATTGCGGAGGGGCTTGCAGCTGCCGTGCAGACTGTCCACGTCGGCGCCAGGCCGGCGACACCGAGTCAATCAAAGAGGAGTGGGAGTCATGAAAATCGAGGACCTTGATCTGGGCAAAACCTGGACGGCGAAACTGATCAACAACGCCGCCCTGACGCCACCGCAGGCGCGTGATGAAGTGCGAGAATTGCTGCTGGAGGCCGGCGATGCCGAGCGCGACTTTCGCGCCGGTCAGTGCGTGGCCGTGTCGCTGGCAGGCCCGCACGAGTTCGGCCAGCAACAGCATGTGCGTCTCTACACGGTGGCACGCACGCCCGCCGAGCTCGGACCCGGTCGCTTCACCCTGTGCGTGCGCCGCTGCAGTTTCCTCGACCCTTACAGCGGCGACCGCTTTCCGGGTATCGCCTCGAATTATCTGTGCGACCTGGCCGAAGGCAGCGAGCTGCCGCTGGCCGGCCCGGTGGGTTTGCCGTTCCTGATTCCGAGCGATCCCTACACGCCGCTGCTGATCATCGGCCTGGGTACCGGCATCGCCCCATTCCGCGCCATGCTGCGAGAACTCTTCGAGGAACGCGACTGGCAGGGCAAGGTGATGCTGTTCCACGGCGCGCGCACCGGCCTGGAGTCGGTTTACAGGGCTGATGTGGCCGAGATATCGGAGCGCTCCGCCGCGCTCTCTTCGGTGGAGGTACTCAGTCCGCGACCGGCCTGGGGCGACAGGGAAGACTTGAGCGCAGCTATCCGTTCACACCAGGAAGAGGTCTGGAAGCTGCTTTCAGAGCCCGAGGTCCACGTCTACCTGGCCGGACTGAACTGGGTCGGCGAGCAGTTCGATATCGCGATGGCAGAAGCCGCCGGCGGCGCCGAGGCCTGGGCAGCGCGCAAGGACCAGCTGAAATCGGCCGGGCGCTGGACCAGCCTGCTGTACTGACTGGCTGCAACAAGTCGGGAAAGAAGCTGGCTCAGCCGCCGCCCGGCAGGTCTGGAAGAAATCTGACCAGGCCTTCACTATCGAGATTCTCACCCTCATAGGCAGCCATGGCTCGCAGGTCGAAGGCTTCAAGCAGCAGTGTCATGTTTTCTGTTGAGCCTGCGCTACCGGCATTGTTGTCGGCATTCAGGCGAATCTCGAAGCGGCCGGCCACCAGTA
>SKQS01000127.1 GCA_007118895.1 Wenzhouxiangella sp.
CCCGCCGCAGATAGGGCGCGGGCACGCGCTTCAGGTCAGCCACCGGCGGCGGACCGTTCCACGGCTGGCCGCCCAGCCGCTCGGCCGCGGGCCAAGCGGAGTCGTCGAAATCCAAGCCATCCCAGCCGGCCGGCAGATCCTGCGAGACCTTCCAGGTTTGATCAACCGGTACGATCACATCGGGGCCCGCCTCGAACTGCATCACCAGCCGCCCGATGACCGCCGGCCGGTGCGGATCGGTCTGTTCGACTACGAGCGACACGACATTGTCGCCCGTGCGCAGCGCGTCGGTCACATCCAACCGCGACGTCTGCTCCCAGAAAGCGGCCGTCCCGACGGGCGTGCCGTTGACCGACGCCTCGCAGTAATGGAAGGCGTAGAGCACCAGCACCGCCCGCCGCAGCGCGCGGTCCGCGGGCAGCTCCACGAGGCGACGGAATCCGGTGTCCACGCTCTCGCGACCGTGGGCACCGGGAATCTGCACCCAGCCTAGACCGCCGATGTTGAGCAGCCGATCGTCCGCCTGTTCCTCCTCGGACAGGTCGTACGCCGCGTCATAGCCGATCCATTGGGCCGACCAGTCGTCCGGCTCCAACAGGCCCATCGTCCACAGGGCCGGTGCGCTCCAGGCCGAAGGGTTCAGGGGGCGGGGGTCGGGGTTCAGGGCGGAATCAGTCCAGACGCGGACTTTCCAATGACAGTGCATCCGGGATTCGAGCGGAACGCCTGCGTATTCAATTTGGAGGCTCTGATCGCTCTCCACCTTGCCGCTGTCCCACAAATCCCCCTCGTCCCGCGCCAGCAGCTCCGCGCTCGAAGCCACCAGAATCTGATACGCAGCCTGCCGAACCCCCCTGACTTCCGACCTCCGACCCCCGTCTTCCGACCTCCAGCTCAGCCTCGGCGCGACGACATCGATACCTAACGGATTCTCACGGTACTCGCACAGCAGCGCCGTCGCCTGCACGGCGGCGGCGTCCCCGGACGCGCAGGAACAGGCGAAACACAAGCCCACCAGACCGGCACCCCAAAATCGAATCCGTAGTATTTTCATAGCAGTATCCCTTTTCTGTTGCACATCGACCGGAGCCCGGCCGGATCATCACGTCGTGAATGGAGGAGTCTCCCTCATTTTAAACAAAAAAGAAATGCACAAAATGCCGTTGTGCGTTGCACAAAATATCGGCACCCAATGCAGATATCCCCCGCAACCGAAGAGATTCGAGTGTACGCTTTTTTGTATCCTCTTCCTCTGGAAGAATCTAAACGGAAATTGCAAGGCGGAGGCCGGCACATTGATCGGCGAACGGAGGACGCCGCGCCTTACCTGTTTTGCAGCGATATACCAATGGTGGGGCGAACCGTCCCGGTGATCCGGAAGTTTTTCAAAGGGTGGCCAAGACGGATGGGGCGATTCCAATCCGGGACTCAGGAAGTGAAGTGTGAACGAGGATGTAGACGCCCAAACGGCGGGGTGGATTTGTCCGGAATTGTGTGGTAGGATCATCCCCGTTCAATTAACTATAGGAAACCATGTATGTTTAAGATGCGCGCAATTTCCAGAACGATACGGAGAACATTGATAGAAAGAGCCTTCAGTCGACGTGGCACCCGGCAAAGCACGGCGCGGTCCCGGCTCTCCGGCGGGACAACCCTCACGCAAGCATGGATCATCGCGGTAACCGTATTCTCCCTCTCGGTAGCGCGGGCGGAGGAGCGTACCCAGAGTGTGCGGGAGGCGATCATAAAGGTCTACGCGGTACACAACACGCCGGATTATTATAATCCCTGGAGCATGCGCGGCACCCAATCCTCCACGGGCTCCGGGGCGATCATCGAGGGGCAGCGCATTCTGACCAACGGGCACGTGGTGCGGGACCAGACATTTATCCAAGTGCGCCGCTTCGGTGATTCACGTCGCTATCAGGCGCGCGTCTTGTATGTCTCCCATACAGCGGACCTGGCACTGCTGACGGTCGATGATCCCACTTTTTTCGAGGGCGTCGAACCACTATCCTTCGGCCCGTTGCCGGACACCCAGGAAGAGGTCAATGTCTACGGATTCCCGATGGGGGGTGACACGCTCAGCATCACCAAGGGGGTCATTTCGCGCATCGAACATCAAACCTATGTCCATAGTTCCGTACCGCTACTGGCGGCGCAGATCGATGCCGCCATCAATCCAGGCAACAGCGGCGGGCCGGCGATTGTGGACGACCGGATCGTGGGGGTGGCCATGCAAGGCGTCCCCCGCGCGACGAGTATCGGCTATATCGTGCCCGCACCAATTATCGAGCACTTCCTGACCGACATCCAAACCGGCGAGCGTAGCGGGATTCCGGGTCTGGGAATCCACTTCCAAAAGATGGAGAACCCGGACCTCCGGCGGCGTTACAGCATGGAGGATGAACAAAGCGGCGTACTCATCGTCCATGTCGTCCACAACTCCTCCTCGGACGGAATACTCCGTAAACGCGACGTACTGCTACGCATTGACGGCAAACCCGTCGCTGACGACGGAACGGTGGAATTCCGACCCAAGGAACGAACGAGCTTTTCGTACCCCGTGCAGAGGAAGCAATTGGGGGATTCGGTGGAAATCGAGCTCTTGCGCGACGGGATATTGAAGACGTTGCAGGTCGACCTGACGCACCCCATGGAGCAGAACTGGCTGGTCCCCATGGAGGTGTATGACGTCATGCCCACCTACTACATTTATGGCGGGGTCGTTTTCGCTCCGCTGAACAAGAACCTACTACTCCGCTGGGGACCCAACTGGCGTAACACAGCGCCCAGACAGCTCGTCACCCAACTGGACCAGAACTACGTCACCGAGGACCAGGACGAGGTGGTGGTTCTGTTGAAGGTGCTGGCCGCTGACGTCAACCAGGGGTACCACGACGAAAAGCACTGGCTGATTGATGCCGTCAACGGCGAAGAAGTCCGGAATCTCAAACATCTAATTAAGCTCGTGGAGGCGGGCGAAGGCGATGAATTCATTGAATTCACGAACACCGGGGGGGAGCAAATCGTTCTGGATCGCCAAAAGGTCAAGGGAAACCAGGCGGCCATCCTTAGTCTATACCGGATTCAGGAGGATCGATCAGAGGAGTTGAGGTTGCCCTGAATGCACAGGGC
>SKQS01000143.1 GCA_007118895.1 Wenzhouxiangella sp.
CGCAAGTGGGACACAAACCAGCTTGAACTCAAGCGCCTGCATGAAGAGGTCATGGCCGTGTCCACCAAAATAGACCGGTCCATCGGGGGCCTGGGAGCACGCTGGGGCATGCAGTCGGAGCGGACATTCCGCAATGCTCTGGCCGGGATACTGGAAAAAAACTTTGGGGTGCAGGTTCTCAATGTCAATGAGTATGACCATTCAGGCGAGGTGTTCGGGCGACCTGAGCAAGTTGAACTGGATGTGATCATTAAAAATGGCCTGCTCATTGCCTGCGAGCTGAAATCTTCAGTGGACAAGGCAGCCATGTACGCTTTTGAGCGCAAGGTAAGGTTCTACGAAAAGCTTCATAACCGTCAGACTGACCGGATGATTGTGATCTCGCCCATGATTGATCCAAAAGCCGAAAAAGTAGGTGAACGTCTAGGGATCGAGATGTACACGGATTCCATACATGTCCCGGTCAGCTGAATTCCCAAAGGGAACATTACGTGGGCCTGTCTTCTCTTCTCTTTCTTCAATCCCAGCATTCCAGTATTCCAGCATCCCAGAATTCCAGCATCCCAGAATTCCAGTATTCCAGCATTCCAGCATTCCAGTATTCCAGCATTCCAACATTCCAGCATTCCAGTATTCCAGTATTCCAGCATTCCAGAATTCCAGTATTCCAGCATTCCAGCATTCCAGTATTCCAGCATTCCAGCATTCCAGCATTTCAGTATTCCAGCATTCCAGCATTCCAGCATTTCAGTATCCCAGTATTCCAGCATTCCAGCATTCCAGCATTCCTAAGCATTTCTCTTCCCTCTTCCCACCCTGAACCTATAACCTTGGACCTCGCCCATCTCTGCAACGCAAAAGCACCTCCCCAACCTGCTCTGCAATTCGGTCCCAATTGTATTGAAGGCAGAGCCTTTTCCGCAGATCTCGCTGATTGACGCTGATAAATGACAAAGAAACTCTCTTATCTGCGTAGATCTGCGCGATCAGCGGATAAAATCTTTTTCTTACTCTTTATTCTTTGCTTTATCTTGGCCGCCTTCAGCGGCTGAAATTATTTATCTCTTTGATCTTTGCTTTCTTTTCATATGTCAGAATTATAATTTAAAATTTACAATGATATCAGCCAACTATAAATTCTTCCGCATACCTTCAATCAAAAAATAGATGTATCGGTAATGATATCAGAAGCAGCTTGGGGTCAGACCCCCAATGCCTCACAACTTGCCACATAAAGGCCCGACCCCATATTCATACCAACAGCTTTTTTGCTTGACCCCCCGGGGTTGGTTCTATATTTTGATATCAATATGATGTCCTTAACAGACACTGCAGGAGGAGTTTTATGAAAGCAATCACACTCCGGGGCATAGACCCTGAAACCTCAGAAAAGCTGAAACAGGAAGCTCAAAAGCAGGGTAAAAGCACCAATAAGCTGATCCTGGAGATGATAAGAAAAGAACTCGGACTGGAGAAGAAAGAAAAATATTCAAGAAAATACAGTGACCTGGATGGCCTGTTCGGCAGGTGGTCCGAAGACGAGTTCCGCGAAATCACAGCCAGAATTGAGCAGGAAAGACGTATAGACCCGGAACTCTGGTCATGAAAAGGGTGAATAGATACCAACATCTACTCCCTGGCCCTGAAAGGAGACCCGGAGGTTGCAGACTGCCTGAGAAAAATTGACAGAATAGGAATTAATGCGATCAGCATCGGCGAGCTGCTCTCTGGATTCAAAGGCGGCAGCAGGGAAGATAAGAACAGGGAGGAGCTTGAAAGTTTTCTCGACTCTCCCAGGGTTGCGCTCCATATGATCGACGCGGAAACAGCGGTTTTTTATGCCTCAATATTAAACAAACTCAAGAGCGCAGGCACACCCATTCCCACAAATGACATATGGATTGCCGCCTCAGCATTTCAGCACGGCTACAGGCTCTTCTCGCGGGACAGGCATTTTGAAGCCATACAGGGTCTGATCCTTGAGCGATAATAGAGTGCATTATAAGGCCCAAAAAATGCGTCATTTTGAGCAATATGTAATTAAATCGGCAGCTTGCGTGAGTCAGGCCCCAGCGGCTTATTCGATACTTGAAGAATAAAGGCAGAAGAGCCTTTTCCGCAGATCTCGCTGATTGACGCTGATAGAAGACACAGAAACTCTCTTATCTGCGTAGATCTGTTTATCCAGTGAAACATGCCGGAGGCATCCTGCAAAGCAGGGTTTCACCGGGACGCGATCAGCGGCGAAAAATCTTTTTCTTTGCTTTTTCTTTATATCTGGACAGTCAAAAGTTTTTTTATAATATTTTGTTTTTATTGGCTTTTTTGGCAAATAAAAATATCTTTTGGTCCAGACCAGGTAATAATTAAGATTCATCCGGTTCAAGCGTACGTAGCCGGAAAAGGCTCAACACAATGCTGACTGCCGATTAAAGGTAAGGCATAAGAAATTTGTCTCTCGTCCGCTTCGAAGACTTCTCATGGAAGACGCCGAGCTTTGGAGAAGAGAGAAGTCATTTTTTTCATTCCTGCGAGTTGCAGTAATGAAAAAGGTTCTCCGCCACAGCGGGGAGCTTGTTATTCATAGCCACCGGCTCGGTGGATATGAATATTAGATTTCTTCCTCCTGCTTTCTTCTTTCTCATGCCTTGCTCCGCGTCTCTAGGTCTGCTTCAGGCCGGGCGTGAGATATTCTTCTTCTTAATGTAAATGAGGCAGTTCAATTCTCAAAAGTACGCTTCAACCGGAAGAGCCATAATTAACGCAAAGTGCCGCTGTAGTGCTAATCAAGAAACGATCAAAAATCGTATTGAAAGGAGAAATATCATGACAACAACATTGGAATCCATTAAGACCGAAATACTTGAGCAAATGCCCCTTCTTATTGAACAGGATCCTGCATTTTGCGCAACCCTTGCCAGAGCGTTGCGCGGAGAATTCCTCCCTAGGCTTGAGGGCGAATCTCGATTTGACAAAATGCTGGATGAACTGCGTCAGGACAGGGAAGAGCAGAGACGCAAGTGGGACACAAACCAGCTTGAACTCAAGCGCCTGCATGAAGAGGTCATGGCCGTGTCCACCAAAATAGACCGGTCCATCGGGGGCCTGGGAGCACGCTGGGGCATGCAGTCGGAGC
>SKQS01000107.1 GCA_007118895.1 Wenzhouxiangella sp.
CACTTCGCGCATGGCTGTACCGGGATGGGCAATGACCAGCTGCGTTTCGATCAGTCGGTGCGCTCGCTGGGCGACTATGAAATCCATGCCCCGATCCGCCAGCTGCAGCGCGAGACCAGCAACGTGCGGGCCCATGAGCTGAAGCTGATGGCAGAGGCCGGGGTCGACGTGCCGGTCTCGGCCAGCCGCTACTCGATCAACGAGAACCTGCTCGGCGTGACGCTGTCGGGCCAGGAAATCGACGAGTTCGGCGTGCCTGGCGAGGATACCCACGTGTGGTGCCGGCCGCGCGCCGAATGGCCGGAGCAGCCGCTGGAGCTTACGCTGGGCTTTGACCAGGGACGGGTGGTCAGCCTCAATGACCAGGCCATGAGCGGGCCTGAGCTTTTGGCCGAACTCAATCGCCAGCTCGGCGCCTATGGCGTCGGCCGGCATATCTATACCGGTGATGTGTCGATTGGCCTGAAAGGGCGGATCGTGTTCGAGTGCCCCGGTATCGATGGCCTGCTGATCGCCCAGCGTGCACTGAGAGAAGCAGTCAATACCCGCCTGCAGAACCAGTTCCAGCAGACTATTGCCAACCGCTGGGCCGAGCTGGTTTACACCGGTTTTTTCTTCGAGCCGCACAAGAGCGACCTGGAACAGTACCTGGCATCGGCCAACCGCTACGTGACTGGCGTGGTGCGCCTGGCCACCGCCGGCGGCAGCGTGCACGCCGTGGCGGTGGGCTCGCGCTACCTGCTCAAGGACCCCGGCGCAGTCTATGCCCAGTCGGCTTCGTGGACACCCGAAGAAGCCGAAGGCTTTGTCAAGCTGATCGGCCAGTCCTCCACGCTGGCCGCGCGAGTTCGCAAGTAGCATGTCTGCCCGGGCTTCGATGCTGCAGCACCTTAAGGTGCTGGTGGCCTGCGACAGTCAGAACCCGCCGCGCGCCTTCGACGGCGAGGCTTCGATGTTTGGCCATTGCCGCGAGCACCTGGAGCAGGCCGGTTTCACCGTGGCCGTCACTGACTACGGCGATGGCCATGTCAACCTGTTTGCCCGACGCGGTGCGCCGAAAGTGCTGTTCAACTGTCATCTCGATACCGTGCCGGCCGGCGAGGGCTGGAGCAGGCCGCCGCTTGAATTGAGCATCGAGGGCGAGCGCGCCTACGGGCGCGGAGTGTGCGATATCAAGGGTGCGGCGGCGGCGCTGCTCAGCGTGGCCGAATCCACCGATCACCCCATGGCCGTGCTGTTTTCCAGCGACGAGGAAGGCGCCGGCGGCTGCTGTGTGGCCAACTTCCTGGCAAGCGAGGACGGCAGCGACTGGGACCAGGTCGTCGTCTGCGAGCCGACCGGCTGTGAGGCGATCCTGGCCCATCGCGGCTTTCTCTCGGTCAAGGGCCATTTCTCAGGCGTTATGGGCCACTCCTCGGAATTTCGCGCCCTGGACGACAATGCCAACCACCGCGCTGCCCGCTGGCTGGCTGCCGCCCTGGACTACTGCCAGGCCGAGGCCGAAGCGGGTCGCCCTACCTGCTTCAACCTGGGGCTTTTCAACGGCGGCACCAAGTCGAATGTCATCGCCGGCGATGCGCGGGTGCATTACTCGGCCCGGCTGGGTCCGGGCCAGTCGAATGAAAAGCTGTTCGATGCCCTCAAGGGCCTGGCCGGGGCCGACCGCTGGGCAGAATGGGCCGTGCCCTTTGCCGGCCCACCGCTGCCGGCCGGCGGGCGCGACGATGCCGGCGCCCGCGCCTTCTGCGGCCAGCACGGACTGCAAATCGGCCAGCCGGTCGGTTTCTGGACCGAGGCCTCGCTGTTTTCCGATGCCGGCCTCAACGCCCTGGTGCTGGGCCCGGGCGACATCGCCCAGGCCCATGCCGTCGATGAATGGGTGGCGCTTGAGCAACTTAAGCGCGCCATGAGCCTGTACCGGGGGATAGTCGAACATGGCTGAAGTCCGCCAGACCGTCATCGAGCTGCTCGGTCAGCTGGGTTCCAGCCGCGAGGCGCGGCAGTACCTGAAGCAGTTTTCGCGCATCGAGGAGGCGCGCTTTGCCGTGGTCAAGGTCGGCGGCGCGGTGATGCGCGACGAGCTTGACGAGCTGGCCGCGGCCCTTGCCTTCCTGCACCGGCTGGGCCTGACCCCGATCGTGCTGCACGGCGCCGGGCCCCAGCTTGACGAGGCGATGGCCGAGGCCGGGATTCCGGTCGAAAAGCGCGACGGTCTGCGGGTGACCACCGAGGAGGTCATGGCCGTGGCCCGGCCAGTGATCTATCGCGCCAACTCGGCCCTGGTCGATGCGCTGGAGGCGCGCGGGGTGCGCGCCCGCGGCATTCTGCACGGCGTGTTCAATTCGCGCCTGGCCGACCGCGAGCGGCTCGGCCTGGTCGGCGAGATCGAAAGCATCGAGCCCGAGCCGTTGCGCTCGGCGGTGCGCGCCGGTGCCTTGCCGGTGGTCGCTTGCCTGGGCGAGTCGGCCTCCGGCCAGGTCATGAATATCAATGCCGATATCGCCGCCCGCGAGCTGGTCTGGGAGGTCAAGCCTTACAAGATCATCTTCATTACCGGTACCGGCGGGCTGCTGGACCAGAACGGCCGCATCATCTCGGCGATTTCGATCAGCGGTGACTACGAGCACCTGATCGCCCAGGACTGGGTGCATTCGGGCATGCAACTGAAGCTGGCCCAGATCAAGGACATGCTGGAGCGGCTGCCGCCGGAGACATCTGTTTCGATCACCTCGGCGACCAAGCTGACCCGCGAGCTGTTCACCCACACCGGGGCCGGCACGCTGATCCGCAAGGGCGAGCGCATCAACTGGCTGGAAGACGTTCCGGCCGAACGCATGCATCAGCTCAAGGCGCTGCTGGAGGCCAGCTTCGAGCGCCGCCTGCGCACCGACTGGCTCGAAGGTCGGCGCATTCGCGGCCTGCTGATCGCCGAATCCGGTCGGGCCGCGGCGCTGATCGCCGAGGGCGTGGACGGTATCGCCTACCTGGACAAGTTCGTGGTCACGCCAGAGGCGCGCGGCGAAGGGCTGGGCGCGGCGCTGTGGCAGATGCTGCGCGGTCGATTCGAGCCGCTTTACTGGCGCTCGCGCGCGGCCAACCCGATCGCCGGCTGGTACCTGCAGCAGGCCC
>SKQS01000041.1 GCA_007118895.1 Wenzhouxiangella sp.
AGCAGCTCGATGCAATCGCTTACGCCATCAGCGATAATGAAGCCGCCAAACGCCTCAAACAGGCCAAAAGCGAACTCTTTCAAACCATCAACAGAGCCCAAAACCCAGCCGCCTGAATACGCTCAATCAACCAGGCCCTTCAGGCTCATCTCTGGATTGGAAAGGACTGCCTTGGCCCGGATTATTCATGACCCGGGCCTGGATTAACCCCGCCGGGCTTTACAGGCAAAACTGGCTAGGGAATTGACCTGGGGTAATCAGAAACGATACAATTGAAGCCTTTTGTTGATGGCCGATAAAAGCTTGGTCAGCAGGTGTCTCAAAGGCACTGCTGGCAAGCGTTGCAGCGGTCTTCATGTCATCAGTACAGTCCTCGAGGAATTCAGTCATGAAGCGTACTTTCCAACCCAGTAGGCTCAAGCGAGCCCGCCGCCACGGTTTTCGGGCCCGGATGGCAACGGCTTCGGGTCGTGCCGTGATCAATGCACGCCGGGCCAAGGGCCGCAAGCGTCTGGCGGCCAGCAACAGCCGCTGAATCGACATCGCGAGGCGGTGGGGTTGCCGCAATTGCTGCGATTCCCGAGATCGGCCCGGTTACTGGACAAGGCGGCGTTTGCTCGCGTCTTCGATGCCCGACAGCGCGTTCATAGCCGCTGTTTCCGCATACATTACTGCCCGGCCACTCCTGCTGACGGTCAAAACGACCGTCGTACGGAAGATGGGCCGCGGCTGGGGATGGCAGTTTCACGGCGGGCAGCATCCAACGCGGTCCATCGCAACCGGATCCGGCGCCAGATTCGCGAGTCGTTTCGTCACGCACGCGCCGGCCTGCCCGATGCAGACTACGTGGTCGTTGCGCTGTCGGCAGCTGCACAAGCCGACAACCGTCAACTGAGACTGCAGCTGGATGAGGCCTGGCGCAGGTTGTCCGACAAGGAACCAGATTAGTCGATGAGTACAAGAACTTTGCTTTTGCTGATCCTGGGCATGCTGGGATTCCTCATCTACCTGGAATGGCAACGCGACTATGCAGCGCCGCGTCCGCCAGTGGCCGATGTCGAGCATTTCGAGACCGACCAGCCCGAGCCGGCAACCCCTCCTGCAGCAGATCTGCCTGATCTGCCGACCCTGGTCGAGCCAACCCGTGAAAGCGAGCCGGATGGGGAAGACCTGCCGACACCGCGTGCCGAGATTCGCGCCGCGCGCCGGGTCGAGGTCGAAACCGATGTGCTGCGGGTAGAGATCGATGCCAACGGCGGCAGCCTGGTTGATTTGCGCCTGAAGGATTTCCCGGTGGCTGTCGATCGCCCCGACGAGCCGTTCGTGCTGCTGATGGAGGACTTGCCCGAGCTGTTTGTCGCTCAGGCCGGTCTGCTCAGTCGGGAACAGCCTGCACCCAACCACACCACGCGCTGGGAAGTCGAGCAGTATTTCTTCCAACTGGCCGACGGGGCTGACCGGCTGGAAGTACCGCTGTTCTGGCGCGACGAATCAGGCCTGGAGGTCATTGCCACCTGGATCTTTCATCGCGCTGACTACGTCATTGACCTGAAATTCGAGATTCGCAATCAAACTGGCGCCGAGTGGCGCGGCAGCCGTTATGTCCAGTTGCAGCGAACCCGACCTGATTTCAGCGACCAGGGCCCGGCTTTTACCAATCCGGAACGTTTCAGCTACCTGGGTGCTGCCGTGCATTCGCCGCAGGATGCGTTGAAGAAACTGCCGTTCGGGGATTTTCGCAGCAGCCCGTTTCAGGCCGACTTCGAAGGCGGTTGGGCGGCGATGATCCAGCACTACTTTCTGGCCGCCTGGATTCCACCGCCGGAGCAGCAGCATCGCTACACCACTCGCTTCGTCGACAGCGACCGCCTGCCGCGCTTCGTGCTGGCCGCTACCTCCCCGCAAGTCGCCATTCCCGACGGCGAAACGCATCGTTTCACTGCCCGACTGTACGCCGGGCCGAAGCTGCAGAACCGTCTCAACGAGGTCGCCGACGGACTGGTACTGACCGTCGACTACCGCTGGTTCCGGATCCTGTCCCAGCCTTTGTTCTGGGTGCTTGACAAGATTCATTCCGTTATTGGTCACTGGGGCTGGTCGATCGTGGTGCTGACCCTGCTGATCAAGCTGGTCTTCTACAAGCTGACCGAAGCCCAGTTCCGTTCCATGGGCAAGCTCAGAAAACTCCAGCCGCGCATCCAGGCGCTCAAGGAGCGATACGGAGACGATCGCCAGAAATTCGGCCAGGCGATGATGGAGATCTACAAGAAGGAAAAGGTCAATCCGCTCGGGGGGTGTCTGCCGATCCTGGTTCAGATCCCGATCTTCATCTCGCTGTACTGGGTATTGCTGGAATCCGTCGAGTTGCGCCAGACGCCGTTCCTGTGGGTGCCCGACCTGTCGCGTCCTGACCCGTTATTCATCCTGCCCATCCTCAACGGCATCTTCATGATCGTCACCCAGCGTCTGATGCCGACCGCCGGGATGGACCCCATGCAGCGCAAGATCATGATGTGGCTGCCGGTGATCTTTGCCTTCCTGTTCATGCTGTTCCCGGCTGGACTGGTGCTGTACTGGGCAACCAACGCCGGCGTCTCGCTGGCTCAGCAGTGGTACATCCTGCGCCGGCTTGAGCGCGAAGGCTGACACCATTTGTGCGATTGCCACCCCGCCGGGTCGCGGCGGGGTCGGCATGGTTCGATTGTCCGGCCCTGAATCTGCTCACATTGCCGGCGCGCTGACCGACAAACCCTTGCCACCGCCGCGACAGGCCGGCTTGCGTGCGGTCATTGGCAATGATCGGGAGGTGATCGACCAGGCGTTGATCATCACCTTTCCGGGACCGGCCTCCTTTACCGGTGAAGAGGTGGTGGAGATTCACGCCCACGGCTCACCGGTGGTGCTGGAGATGATCGTCGCTGCCGCCATTGCTCACGGCGCGCGACGGGCCCAGCCCGGAGAGTTCAGCCAGCGAGCCTTCCTCAACAACCGTATCGATCTGGCCCAGGCCGAAGCGATCGCCGATCTGATCGATGCCAGCAGCCGGCGTGCAGCGCGGGCTGCCATGCGCAGTCTGGAAGGTGAATTCTCTCGCCAGGTCGAGACGCTGGGCGAGAGGATTATTGATCTGCGGGTATACGTCGAGGCGGCGCTGGATTTCCCCGATGAGGACATTGACTTTCTGGCCGACGGCCAGGTGCTGCAGCGCGCTGGTGAGCTGGCCGATCAAATCGAGCAGCTGCTGTCGCGCGCGGCCCGCGGGCGACTACTGTCGCATGGTCTGAAGATTGCCATCGTCGGCCGACCCAATGCCGGCAAATCCAGCCTGTTCAATGCCCTGGCGCGTCGCCAGTCAGCGATTGTGACCCCGGTCCCCGGAACCACCCGCGATGTTCTGCGCGAGACGGTGATGATTGCCGGAATTCATGCCGAGCTAGCCGATACCGCTGGTTTGCGTGCCACCGACGATCCGATTGAGCGCGAAGGGGTGAGGCGCGCTGAAAGCGAGCTGGCATCCGCCGATATTGTGCTTTGGGTGGTGGACGACAATGACCCGAACGCCGCTACGGCACCGTGTACCGAGGCGCCGTTGATCAGGGTCGACAACAAGATCGACATCAGCGGACGAGCGCCGGGGCGTTACGGGGACCGGGTGGCGATATCGGCCCGGACCGGTGCCGGTCTCGATGCGCTGGATCGGCAGGTTGGCGAGCTGGTCGGTCTGGATGCAGCCGATGAGAGCGAGTTTTCCGCCCGGCAGCGCCACATCGAGGCACTGAGCCGGGCCGGTGAGCATGTGCGGGCAGGCATGCACGAAATCGCCCATAGCGGCAGCGGCGAGCTGCTGGCCGAAGAACTCCGCGCTGCCGCCGATGAGTTGGGTAGCATTACCGGGAAAATCAGCGCTGACGAGCTTCTGGGACGCATCTTTTCGGCTTTCTGCATCGGCAAGTAGCGAAACGCCAGCCATCAGCCGGCCATGGCATGAATTTCCGCATTCTCGAGGACACTCTGAAACAGGGGTTCCTTGAGGATTTATGCGATAGCCGGGTTAACAGCCCTCAGGCCCTGCTCTATACTGGCGATAACGGCAATCGCTTCTATGAGATCGCGGAGGGCAGCTCACCATGCACACCATTCGACAGATCCTAGCCAACAAGGGTAGTGAAATACACACCACAAGTCCCGAGACCACCGTTTACGATGGCATCCGTCAGTTGGGTGAATGTGGCGTTGGTGCGCTGCTGGTGATGGACGGTGATCGGCCGGCGGGAATGTTCTCCGAGCGAGACTACGCGCGCAAGATCATTCTGGCAGGGCGCGGCTCGCGCCAGACCAGGGTCGGAGAAATAATGACCTCGCCGTTGATCAGCATCGAACCATCGGTCAGTGCTGCAGCCGGGCTGGCAATGATGACCGAAAAGCGTATCCGCCATCTGCCGGTGATCGAAGATGACCAGCTGATCGGCCTGGTCTCCATCGGCGACCTGGTCGCCGCCGTCATCGATGACCAGCAGCACCTGATCGAGCAACTGGAACGATATGTTGTCGGTTGACGGCGTCGTCATCTGGTACGAACCGGGTCGAAGAGGTTGACATGAACCTGGAATCGGCCTCGGCGATAGCGCGTGAGCTGGGTCTCGACCAGCACGGCATGAAGATCCAGGCCTTGAGCGGCACCGATACGGCCAAGACCTTTTTTCTCGGCACCCCGTCGGAGCCGGTGTTCATCAAGATTCGACCGTTGAGTCGGGGCGCACTGCTGTCGGCCGAAGCAGACGGTTTGCAGGCACTGGCTGATACCGGCGTGGTTCGAGTCCCGCGCGTGATCGGCCGCGGAATGCTGGAAGACGAAGCCTGGCTGGCCCTTGAGTGGCTGGAGCTCAGCGCGCTGGATGAACGGGGTGACGCTGCGCTGGGCGAGCAGATTGGGCTGCTGCATCGCCATACCGCCGATCAGTTCGGCTGGCACCGCAACAATCATATCGGTACGACACCGCAGATCAACCAGCAGCGCAGCAGCTGGACCGATTTCTTCATTGATCAACGGATTGCCTACCAGCTCAAGCGTCTCGAGCATCGACAGCCCGATACCCGCTGGCAGCAATATTTGAAACCGCTGGTTGAGGCCTGGACAGCGGTCAGCCAGGACCATGATCCGGCACCCTCACTGATTCACGGCGACCTTTGGGTCGGTAACGCCGGTCGCATCCAGGGCCAGACGCCGGTGATCTTCGACCCGGCAACTCACTATGCTGACCGCGAGTGCGATCTGGCCATGGCGGCGCTGTTCGGAGGCTTTCATGACGAATTCTTTGCTGCCTACAATCGCATCTGGCCACTGCGGGAAGACCACCTGCTGAGGCGGCCTTTCTACCAGCTGTATCACTTGCTTAATCATGCCAACATGTTCGGGTCGCAATATATCGCCACGGCGCGGAGAATGATTGAAAGACTGATCGCATGACGGTACGCATGGCACATCTTTGCAGCTGGCTGGTAGCGCTGCTGCCGGTGGTGGTGGCCTGTTTCGGTATGGATTTTCCAAGCCTGGATCGACCGGGCGCCTGGCTGAATATTCTGGGTCGGCTGACCGGTGTGGCTGCCCTATCCTTGCTGCTGATGGCTGCGATTCTCAGCGCCAGGGTGCCCGGCTTCGACCGCCCTTTCGGCGGCCTGACCAAGCTCTGGCAAACCCATCACCAGATGGGCGCGGTGGCCTTGCTGTGCGTTCTGGCCCATCCGGTACTGCTGGCGCTGGCGGCTGCCGAAGTCTCGCTCAGCGTGGCGGTCACCACCCTGTTCCCGCCCTTTGATCATCTGGCAACCTGGTTGGGGTGGCTGGCGCTAATCGGCATGGTTGTCTTTTTGGCGCCATCGTTTCACTTTCTCGGCGAACCAGAGTACGGTCGCTGGAAGTGGCTGCATCGGCTGTCGGGGCCGGTGATCGTCCTGGCCCTGATTCACACCTTCATGCTCTCGCGCACCATGCCTGGATATGCGACCGAAATGATCTGGACCATCATGGCCGCACTGGCAGTGGCAGCGGTGTCCTGGCGCTTCGTCATTTCGCGTCGGGCCGGTCGCCTGCGTTATCGCGTCGATGCGGTCGACCGACCGGCCAATAACGTCGTCGAGCTGAAACTGTTGCCGGCCGGCCGGCGTCAGCTGCACTACGAGGTTGGACAGTTCGTCTATCTCGTGCCTTACGATCGCCGGCTTGCAGCCGGTTATGGAGAGGAACATCCCTACACCCTCTCGTCATCACCACTTGAGGCGGGCTTGCGCATCGCGATCAAGGATCTGGGCGATGCCAGCCGGGCGATCCAGCACATCAGCCCCGACAGCGAAGTCACCATCGAGGGTCCCTACGGCAGGTTCTTCACAGACAACAACCCCGGTGGCGAGCTGTGGATCGCCGGCGGAATCGGCATAACGCCGTTTCTGGCCAGGGCGCGTCACCTGGCGAGAACCGGTGAGACAGCAGATATCCACCTGGTTTATTGCGTTCAGGATGAAGCCAGGGCGCTGTTCGCCACCGAGCTGGCCGAGTTGGCCGAAACGCTCGAGGGTTTCAAGCTGTCGCTGCACTACTTCTATCGGCAGGGCCCGCTGACTGGGGAATTTCTCTCCGCTGAGTGCCCTGACCTGGCCCAACGCACGGCGTATGTGTGCGGGCCGTTGCCTTTGAACCAGCTGGCTGTCAGAATTGTCAGGGAAGCAGGGATACCCGTATCCCGAATCCATACCGAGGAGTTCAACCTGATATGAAGAAGATTACCTTCGCCGCCTTCATTGCCTTCTGTGCCTCGATTATCACCTTGCTGGCAGTTGATGCCCTGACGCCTGCCAGCCATGCCGGAGAGGCAAATGACGAGTTGCCGGTCTTCACGCTGGCCGAAGTAGCCGAGCACGATACGCTGGACAGTTGCTGGATGGCAATACGCGGCAAGGTCTACGACTTTACCGACTACATCCCCGAGCACCCGACGCCGCCGGCCATCATGGAAGCATGGTGCGGACGCGAGGCTACCGAGGGCATGGAAACCAAGGGCTATGGCCGCGATCATACCCCGGCGGCATGGGCGATGATGGAGCCATACCTGATCGGTATCCTGGCCGAGGAATAGCAAAAAGGGAGTCGGGCTGACCCAGCCTGGCAAGGAGAGGGAGCGAAATGCAAAGCGGACAGACCGGAAAGTGCTCAGGACTGGCGGCTCTGGGCGGATTGGCGATCATCATGACCATCATCATGACGTCGGTTGCGGCCGAGTGGCCTGACAGTATTGCCAACTGTGTAAGCTGCCACGACGGCAGCCGCCAGGGAGAGGAACATGTACTTCAGATCCTCTCCAGTCCGCATGGCGTGATGGCCGATTCGCGCACCGGCATGGCGACCACCGGCTGCGCTGGCTGTCACGGACCGTCTACCGCCCATGCCCGGCTGCCGGAATCGATCGGCGGCGACGCCCCGGATATCGTTTTCCAGGGACCGGGCGCCTCGCCGGTCGGTGACAAGAATCGGATGTGTCTGGACTGTCATGGTGGTCGCGAACTGCGCCACTGGCACGGCAGCGAACACGAGTTTGCCGACCTGGCCTGCGTGGCCTGCCACGGTGTCCATGTGATCAAGGACCCGGCCATGGACCGTCATCTGCAGGCCGAACAATGCGTGGCCTGCCATCAGCGCCAGGTCGCCGAATTCCATCGGCCCTTCGCCCATCCGCTGCGCCATGGCGAAATGGTCTGCACCGATTGTCACAATCCGCACGGTGGGCCGGGCCCCGGGATGCTGGCCAGCCATACCATCAATGAAAACTGCACCAGTTGCCATGCCGAGATGCGCGGGCCTTTCCTGTGGGAGCACGCACCGGTGCGTGAGGACTGTACCCTCTGTCACCAGCCTCACGGCTCGATGCATCGCGACATGCTTACCGCCCGCACCCCGTTTCTGTGCCAGCAGTGCCACATGGGACAGTTCCACCCCTCGGCCGCGCTCAGCGGCACCGGGCTGCCGGGTCCGGCCCGTCCCTCAGGCAGCGACTCGATGCTGGGCCGCGACTGCATGAACTGCCATGTCCAGGTTCATGGTTCCAATCACCCGGCCGGCGTCGGCCAGACCCGCTAGCGAGGTTTGACGATGAAAAGGATCGCCCTGCTTGGTCTTGCATTTGCTGCCGTGGGCAAGCTGTCCTGTGTTCAGGCCCAGTGGCTGGAACCGGTTCCGATCGACCAGCATCCCGGCTGGCCGCCGTCAGCGGGACAGGCAATCTCGATCGCCCAGGTAGAACTCGGGCTGGGCTGGCTCAGCGACGATGCCGACCGATTCGGCCGCTACGGCGGGGTCCGTGACGAGGGTCTGTTTGCCCTGCTCGGGCTGGACTGGCTCAAGCTCGGCGCCTGGGATGATCCCGATCCCTGGCGTATCGAGCTGGCGCTGGCCAATCTCGACACCGACTCGCGTTCAGGGTACCTGGCGCTGACCCGCCCCGGTCGATTCGGCTTCTGGGCCGAGGTGCGGGACAACCGCCTGTTTCATGCCAGCGACGCGGCAACCATATATCGTCGTGACGATGCCACCGACCTCAAGCTGCCCGACGACTGGGTGGCCGGCGCAACCACGGCCGATCTTGCCCGGCTGCTGCCCAGCCTGGTGCCGGTGGAATTCGAACACCAGCGGCGCCGGGCCGGTCTGGGCGGGCGCTGGTTCAGCGGCGACTGGTCCTTTGACGCTGCGTTTCGCGAGGAGCGACGCGACGGTACCCGCCCGATGGCCGGGCTGATCGGCAACACCGGCGGCAACCCCCGCGCGGTGCTCTTGCCGGCCCCGATCGACTACCGCACCCGCCAGTTCGACGCCAGCGCCGACTATGCCGACCGCCGCCGTCACTTCCGCATTGGCTACCATGCCTCTCATTTCAGCAACGCCAATGCCGCGCTGGCCTGGGACAATCCTTTCAGCGCCATCGGCGGCTGGCACCCCTCGGCCGGATTTCCGGCCGGTCGCGGTCAGCTGGCGCTGCCGCCGGACAACCAGTTTCACCAGCTCAATCTCGGCGTCGGCCATCAGCTAGGGCCACGCGTTCGGCTTGTCACTGACCTGGCCATGGGCCGTATGACCCAGGACGAGGACCTGCTGGCGATGACGATCAACCCGGTGCTGGCCGACAGCGTGGAAGTGCCGGTACCCATTGACAGCCTGGATGGGCGTATCGAAACCACCAACGCGCTGGTTCGCCTGGTCACCCGGCCAACCACGGCGCTGTCGCTGAACTTCAGCTATCGCTACGACGACCGGGACAATCGCACGCGGCGCAATGAGTTTGTCTACATCGGCGGCGATTCACAGCTGCAGGATACCGCCATTACCTCCAGCCGCCGGCGCTTCAACCTGCCGGTGTCGTATCGTGATCAACAGTTTGCAATCGATGCGGCCTGGCGCCTGAATGCTCGCGGCCGGGTCGAGGCCGGATACCGCCACCGGCGCACCGAGCGTACCTTCAGCGCCCGGGAAAAGACCGACGAGAACACTTTCATCGTCGGCTTTCGGCGCCAGTGGGCAGACTGGCTATCGACCAACCTGCGCGCCGAGTTTGCCGATCGCGGCGGTTCGACCTATGACGGGGCCGCGCCATTCGTGTCCGGCCATGCCGCCGAATACATCGAAACCGTGGCCGGCGGCTGGGGCAATCACCCGGGCCTGCGCCAGTACCACCTGGCCGATCGGCGACGGCAACAGGGTTCGGTCTCTGCTGTCTTCTCACCCCACGCGCAGTGGCAGGGTTCGATCACCGGGCATGTGGCCAGAGACGACTACCGCCGATCCGAGATCGGCCTGACCGATGCAGAGACTGCGGCCTGGACCATGGATGTGGCCTACACGCCGGAGCAATGGGTCAGTCTGTGGGCCTTCTACAGCTACGAGTACCAGCGCTTCGACCAGGCCGGCCAGAGCATCCGCGGTTTCAATCGCCTGGGCGATCTCGCCGATCCGGAACGGCTGTGGGAAACAGCGCAGCGCGACCGGGTCAATACCGTCGGCGCGGGCCTGACCACCCGCTGGCTGGACGACCGGCTGGAACTGCGTGCCGACTACGTGCATGCCGCCGGTCGCGCTCGGCTGCGCTTTGTTGCCGGCGATGCGCTGCCGACCGCACCGGTGCCCGATATCTCGACCCGCCTGAACTCGTTTTCCGTCGATGCCCGCTATCGCGCCAGCCAGACAATGACCCTGCGCCTGGGCTGGCGCAACGAGCGCTTCGCCAGCGCTGACTGGGCCTTCGACGACATCGGTGTCGACCAGCTGGCCCGGGTCATCCTCACCGGCGAGGGCAATCCCGGCTATCGCGTCAACCTGCTGACCGCGGCCGTGGTGATTCACTTCTAGGGGGCCTCTGAAACAGAGGATCCCTAGGCTGCACGAAGCTGTCGCAGCGATGCCCCTTGCGGTACGCCTTCGCCTCGCACAAGCGCCTGGAGTTGCTGCTGCAGTCAGTTTGCAACGTCGCGAAGGGCTACTGCAGGATCAGGCTGCGCTTTTCGCAGGCCTTCTTCCAGTGCTCGCCGGTCTTGCGCATGCCCTCGGTGTCGAAGTAGTGGAACAGCCGGCGCCGGTCTTCGGCCACGTCCTTGAGTGCCGAGCCCATCAAAAACGGGATCAGGTGCCCGCCATCCAGCCGGCCGTTGCGATAGTAGTAGGCGTGCACGCACATGGCGTGCGCCACGCTGACTGCTTCGGCCGTTGACATCGAGGAGCCGGCTAGGCGGTCGGTGTTGCGACCCTCGATGGACTTTCCGCTGCGCAGTTCATGAAAGGCCGTGACCAGCACCTCGATGACCTCCTCGGGCACCGGCATGTCGATCCCGGACTGGTTGATGCGCTTGGACACCTCATGTACGACCACCTCGATTTCATCCTGGATGCGGGCAATCGGACGAATCAGTTCGAAGCTCATGCGCCGCTTCAGCGCCGCGCTCATCTCGAACAGGCCCTCGTCGACGTTGTTGGCGGTGGAAATGATGTTGAAGCCGGGACTGGAGTACAGCAGACCCTGTTCGCCGGCCAGTTCCGGAACGCTGATGAAGCGGTCTGACAGGATGGTCAGGATGGCGTCCTGCAACAGCTGCGGACAACGGGTCAGCTCCTCGAAGCGCAGCAGCTTGCCATCACGCATGGCCTTGAACAGCGGGCTGGGCACCAGCGCCTCCGGCACCGGCCCGTGCTGCTTGACCATGGCCTCGTTCCAGGTATAGAGCATCTGGCTGATGGTGCTCACCGTGCCGCCCTGGATGGTCAGCGCCGAGGTACCGGAGATGGCCGCGGCCAGCAGCTCCGACAGCCACGACTTGGCGGTGCCCGGCTCGCCCATCAGCAGGCAGCCGCGATCGGTGCATAGCGAGATCATTACGCGGTTGACCACGCCGGACTTGGCGACGAACTTGCGCTTGATCTTCAGGTTCTCGTCGCCTGCGATGAACTTCTCCACTGCGATCGGCGACATCTGCCAGCCCGGCGGCACCGGGTGACGGTCGCTGCGAACCAGCTTGTCGATATCGTCGGCATACAGCACTTCGGCCGGCTGGCGCTGCATGGCAGAGTGATGGGCGTCGGTCATGGCCTGAATCTTTGAACTGGGCAGGAGGGTGAGCTGTCGTAGTGATGATGATACACTTTCGTTCATGTTGACTGCCGCCGCCAAGCTGCTGCGCTTGATGCTCGCGCTTGCGATTCTGATCGCGGGCGCACCGGCGCATGGCGCCATGGCCTTTGTCGACGCGTCAACCAACCAGCCGGCTGCCGAGCAGCCGAAAGTCGTTGATGAACAGCCACGCTGCCCGGGTCACCGTCCCGAACCGCCGGTTGAAGAAGAGCTCTTGTCAGAAGCCCGGTGCTGCGACGGCAGCGAGTGCTGTGCCGATGAATGCCGCATGAGCTGTGCCGGCGGCATGTCTATGCTGGTCCTGGAAGTCATCGCAACCGACCCGACCCATTCTGCCCGTGCAACGACCGTCATTGGCCGACTGCATCTCTCGACCCATCTCCCCGGCCTGCTGAGACCCCCGCAAGCCTGATATCGACTTAGGGACTGCTCCAGTCCCACCCCTGCGCTTGCTCGAGCGAGCGCCGATTATTTGTGGCGCCAAGCCACCCGTCGATATGGGATGCAAACAATGAACCGATTTTTGATGTCGCAGGCTGGCTGGATCTGGCTGGCAATGCTGTTGCTGCCGGGTCCGGGCCAGGCCGTCGAGCTTGATCGGGCGCTTGAGCTGGCGCTGGCCCGAGATGAAGGGCTCAATGCGCTGGCCTTGCGCCGGCAGTCACTGGCCGAGAACGCGATTGCCGAGGGCGCGTTGCCGGATCCGGAAATCCTGCTCGGCGCCCAGGGCGTGCCGATCGATGACCCGTTTGGTGCGGACATGATGACCATGTACATGATCGGTGTCCGCCAGCAGTTCCCGGCCGGCCAGAGCCGACAGCTAAGGCGCGATCGCGGCCTGGCCGAAAGCACCGCGATGGGTACTGACCTCACGGCTCGTCGGCTTGAGATCGAGCGCCAGGTTCGGCTGGCCTGGCTGAATTGGGCCGCGCAGGCCGAGGCCATCGAGACGGCCGAGTACGGTCTGGCCGCATTTGCCGAACTGGTCGAACTGACCGAGGCTCGCTATCGGGCCGGCACCGGCCGACAGCGCGATGTCGACCAGGCCCGGCTGGAGCAGGCGCTGATGGCCCGGCGGATTCTGGATCTGGAAACCCGACGCGACGAGGCCGCCAGCGCGCTGGCGCGCTGGATCGGTCGGCTGCCGGAAGATGACCGCAGCATCGGACTGCCCGACTGGTCGGCTGCGGCCATTTCCGACCCGGACTCCGAGCGCTGGCGGCAGCATCCGGTTCTCGTTGCCGACGGCCAGAGAATCGAAGTCGGTCGTCTGGGCACCGATCTGGCCCGGCAGGCCTACCGTCCGATGTGGATGGTCGAGGCCGGCTATGGTCATCAGCGCGGCAGCGACCCCATGGGCATGGGGCGCCAGTCCGACAAGCTGTTTGCCATGGTCTCTTTAAGCTTGCCGCTGTTTACCGCCAATCGCCAGGACCGGCGCGTGGCCGCGGCCGAAGCCGAGCATGAGGCCCTGGTCCATCAGCGCCACTTGCGCATCCAGGAGTGGGAGGGCCGGATTCGCGAACAACAGACCCGACTGGATCGACAGCAACGTCGCTTCGAACTGCTGGACGACATCATCCTGCCCGAGGCCGAACGCGCCGTGGACTCCACCCTGGCGGCCTATCGCACCGATCGGGCCAGCTTCGACGAGCTGGTGCGGGCGCGATTGGCCGAAATCGATCAGCGCCTGGAGCTGATCGATACCCGCATTGCCTGGCTTGAAGCCCGCTCCGAGCTGGCCTACCTGAACGCCGAGGAACTGCCATGAGTAAATCAGCCCTGTCCATCCTGCTGCCCATGCTGCTGTCCATCCTGGCGCTGGCCGCCTGCGCCAACGATCACGATCATGATCACGACCATCATGGCCATGAAGACCATGCCCCTCATGAACATCACGATCATGACCACCACGATCACCACGATCACGATCATCACCATCATGACCAGCAGCCGGGCATCGCCGACCTGGCCCTGGGCCGGGAAGCCGGCAGCTACTACACCTGCCCGATGCACCCGCAGATCGTTCGCGATGAGCCGGGGCGCTGCCCGATCTGCGGCATGACGCTGGTCGAGCGCGAACGCGAGCCTGGCGACGATATCACCATTCGGGTTTCCGGCCCGGTGCAGCAGGCGATGAACCTGCGCACCGCAACCGTCGAGCGCAATCGCCTGTTCCGGCGCATCGACACCGTTGGCCGGATCCAGGAAGACGAATCCACCCTGATCCATATCCACCCGCGGGTGGAAGGCTGGATCGGCAGGCTGGACATCAAGTCAGCCGGCAGCCCGGTGCGCGAAGGCGAGCGGCTGTTCACGCTGTACTCGCCGGAGCTGGTCAACATCCAGGAGGAGTTTCTGATCGCATTGCGTTCCGGCCACGACGAACGCATCCGCGCCACGCGCCAGCGCCTGGAAGTGCTGGGGGTGCAGCGCCGGGTAATCGAGCAGATCGAGCGCGATCGATCGGTGATCACCTACCTGCCCTGGTATTCCCGCCGCGATGGCTATGTCGCCGAACTCAATGTTCGCGAAGGCATGTTTGTCTCCCCGGGCACCGAGATGATGGTCATCGCCGATCCCGGCACGGTGTGGCTGGTCGCCGAAGTGCTGGCCGGCCAGATCGACTGGTTGGCCACCGGACTGGGCGCAAGTATCGAGCGGGTCACCCGGCCGGGCGAGCGCCTGCGCGGCCAGGTTGACTATATCTATCCGGAACTCGATCCGGTCACCCGCAGCGCCCGGGCCCGGATCATCCTCGACAACCCCGACGGCAGCCTGCGCGCAGGCGACTGGACCCGGGTCTCGATCTTCGGTGGACCAAAAGAGGATCTGCTCATCATCCCGACCGAGGCGATCATCCGCACCGGCTCGGAGGAGCGGGTGGTCATCCAGGACGACGACCAGAGCTTCAGCGTCCGCCAGATCCATGCCGGCCTTGAATCCGGCCGCTACACCGAAATCCTGCACGGCCTGGAGGAAGGCGAACGGGTGGTCGTCTCCGGCCAGTTCCTGATCGACTCCGAAGCCAGCATCAGAGCCGGCCACGGCCGCCTCGGAGGCCACCATGACCACTAAAGGCAGGAACAAGGAACAAGGATCAAGGATCAAGGAAGAAAGCTTCTTCCACCCTCTGCCCTCTCTTCGTCTTCCCCTCTCCCAGCGCGCAGCGCGCAAAGCGAGCGCCCCATGATTGACGCCATCATTCGCTGGTCCATGGCCAATCGCCTGCTGGTTATCGTGTTGGCCGTAGTGGTCGGGCTGGCCGGTCTGTACGCGGTGCGCAACACGCCGGTCGATGCCATCCCTGACCTGACCGACACCCAGGTCATCGTGCGCGCGATGTTTCCCGGCCAGTCGCCACGGGTAATCGAGGACCAGGTCACCTATCCGCTGACCACCGCCCTGATGGCCGTGCCCGGCGCCCATACCGTGCGCGGTTTTTCCATGTTCGGGGATGCCTTCGTCTACGTGCTGTTCGAGGATGGTACCGATACCTACTGGGCGCGCTCGCGGGTGCTGGAATACCTGTCGCAGGTTGAAGGCCGGCTGCCCGACGGGGTCACGGCCGAACTGGGGCCGGACGCCTCGGGGGTGGGCTGGGTCTACAAGTACGCCCTGGTCGACCGCACCGGCAATCATGACCTGTCGGAGCTGCGCGCCCTGCAGGACTGGTTCTTGAAGTTCGAGCTGCAGTCGCTGCCGGGCGTGTCCGAGGTGGCGACCGCCGGTGGCATGGTCCAGCAGTACCAGGTGGTGGCCGACCCGCTGGCCTTGCGCGCCTACGGGCTCACGCTGGCTCAGCTCGAATCGGCCATACGGCGCGGCAACGCAGAGTCCGGCGGTTCGCTGATCGAGCTGGCAGAAGCCGAGTACATGGTCCGGGCCACCGGCTATATCCAGTCACTGGACGATCTGCGAGAGATTCCGGTCGGCGTGCTCGACGACGGTATCCCGGTGCTGCTCGACCAGGTCGCACAGATCCGACGCGGACCGGCCCAGCGCCGTGGTATCGTCGAACTGAACGGTGAAGGCGAAGTGGTCTCGGGCATCGTCGTCATGCGCTCCGGTGAAAATGCCCGCCAGGTCATCAATGCGGTCAAGGCCCGCCTGGATGAGTTGCGACCCGGCCTTCCCGAAGGAGTCGAGATCATCGAAACCTACGATCGCTCGGCACTGATCACCCGGGCGATCAACACCCTGTGGGAAAAACTGGCGCTGGAATTTCTGATCGTGGTGCTGGTCATCGGCCTGTTTCTCTGGCACTTGAAATCCTCGCTGGTGCTGCTGATCAGCCTGCCCATGGGCGTGCTGGTGGCCTATATCGTCATGTACCTCCAGGGCATCAACGCCAACATCATGTCGCTGGGCGGCATCATCATCTCCATCGGCGTGATGGTCGATGCCGCTATCGTGCTGATCGAGAACGTACACAAGCGACTCGAGCGCGACCCGCCCGAGACCGATGAACAGCGCTGGGAAGCAATCACCGAGGCTACCCTGGAAGTCGGCCGGCCGATCTTCTTTTCGCTGTTGATCGTGGCGCTGTCCTTTCTGCCGGTATTCGCTCTGCAGGCCCAGGAGGGCCGCATGTTCGCGCCTCTGGCGTTTACAAAGACCTATGCGATGGCTGCGGCAGCGGGGCTGGCGGTGACGTTGGTGCCTGTTTTGATGGGCTACTTCGTAGCCCCGGCTAGAAGGGAAGACGCGAGACGGGAGACGGGGAGATCGCCGGTGGCTCGGTGGCTGGAGTGGGCTTATCGGCCGTTGGCGCGGTTTTCGGGGAATCATCCCTGGATCATGTCGGCTCTGGCGCTGGTGCTGGTGATGTCGATGTGGTTCCCGGTCACCCGGCTGGGCACCGAGTTCATGCCGGAGCTCGACGAGGGCGACCTCGTTTACATGCCCACCACCCTGCCCGGCCTGTCACCGGACAAGGCACGCGAACTGCTGCAGCAGACCAGCGCGATCATTGCCGAACTTCCCGAGGTCGAACGGGTGATGGGCAAGGCGGGCCGGGCCGAGACCGCCACCGATCCTGCGCCACTGACCATGATCGAGTCGTTCATCACCTTCAAGTCGCGTGACCAGTGGCGATCGGGCAAGACCATGGCCGACCTGATCGCCGAGCTCGATTCGATGATTCGCTTTCCCGGCCTGACCAATGCCTGGGTGTTTCCCATCCAGATGCGCATTGACATGCTGCAGACCGGCATACGTACCGATGTGGGGATCGAGATCACCGGCCCGGACTTGAGCGAGATTCAGTCCATCGCCGAACAGGTCGAGGCCGTGGTTGCCGAACTGCCCGGCACCACCAATGCATTCGCTGACCGCCCCGCCTCGGGCCGCTATATCGAGATCCGGCCGGATCGCGTGGCCGCGGCTCGCCACGGCATGAACATCGCTGACGTGCATGACATTGTCCGCTATGGCATCGGCGGGATGAACGTCACCGAGTCGGTCGAGGGCCTGGAGCGCTTTCCCGTCAACCTGCGTTTTCCACCAGACTGGCGCGACTCGCCGGAGAAACTTCGCCGGTTGCCAATCGTCACCCCGGCCGGAACGCATATTGCCCTGGGCGAAATCGCCACTATCGAGGTGGCCGACGGGCCAGTCATGATTCGCACCGAGAACACCCGTCCAGCCGGTTTTGTATTTGTCGATATCGAGGGGCGTGACCTGGCCGGCTGGGTACGCGAAGCCCGCGCCGCCATTGACGGGCAGGTCGATTTGCCGGGCGGTTATTCGATCGGTTTTGCCGGTCAGTATGAGTATCTTGAGCGGGCCCGCGAACGCCTCACCGTCCTCATTCCGCTGGTCATCGCCATCATCATCGTGTTGCTGTTGCTGGTTTTCCGCACGATCTTCGAGGTCGCGCTGGTGATGATCACCATTCCATTGTCGCTGGCCGGCGGCATCTGGCTGATGTGGTTGCTGGACTTCCAGATGTCAGTGGGAGTCGCAGTGGGTTTCATCGCCCTGGGGGGGCTTGCCGCCGAAACCGGCGTGATCATGCTGGTCTATCTCAATAACGCCTATGAACGCTTCAAAGCAGAAACCGGTGAAGGCGCATTTACCCGCGCCAATCTGCGCGATGCCATCGTCGAAGGTGCCTGCCAACGTGTGCGGCCCATCACCATGACCGAAACCACGGTCTTTCTTGCGCTGTTACCGGTGATGTTTTCCACCGGTACCGGCGCCGAGGTCATGCAACGCATCGCCGCGCCCATGGTGGGCGGCGTGTTCACCGTGTGGATCGTCGCCTTGCTGGTCATGCCGGCGCTGTACTACCTGTGGCACCGGCGTGGCTTGCCGCGTGCCACGGACAACGATTTGGAATGAACGTGGATTCACCACGGAGACACAGAGGTCACGGAGAAAGGCAAAAGTTAATCTCTGTGTCCTCGGTGTCTCTGTGGTGCATTACGGGTGAGAGTAACAATGATGGAACATATCCGAAAGCCGCGGTCTGTATTCACTATCCCGAGGTTCGACCATGAATGATGAGACGAAGAACTCCGGCCCCTACCGCCTGGTGGTGCCGGGCATGGGATCGGATCACTGCGCCGGCATCGTGCGATCCTCCATCGAGCGGCTGGAGGGCATCGAGTCGATCCGCACCAATATCTCCAATCACCGCGTGCAGGTGAAGGTCGCCGAATCCGGGCCGGCGCTTGAGGCGGTGCGCAAGGCGGTGGAGAACGCCGGCTACGAGGTCGACGACGCCATCGACGAGTCACGCGAGGAGGGCCGCGACAGCGCCGAAATGGAAGAGGCCTATCTCAAGCGTGCCTGGCGGCGCTTCGTCATTGCCGCCATACCGACCACGCTGATCATGATCCTGATGATGCCGCACATGTTCTGGCAGCCGATTCCCGGCTACCTGGCCATCATCGCGGTGCTGGCCTTTCCGGTGGTGTTTCTCTACGGCGGCTGGGCCACCCACGTCTCGTCGTGGAAGGCGATCACCAACCGCGCGGCCAACATGGATGTGCTGATTTCCATGGGCTCGCTCCCGCCCTACCTGATCGGCCTGGCCGGCTTCATCTGGCCGATGACCTCATTCATCGAGATGGCAGCAACCATCATGACCTTCCACCTGCTCGGCCGCTACCTGGAGACCCGGGCCAAGGGCCGGGCCTCGCAGGCGATCAAGAAGCTGCTAACGCTCAGCGCCAAGACTGCCCGTGTCGAGCGCGACGGCGAGGAAGTCGAGGTGCCGGTGGAAGAGCTGGAAATCGGCGATTTGATGATTGTTCGCCCCGGCGACAAGATCCCCACCGACGGCAAGATTGTCTCGGGTTCAAGTCACGTCGACGAGTCCATTGCCACCGGCGAATCCATGCCGGTGGAGAAGAGCACCGGTGATGAAGTGTTGGGTGCAACCATCAACAAGGAGGGCCGGCTGAAGGTCGAGGCCATGCGTGTTGGCGGCGATACTTTCCTGTCGCAAGTGATCCGCATGGTCGAGGAAGCCCAGAGCTCGCATGTGCCCATACAGGAGTTCGCCGACAAGGTCACGGCGCGCTTCGTGCCCGCCGTCATCGTCATCGCGCTGGTCTCGCTGGTCGGCTGGTTCCTGTTTGCCGACCAGCTGCGTCCGATCCTCGACTGGGGTGCGGGCTTCCTGCCCTGGGTGAACCCGGAAGCCTCGGTGCCGGTACTGGGCATCCTGGCTGCCATCGCCGTGCTGGTCATCGCCTGCCCCTGCGCGCTGGGCCTTGCCACCCCCACCGCGCTGATGGTCGGCTCCGGCATGGGTGCCGAGCGCGGCGTGTTGATCCGCTCCGGCGAGGCGATTCAGACCATGAAGGATCTGAAGGTCGTGGTGCTGGACAAGACCGGCACCATTACCCGCGGCGAACCCGAGCTGGCCGATGTCGTTGCCGCTGAAGGTGAAGACGGAAACACCGTGCTGGCCCTGGCCGCGGCGGTGGAAAATGCCTCCGAACACCCGCTGGCCCGGGCCGTGGTAGAAGGGGCGCGCTCGCGCGATGTCGAATTCGGCGAGGTCGATGACTTCGAATCGGTCACCGCGCGTGGCGTGCGTGGCCGTGTCGATGACCACGACATTCTTATCGGCAACTACCGTCTGCTCGAAGAAGAAGGCATCGAGGGTCTGGACGCCCTGAGTGATGCCCTGTCCAAACAGGAAGAGCAGGGAAGAACCGCCGTCATCTTGTCCAGGGACGGAGCGGCCATCGGCATCGTGGCCGTGGCCGATGCGATCAAGAAGGATTCCAAGGCAGCGGTAGAGGCCATGCACGCACTGAATCTGCGCGTGGTCATGATCACCGGCGACAACGAACGTGCGGCGAAAGCCGTGGCCGAGGAAGTCGGCATCGACGAGGTCCACGCCGGCGTGCTGCCTGACGGCAAGGTCGATGAGATCAAGGCTCTGCAGAAACGCTTCGGTTCGCACGTGGCCATGGTCGGTGACGGCATCAACGATGCGCCAGCGCTCAAGCAGGCCGATGTCGGCATTGCCATCGGCGCCGGCGCCGATGTCGCCATCGAGGCCGCCGACATCACCCTGGTATCCGGCGAGCTGCCCAAGGTTGTCGAGGCCATCCGCCTGTCGCAGGCCACCTTCCGAAAGATCGTGCAGAACCTGTTCTGGGCCTTCGGCTACAACGTCGCCGCCATCCCGATCGCCGCGATGGGCCTGCTGCACCCCATGATCGGCGTGATTGCCATGACCGCGAGCTCACTTTCGGTGATCGGCAACTCTGTGCTGCTCAAGCGGGCAAAGTTGGATGGGTGAGAATGGTCTCGGTGCGGAACAACCGATATTCTTCGCATCAATCCATCCGCCAGTTGACGGTGATCCCTACCGAACGGCCCGGCGCGGCCAGCAGGGGTAGCAGGGGATCGTCAACCGGGCGGCCCAGCACGTTGCTGGCCAGCCAGTACTGGCGGTCGGTCAGGTTGAACACCCCTAAGCCGATGGTCAGGTCCGGGCGGGCGAACCAGCGTCCGAGCAGGTCGACGGTGGCATGGCCAGGTGGCGAGAACAGTGCGTTGCCCTGTTCGTCTTCCACCTGACGCTGGGCGCGACGGGCGGTGGTGATCAGCCGGGCCTCCCAGCTGCCGGTTAAATCCATCCAGCCCAGTTCGGCAATCATCGACGGTGGCGAGATCTCAGGCAGCGATCGCCGGCTGTCACGATCTTCGCCGCGGGTCCATTCGGCGGCCAGTTCTGCCCTCAGGCGATTGTCGAACCGGTGCCTGATGCGAAGCTCGGCACCTTCGATGCGAACATCGTCGCGGTTGATCGACTGGAATATCAGTTTCCCGCGCTGAGGGTCGAAACCGAGTGGGGCCAGTGACTGGATGAAGTCGCGATAGTCGTTGCGAAACGCGACGACTTCGGCCTGGGTGCCGGCGCCACGCCAGCGCAGGCCGGCCTCGGTGGTGCGACCGCGCTCGGCGGCAAGGTCGGGATTGGCGATTGCCCGGGCGTTGAACATTGGCAGGTCCAGGCCGATGTTGACGTCGGCAAACGGCGGGGCGCGAAAGCCACGGGCGTACTGGGCAAACAGCTCCACCGAATCGTTGATCGGCCACAGGACTCCCAGCTTGGGCAGCCAGGCGGTGGTGCTCAGTTCGGTCACCTCGGCGTCGGGGAAACGGCTGTCAAACAGCGGATCCCGGCTGGTGGCCAGGTCGTAGTATTCGAAGCGCAGACCCGGGCTGATAATCGGGCCCTGCGGCCACAGAGCGATTTCGTCATGCAGGTAAATGCCCAGCTCGGTAACACGGCTTTCGGGAAAGTCGCGCAGTGGAAAGACCTCGCCGAGGATGACGTTGGTCGGCTGACCGGTGTCGATCCGGGTCTGCAGCGCATCGCGCCGGGTGGTCAACTCCGCACGGGTCAGCTCGAAGCCGTAGCCGAGCCGGTGCTCCAGCCCGAAGGCCTCGAACCGGCTCTCCAGGTCACTGCCCAGGCCAGTGAATGCCTGCTCGAAATCGAAGTGTCGAAACAGATCGACCGGGACGGGCGCGAGCGTGCGCTGCTCGAAGGTTTCCTGGCGGGTGTCGGTGAGCTGGCGCCAGATTCGCCAGTGACCACGATCGATCAAACCAATACTTTCAAAATGCTGGTCAAGCAGGACGCGCCACTGGTTGCGACGATCGTCACCTGCCAGCGAAGTCGTGTTGACAAAACGCTCGTGGCCAAGCACGGCGCGCAGGTCGCTTTCACGGGTTTCGTGCAGACCGTCGAAGCTCAGGCGCAGCCGGCTGCGTTCGGTACGCATGGCGCTTCGCACCAGGACACCGGCCTGTTCACGATCCAGCGCATCGACGGGCGTGTCGCCGCGCCGGGCCAGGTTGGCCTCGCCGCCGCGTTGCCCGGCAGCGGCCAGTAACAGCTCGCGATTTTCAGAGCGCAAGGCGGTGGCCGCGGTCAGTCGCAGCCGGTCGGCATCGGTATGGCCGGCCAGGCCGATGCGATGGCCTTGACGCTGGCCATGGAGGACATCGTCAACATCGAGCAGGGTCACGGCGACCACGCCGCCCAGAGCCTTGGATCCATACAGGGTCGAGGCCGGCCCGCGCAGGATTTCCACCCGCTCGGCCAGTCCCAGGTCGAGCAGTCCGCGCCCGCTGTCGGCAAAATTGCCGACCGAGAAGCGGTCGGCTGCCGGGACATTGTCAATGACCACGGCGGTGCGGTTGCCGCCGATGCCACGAATGCGGAAGCCGCTGCTGCCGAAGCGCGTGCTGCCGTCGTCGACTTCCACCCCGGGCTCGTAGCGCACCAGGTCGGCCATGTCGATGACCATGTCGCGCTGCAGGCGCTCGCCATCGATGACGGTGACCGTGCCGGCCACTTCGGTCACGCTGCGCGGCTGGCGATGGGCGACCACCGTGATGACGTCCATGTCTCTGACCGAAGCGAGCTCCTTCTCATCGGTGGCGGCCTGCAAGGTGCCGAGCAGGCTGGCAGTTATCAGCAATAACATCAGCTTCCGAACGGTATGGCGCATGAGCTTGGATTCCAGGACTGATGATGAGCGCATTTTAAGATGTATTTACTATGCAGTAATTGCTCCAGGTCAAGCACTGCCGGCCCTGTGAAAAATCATGATGTGGATCAATGAAAAACATGCATGTCATACGCATTATGAGCACAACCACAACTGGTCTGGACCTAGAGGAGAGCACGACATGAAAACCCGCAATCGCCGATCCATCCACGGGCTGCTGGGTGCTGCGGCACTTTCAGTGGTACTGGGACTGGCAGGCACGGCAAGCCAGGCGCTGGCCGAAGAGCCTGCACTTGGCGCCGATGAGTTCGAGCGCGCCAAGACCCTGTACTTCCAGCGTTGCGCCGGCTGTCACGGTGTGCTGAGAAAGGGCGCCACTGGCGGCAGCCTGGAGCCGGACGTCACCCGGGCACTTGGCCAGCATCGCCTGGAGCGCATCATCGCGTTGGGCACCGAGGGTGGCATGAACAATTTCGACCACATCTTCACGCCTGAAGAAATCCGCATGGTGGCGACCTACATCCAGATGGAACCGCCCGAACCGCCCGAGATGTCCATCGAGGAGATGCGGGCGCTGACCCATCGACACGTATCGCTGGACGAATATCCCGACGCGCCGCTGCACGACCGCAACTGGAAGAATTTCTTTGTCGTCATCGAGCGAGACGCTGGCCAGGTCGCCATCGTTGACGGCGACAAGCACGAGATCGTGGCTCATATCCCCACCGGCTATGCGGTACACGTGATCAAGTCGGTCAAGAAGAACCACGTCTTCCCGAACGCCAGGGATGTCGGACGCTTTTGGTACACCATGGGCCGCGACGGCAAGATGACCAAGATCGATTTGTGGCAGACGCCGGACAGGATGCTGGTGGCTGAAACCCAGATCGCCTACGACGCCCGTGATGTCGCCGTGTCCGGCGATGGCCGCTATGTCATCGGTGGCGGCTACTGGCCGCCGCACTTCGTCATCGTCGATGCCCGCACCATGGATCCGCTGAAGGTGGTTTCTTCCCGCGGCGTCAATGTGGATGGGCAGTATGTCGAGGAGTCCCGTGTGGCAGCGATCTACGACACGCCGCACGCCCCGAGCTGGGTGGTATCGATGAAGGAGCTGGGGCAGATCTGGCAGGTCGACTACAGCGATATCGACAATCTTCGCATCGAGCAGATTGACACCGCCAAGTTTCTCCACGATGGCTTCTTCGATCCTACCGACCGCTATTTCATGATCGCGGCCAATGCCTCCGACAAGATGGTGGTAGTCGATACCAAGACCCGCAAGCTCGAGGCGCTGATTGATACCCAGCCGCTGCCGCACCCCGGCCCGGGTGCCAACTGGATCGATCCCGAATGCGGGCCGGTCTCTGGCACCCCCCACCTGGGACTGGGCATGGTCACCGTCTGGGGCAGCGATCCTGCCGGTCATCGCGATCAGGCCTGGAAGATATGCTATGAGGTCGAGACCGATGGACCGGGCCTGTTCATCCGCACCCACCCCGACAGCAAGTACGTGTGGGCCGACCAGACGATACATCCGGAGCCTGAGATCCAGCAGTCGGTTCAGGTGATCGACATCGACACCCGCGAGATCGTCAAGACCATCCAGGTCACCGAACACCCGGGCGCGGTTGCCACCCACATGGAGTTCAATGCCGATGGCACGGAAGTCTGGGTGTCGGTCTGGAACCAGGGTGATGCCGGTGAGGCCAACGGCGAGATCGTGGTCTATGACGCCGAAACGCTGGAGGAAAAGGCCCGGATCAAGGGGCTGACCACGCCGACCGGCAAGTTCAACGTCTACATCCGCAAGAACCACGTCACCTGATTGACGGGCAACAAGCCGGGATGCGCCATGGGCGCCTCCCGGCCGCCGGACGGACCAGTGGTCAAGACTCCGCCCGTATGTCCGGAGAGTAAACCCGGGATTTCAACCGCTTCGTTGGGAAATCAATAAATGGAAAGGCAGTCGATCATCAGTAAAGCGATGAAACGCAGGGTGCTGTTTGGCGTATCGACCGGCGCTGCACTGTTCTTCATGTGGCTGGGCATCATGTTCTGGGGCGGCTTCAACTGGGCCATGGAATCGACCAACACCATGGCGTTCTGCACCTCCTGTCACGAGATGCGCGACAACGTTTACGCCGAATATATCGGCACTCCGCATCACACCAATCCCAGCGGGGTCAGCGCCAGCTGTTCTGACTGCCACGTCCCGGATCCCTGGCATCACAAGGTGGTGCGCAAGATATACGCCAGCCGCGAGCTCTATCACAAGGCGCTCGGCACCATCGATACGCCGGAGAAGTTCGAGGAGCGGCGCCTGGTCATGGCCGAGCGTGTCTGGGATTCAATGAAACGCACCGACTCGCGCGAATGCCGCAATTGCCATGACTGGAACTCCATGAACCCCGAGTTTCAGAGCCCGCGGGCGCGCAGTCAGCACCGCTTCGCCATGGAGCAGGGCCATACCTGCATCGATTGCCACATGGGCCTGGCCCACAGCAATGCCCATGACCGGCTGAGCGAAGAAGAACTGGAGGCGCTGACCGCCCCGCGCCCGCAACATCGCCAGGAAGTCCCCGAGTTCTTCATTGCCGCAGTGGCCCGTGCCAAGGAGCGTGAGCGACTGGAAGAGGAAGAGCGTCGACAGGAGATGGAGCGCGAACGCCAGCGCCGTCGCGACCTGGAAGAGCAGCGAATCAAGGAAGCGGTCGATCGCGCACTGGCCGAACGCGCACCTCACGAAGACCCGGGCCCGACCGTGGCCGAGACCGCCGATTTTGACATCGACTGGCAGTCAGCGCCCACCACCGAGATCACCGTCTTCCACCCCGGTCAGGCGTCAATGGAGTGGACCCTGGTCGGGCGCATGCATGGCGGCGCCCGTGCCTTCCGCTTCGGTGACACCTGCGAATCCTGCCATGGCCGTGAAACCGCCGACATGGGCGCGAAGGTCATCAGCGGAGAGGTCGCCGAGGACACGCCCCTGCCGGGCAGGCGTGGATCGTTCCCGGTCACTGTCCAGACCGCGCACGACAGCGAAAGCATTTACCTGCGTTTCGAGTGGGAGGCGACTGAAAACGTTCCGTTCGAGTTCGTCGATGGCGGCAAGCTCGACCCGGACCATCCGATCAAACTGGCAGTCATGCTGTCGACCGATATCCCCGAGTATGCCGCGCAGGCAAGCTGCTGGGCTGCCTGCCATCACGACCTGGCCGGCATGCCGGCTCACCCCGATGATCCGGCGGTATCCGGTCTGCCGCTTGACTTCTCGCGTGGCGTGACCAAGTACCTCAAGGAATCACGCACCGAGGTCGAGGAGGCCGGCCGCCGCGGCGCCACCCTGGGTGGCTGGCAGAACCTGCATGAGCAGGAAGTGCTCGATGAGCTGCTGGCCACCGGCCATTTCATCGACCTGATGCGCATCAAAAGCGACGGCACGACCGAGCATGGCCACGTGCTGGCAGAGCGCGTGATGAGCGGTGGCGCGGGATTCGAGGCCCGGGTCGAGCAAAGTGCCGGCTACTGGGTGGTGACCATGCGTCGCAGCCTGATCTCTGACCGTCCTGGCGATGTCAGCCTGCGCCCGGGCGAGGTCTACAATTTCAGCTTCGCCATCCATGACGACCACGCCGATCGCCGCTTCCACCATGTCTCGCTGGGCTATCGCCTGGCGCTGGACGATTCTGCAGTCGATTTCAACGTGGTCGGGCAGTAGGTAAGTAACGGGAAATGGAAAACGGGGAAATGGAAGACGGGACAGGGAAGAAGGGAAGCGCAATGCGCAGGTCCGGGCTTGGGCATGGCAAACCGTTCATTCGGAGAGAGTCGATGAGGAGAATATCGGCACTGCTGGTGTTGCTGGCGCTGCTGTGCAGCACACCGGTGGCCGGTGACGATGACACCGTGGTAATCGTCATGCGCGATATGGCTTTCGATCCTGCCGAGGTGACGGTACGGGTCGGCCAGATAGTGCGTTGGGAAAATCACGAGCGACGACAGTTCCACAACGTGTGGTTTCGCGAACTGGGCGAGGAGCCCGGCGATTACCTGTTCCCGGAGGAGTACACCGAGCGGAGTTTCGACCAGCCCGGTGAGTACCCCTACGTTTGCCAGCCTCATGAGGATCGCGGCATGGTGGGGGTGGTTCGTGTGCAATAACGCCGGGAGACTTGTGCGATGAAGACTCTTGCCGCTGTATCTGGAGTGCTGCTGTTGATCCTGCCACTGTCGGTAGCCTCAGACCAGCCTGAGCAGTGGCAGCCAGCCCTTGATCTGCGTTACCGCTTCGAGCATGTGGATGATGAAGGTTTTGCCCGCAACGCCAATGCCTCGACGCTGCGTGTGCGGGCCGGCATCATCAGCCCCGAGTGGTCCGGGTTCAGCATCGCAGGCACGGTGCATGCCAACCGCCGGGTCGGACCGAAACGGTTCAATTCCACCGCCAACTCCCGAGTGCAGTACCCCGTTGTCGCTGACCCGGATGATGAGGGGGTTTCCGAGGCATGGGTCCGCTATCGTGCCGGCGAGGCGTTCCAGCTCGTCGCCGGGCGCCAGCGTATAGTCGAGGACAACCAGCGTTTCATCGGCAACGTCGGTTTTCGTCAGCTGGAGCAGACATTTGATGCGGTTACCCTGGGGTGGCGTCCTGACGATGCGCTACAGGTCGATTTGCGCTGGCTGGACAAGGCCCATCGGGTGTTCGGCCGTTCCAATCCCAACCCCTTGCTGGCCAAAGCGAACCTGAATGCCTGGACTGCGACGGTTGGCTACAGCGCCGACAGCCACAACCTGGCCGTTTACGGGCACCGGCTGATCTTCAAGGACCGGCCGGCATCCCACCGCAATATCGGGTTCCGGGCGACCGGCAGCCTGCCCGGTGATCGCGGCCTGGCCTACCGGGTCGAACTGGCCCAGCAGCAGGGGCTGCGCGAGCTGTCCGACGAGTCCTCGCAGGGCTATCTGCACCTGCGTATCCAGCAGCGACTTGACCAGTGGCACTGGTTCCTGGCCCATGAACGCCTGGGGGGTGATGGCAGTTACGCCTTCCAGACGCCTCTGGCCACCCTGCATGCCCACAATGGCTGGACCGACCGGTTCCTGACCACGCCGGCCGCCGGTCTGGTCGATTGGCATGCCGGCGCCGGTACCCGGTTTGGCGAATGGACCGGACTGGTCAAGCTGCATCACTTCTCCACCGACCGAGGCTCCAACCGCCTGGGCAACGAATACGGTCTGATGCTTGCCAGGCCGCTGCCGGCCGGCCTGTCCTTCGAGGCCAAGGCCGCCTGGTTCGAGGCCCGCGGTTCCGCGCCCGATGTCGGCAAGCTCTGGCTGACCCTTTCCGGCTCCTGGCAGTAACCGCCGATAACGTCTAAACACCGAAACCGGCCGCAGTTCCCGTTGGGACGGACAAACGGACCCATTGACATCATCCTCGCAAGCCAGTATATTAGCACTCACTAAATTACTGAGCTGGTGATATCACATGGGACGTCAGATCGCTTTGTTGAGCATGCGCCATCGCCGCTGGCTGTTTGTTGCCGTGGCGGTGATTGCCGTGGTGCTGGGCCTGATGTTTCCGCGCATCAGCATCGATACCGATCCGGAGAACATGCTCCCGGCGACCCAGCCCGACCGGGTAGAGCACAATCGCATCAAGGAGCTGTTCGATCTCTACGACATGATCGTCGTCGGCGTGGTCAACCGTGATCACCCGGAGGGCATCTTCAATCCGCAGTCGCTGTCCGCGGTTCATGGACTGAGCCGCGGCATCGAGGCCATCGATGGCGTGGTTGCCCGTGAGCTGATGTCGCTGGCAACGGTCGACAATGTCGAGCAGGTCGAGCCGGGCATGATCGCCTTCGACTGGCTGATGTCCGAGCCGCCGGAAACCGATGCCCAGGCAAAAACCATTGCCGAGGCGGTGGCGCGGCTGCCGATGTTCATGGGTACGCTGGTTTCGGAGGATCACCGGGCCGCCGGGATCTACGTGCCGATCGAGGACAAGAACTTCAGCTACCGGATCTCGATGGAGATCCAGGCCCTGATCGATGAGCTCGATGCCGACGACGAGTTTCACATCACCGGCCAGCCGGTAGCCCAGGACACTTTCGGGGTCGAGATGTTTCAGCAGATGGCGATCTCGGCACCGCTGGCCGGGCTGTTGATCTTTCTGATCATGGTCTACTTCTTCCGCAGCGTGCCGCTGGTGATTGCGCCGATGATCCTGGCCATGGTCACGGTGATCGCCACCATGGGCCTGCTGATCGGCCTGGGCTTTACCGTGCACATCATGAGCTCGATGATCCCGATCTTTTTGATGCCGATCGCGGTGGTCGCCTCCGTACACGTGCTGTCGGCGTTCACCGACCGGTGCCGACCGGGTGACGATCCAGGGCAGGTGATGGGAGAGGTCATGCAAAGCCTGTACAAGCCGGTGATCTTTACCGCGCTGACCACCACGGTAGGGTTTGCCTCGCTGACGCTGACGCCGATTCCGCCGGTACAGGTGTTCGGTGCCTTCATTGCCACCGGCGTGCTGCTGGCAATGGTGCTGACGCTGACCTTCATTCCGGCCTATGTCGCCGCCCTGCCGCGCAAGACAATTGATCGCATGGTTGCCCGGGTCCAGACTCATCAGCAGGAAGGCGAGGGTGCCGACTGCCGGCTGTGCCAGTTCATGGCCGCGACCGGACGATTCGCCTCCGCTCGGTCCCGCCCCCTGCTGCTGGTGTTCTTCGCCGCCCTGGTCGTGGCCGCGTTCGGCATCAGCCAGATCCAGATCAACGACAATCCGACCCGCTGGTTCAAGGAAGACCACCGGATTCGCATCGCCGATGCGGTACTCAACGAGCACTTTGCCGGTACCTACGAGGCCTACATCGTGCTCGAACAGACCGCCGGGCTGGCTCCGCTGGCAGCGCTGGAGCAGCGGGCAGCCGAAATCATCGAGGCGGCTGCGGCGGAAGGCCACGAACTGTCGTCGGACTGGCAGCGGCTGCTCGACCAGGTCCAGGCCGGCGAGGCGGTCACCCTGCTCGATGAGCTGCTGTTTGCCATCGACGACCACCTGTTCGATGCGCCGGCAGAACAGACCGGTTACTGGGAAACGCTGCTGGCCGAGGTGGAACGCATCCAGTCGGAGCGACTGTTCTTCCAGCGTCCGGAGGCCCTTGCCTATATTGCCGAGCTGCAGGACTTCCTGGTTTCCGGTGGTCATGTCGGCAAGTCCAATTCCCTGGCCGACCTGGTGCGCACCATCAATCGCGAGCTGGTCTCGGGCCAGCCCGCCGACTACCGGATTCCCGACACCAGCGCCGGGGTGGCCCAGGCAATCCTCAGCTTCCAGTCCTCGCACCGGCCATCCGACCTGTTTCACTTCGTCTCGCCGGACTACCTGTCGGCCTCGATCTGGCTGCAGCTGCCCAGCGGCGACAACCAAGACATGCGACGGGTGGTCGATGCGGTCGATGCCTTCATCGCCGAAAGGCCCCTGCCCGAGGGCGTGGACTTGAGCTGGGGGGGCTCGACCTGGATCAACCTGGTGTGGCAGGCAGAGATGGTGGCCGGCATGCTGTATGCCCTGCTGTCGGCCTTTGCCATCGTCCTGCTGATGATGATCTTCCTGTTCCGCTCGATCATCTTCGGTGTGCTGGCGGTGCTGCCGTTGACCTTGACCATTACCCTGATCTATGGCGTGATGGGTCTCGTCGGCAAGGACTACGACATGCCGGTGGCCGTCCTGTCATCGCTCAGCCTGGGCTTGAGCGTGGACTTTGCCATTCACTTCATCCAGCGTCTGAGGATGCGCATGGCCGAGGGTGCCGACTGGCGCCAGGCGCTGGAATACGTATTCGAAGAGCCGGCGCGGGCAATCACCCGCAACGCGGTGGTGATCTCGTTCGGCTTCCTGCCGCTGCTGACCGCCAGCCTGGTTCCCTACATCACGGTCGGGATCTTCCTGGCCAGCATCATGGCGGCCTCGGCGGTGATCACGCTGCTGATGCTGCCGGCCATTCTCAACGCCGTGCCCGGCCTGTTCTTCGGCCGGACTGCGCCCCTTGCAACGGCAAGCCCCAAGGAGCAAAGCACATGAAATCGATTCCCTGGATCATCCTGCTGTCCGGCCTGCTGACCGGGCCGGCCCTGGCTGAAACGCCGGATGTCGCAACCATCATCGAACGAGCCAACCAGGCCGCCTACTATGCCGGCGAAGACGGCCGCTCGGAGGCGCGCATGCGGATCGTCGACGGCCGCGGGCGCGAACAGGTTCGGCAGTTCACCCTGTTAAGGCGCAATGGTGAGGCCGGAAAGCAGCAGTACCTGGTGGTGTTCAGCCGCCCGGCCGATGTACGCGGCACGGTGTTTCTGGTTCACAAGAACCCGGGCGAGGACGACCACCGCTGGTTGTACCTGCCCGGTCTGGACCTGGTCAGGCGCATCGCTCCCGGTGATGTGCGGACCAGCTTCGTCGGCTCGCACGTCTACTACGAGGACGTGTCCGGTCGGCATCTCGAGGACGACAGCCACGAGCTGCTCGAAGTGACCGACGAGCACTACATCATTCGCTCCACGCCGAAGCGCCCCGGCAGCGTCGAGTTCGCTGCCTTCAATACCTGGATCGACCGAGAAACCTGGTTGCCGATGAAAAGCGAATACGAGAACGCCGACGGCCGGGTCTACCGGCGCATGGAAGTGCTCAATGTCGAGGAGATCGATGGCTTTCCCACCGGCACGGTGATGCGCATGGATGATCTGGACGAGGGCGGTCATACCGTCGTCGAATTCCGGTTTGCCGCCTATAACCTGGGTATCCCCGAAGCGGTGTTTACCGAGCGGTCGCTAAGGAATCCGCCGCGACGCTGGTTGCAGAGGGAGTGATGAGGACGGTGCGCCAGCTGACGTTCTGCACGGTCCACGGACGCACGGACGCACAGACGCACAGACGCACAGACGCACAGACGCACAGACGCACAGACGCACAGACCACCGACTACCGACCACCGACCACCGACCACCGACCACCGA
>SKQS01000241.1 GCA_007118895.1 Wenzhouxiangella sp.
CGCCGGCAGGTTGGAGCGGCGCGCCTTCAGCGAGGTCAGCTCGGCATTGATGTCCTCATGCTGCCCGCGCAGTTCCTTCATCATCACGAACTGATCGGTTTGCTCGTTCTGCACCTCGGCCTGGCGGTCTTCGATCTGCACACGCAGCTTCTGAAGCCCCGCGCGATTGTCGCGAAACACATCGGCATCGCGAGCATCGGGCAATTCCAAAGCAAGCGCCAGCTTCCGATAGCGTTCGGCCTCGCGACGGCGTTCAGCCTTTTCGGCCTGGCCACGCTCGATCTCGGCACGAACGCGCTCCAGCCGGTCGCCGCCGTTGTCGGCGATGGACTGGCGCAGCTCGTCGCGCTGCCGGCGCTGATCAATGCGGATGCGTTTCAGACCCTCGACCCGCTCGCCCAGGCGCGCCTGCTCGCGTGACAACTCATCCAGCCGCTTGTCCAGCAGTTCGAGCTTGAGGCTGGCAAACCAGGGTACCAGCGCCTCCCGGCAACCGCGCAGCTGCACCGCCTGTTCGCTGCGTTCGGCGTGATCATCGGCATCGCTGACGATGGGGGTAAGTGCCTCGATCTGGTCGCGCGCCTTGAGTACCGCCTCGTGGGCACGATTCAAGTCATCGAAATGGCGGATCAGCTCCTCGATGCGCTGGGCCGTTTCGGCCGCCTGCAACATGTGCTCGCGCACGAACTCGGTGAGGTTGCCCACCGACTTCATCGACACGGTCTGGTTGAACAGCTCCAGCGCCTGGTCGCTGGCAATGCCGAGCTTGCGCCTTAAGCTCGCGCCATAGGCGGGAAAGGCGGTGTGCAGCTCGACATGGTCCAGTGCGCGCAGGCGCTTGCGCAGCTCCTTGAGATCATTGCCGAAGCCGGAAAAGTGCTCATTGATGCTCAGCGGCCAGTCGGCCACCACGTAAAAGCGCTCGGGCTGGCCGCGGCTGTCGCTGATCCAGAACACCTGGGCCAGGGTGACATGGCGGTCGAAGCCCTCGTTGTAGAAGTGACCGAGTATCACCGAGTAGCTGTTGTGGTCGCGCAGCGCGACCGGCTTGGCCGACAGGCCGCTGCTTCCGCGCTCGGACTTGTAGTGGCCGAGCACATAGGAGCGCAGGCTGCGCTCGCGCGCCTCGGCGCCGGCAGCCTTGTTGTAGGTGATACGCTGTGCCGGCACCAGCAGCGTGGTGATCGCGTCAACCAGGGTCGACTTGCCCGAGCCGATATCGCCGGTGACCAGGCAGTTGGCGCCGTTCGGGTTCAGGCGCCAGATGTGGCGGTTAAACGTTCCCCAATTGAGCAACTCCACCCGGTGCAGACGATAGCCGGCGCGGGCATCATCGGCGGCGAAATCCAGCGCCAGTCCTTCCATCGGACTCACTCCTCGGCCGCGTGGTCGGCGTATTCGCCCAGCCGCTGGTCGAACTCTGCCAGCCACTGGGCATCGACGTAGGCCTTGAGAATGCGACGGACCTCGAACTGATCGTCCTGGCCCCTGAGCTTGCGCAAGAACCCCATCTCCGCGGCCTTGTTGATATCCATGCCGACCCGATCGATCAGCTTTGCCTCGTTGGCCGAATCGGGCAGGAACAGGCGCACCAGGTCCGCGATCTCCTCGCGTGAGAGCACCAGCCGCAGATCGCCACCGCCGGCATCGTGCTCGGCCAATTTTTTCCTGAGCAGAGCCAGCAGCAGGCTGACCGGGTAACTCAACTGGCGACGCGCCATCAGCCGCGGCAGTTCGGTGTCGTCTTCTTCGTCCGGGCGCTGGCGCAAGAATGCGTAACCTTCGGCCTCGTCGACGATCAGCTCCAGCCCCAGCACCGCAACGTAATCGGCAAGGGCTGCCTGCTGATCCAGCAGTTGCTGCCATCGGTCGTGACCCTGATCGGCATAGACCACGCCCTTGAACAGCGCGATCAGGGGCAGCGAAAGCTTCTTTTCCGGGCCGGAGTCGCTCATCGCGAGAAGACTACCAGAGGAATGAGTGCCTGGCGCTGGCGGCCGTCGGCCTGGGTCCAGGACACGGTCTGGCGCCTGGCATCATCGATCAGGCCGGTTTCGTCCTCGGCGGCAATGGCGAGATAAGTCACCAGCTCGGCCAGGCCCTGGTCCAGCGGCTGGATGTCCAGCAGCTCGGCCAGGCTGATCTGGTCGCGCTCCTGCAGCACGCGGCGAATGCCCGCCTCCAGCGCCTGGCGGTCGACATGCACCTGGTCAAACAGTGCATCGGCGTCGATCAGGCCGTCATCGGCCAGGCTCACCTCATCGCGAATATCGGGACGCAGCGGCGGGCTGAACAGCGGTCGGTCCATGACCAGGTTCAGCTCCGGGACGGGCATATCCAGCACCATGCCGGACTGGCGCGGCGGGTCGTCGCGCACCGCCACGGCCTTGCGTTCCAGGCTGCGGATCAGCTCCATGATGCGCCGGTTCTCCAGCCACGCCTGGTCGTCTAGAAAGCGCCGCAACTGCTCTGACAGCCGCGCCACGGTGCGCTGGGTGACCTCGCCGGCCTCCAGCCAGTCGTAGTGCACCCGCTTGAGCCGGCGGTCGGGCTTTAAGTCGATGACCGCTTCCAGCTCGAAAATCCTTTCCAGCAGGTCGCTCAGTTCTTCCTGCCGGGCCGGTGACATCAGGAAATCCCAGAAGGCACGAAAGCTGCGGCCCTGGTCGGAATCGGCAATGGCGTCGTGCTCGCCGAAGACCTCTTCGAGCACCTCGCCCTTGCCGCCCTCGAACCAGGTGATGCGTTCCCGCACCTGGCGGTCGAGCTGGCGAAAATTGTGCTCGACCTGGCGGAAATCGGCCAGCAGGGCGCGAGCGGTGTCGGCCATCTGCAGGAAGCGCTCCTTGAGCCGGGTATCGTCCATCAGGGACAGCTCACCGGCGCGGATACGCTCGATCTCGGCATCGATGGCCTCACGGCGGGATTCCAGCTCGGCAATGCGCGCAGCCGGGTCGGTCTCGGTCCCGCGCACGATCTGCTGAAGCAGGTCAAATACCGTCATCAGCCGCGACTCGGCGCCGACGAACTGCGGCTGCTCAAGCCCTGCCAACCAGCGGATGGCGCTTTCGGCCGCCGGAGTGAGGTCGTAATGGGCCTCGTCGCTATCGGCGGTGTAGTAG
>SKQS01000059.1 GCA_007118895.1 Wenzhouxiangella sp.
ACCCAGGTTGGAGAGGCGCCATGACTGCACGCATGTCGCTTGCCGAGCTTTTGGGTGGACTGGTCGATGAGGTACCGGCGGTGATGGTGACTGGCCTTTGCCTGGACAGCCGCCAGCTGCGTCCGGGTGAGGCATTCATCGCCCTGGCCGGTACCAGCAGCCATGGCATGGCGCATGTACCGGAGGCGATCGAGCGGGGAGCGGCGGTGATCATCCACGACGGGCGCGGGCCGCGCCCGCTGCTCGATTTGCCGCAGGTTATGCTGCCAGGGCTTTCCGGGCGCCTGCCTGAGCTGGCCCGGCTAATGTGGGGTCGGTCGGTAGATTCGCTGAAGCTGACCGCCGTGACCGGCACCAACGGCAAGACCTCGGTGGCCTGGCTGCTGGCCCAAATGCTTGAAGGGGCCGTGATCGGTACGCTGGGCAGTGGTCGGCCTGGCACCCTGGAGCCTGCCAGCCTGACCACGCCCGACATATTTTCTGTCTATCGCCGGTTGGCCGAGCTGGCTGCAGAGGGATTGTCCACGGTAGCCATCGAGGCCTCCTCGCACGCCCTGGACCAGGGTCGACTGGAGGGCTTGAGCTGGCGCGAGACGGTCTTTACCTGCCTCGGTCATGACCACCTTGATTACCACGTTGACCTGACAGCCTATGGCGAGGCCAAGGCGCGGCTGTTTATCGATCATCAAAGCGGTTTTCGACTGATCAATGTGGATGACGAATTCGGTCGTGAGCTTGCCGCGCGGCTGTCGGGTCAACACTCGATCATCCGATTCGGGCTCGACCCGGCCCACCGTCCGGATGTGACAGCCGAGCTGATCAGTGCCGATGGCACCGGTCTGACGGCGCTGCTCCGGCTCGACGGGCGTGAGTTCGAGGTGCACAGCAGGCTACTTGGGCGGGTCAACCTCTACAACCTGTTGATCGTGGCGACAATCGCCCAGCTGCGCGGCATTGAATCCGATGAGATTGCCGAGCGCATGGCTCGCCTGGAGCCGGTGCCGGGCCGGATGCAGCCGGTCAGTGGGCCGAACGGTCGGTCCGTCGTGATCGACTATGCCCATACCCCGGACGCCCTGAATACCGCGCTGGCCAGCTTGCGCCCGGATTGTGCCGGGCAGTTGTGGTGCGTGTTCGGTTGTGGCGGCAATCGTGATCGCGCCAAGCGGCCGCTGATGGGCCGCATTGCCGAGTCGCTGGCTGATCGGGTGATCCTGACTGATGACAACCCGCGGCATGAGGATGGCCTGGCCATCATCCGCGAGATTCAGGCCGGAATGACCCGCCCGGAGCGTTGTCGTGTCATTCGCGATCGCGCCGAGGCGATTCGCTACGCGGTCACCCGGACCAGTGGAGATGACCTGGTGCTGATTGCCGGCAAGGGGCATGAAACCGAGCAGATCATCGGTGATCGCCGTCTGCCGTTCTCCGATCAGCAGGTGGTTCGTCAGGCACTGGAGGACGCGGCATGATGCGCCTGACCTTGAGCCGAATCGCCGAGCTCTGCGACGGTCGACTGATCGGTCATGACGCGCCGGTGCAGGGCATGAGTCACGACACCCGTACCTTGCGCCCGGGTAATCTGTTCGTTGCCCTGGCCGGTGAAAACAGCGACGGGCACCGTTTCGTTGCGGCTGCCGCCAACGCCGGTGCCGGCGGCGCCCTGGTCGCCCGTCCGGTCGACAGTCCGCTGGCTCAGGTAGGGGTCGACAACGTGCTCCAGGCCATGGGCCAGGTTGCTGCGGCCTGGCGTCGCGAGCTTTCAGTCCGAATTGCCGGGATTACCGGCAGCAACGGCAAGACCACGGTAAAGGACATGCTGGCCGCGATCTGCAGCCGGATCGCGCCCTCCCTGTCGACCGGCGGCAACTACAACAATGAAATCGGCGTGCCCTTGACCCTGGCGCGCCTGGCGCCCGAGCACCGCTACGCGATCATCGAGATGGGCGCCAGCCAGTCGGGAGACATCCGTTACCTGGCTTCTCTGGCCGAGCCTGAAGTCGGCATTGTGACCAATGCCGCTGCCGCCCACCTGGAAGGCTTCGGCAGCCTGGAAGGCGTGGCCAGGACCAAGGGAGAGATGTTCGAGGCGCTCAAGCCCGGCGGTACCGCCATCATCAATCGCGACGATACGTTCTATCCGCTGTGGCGGGACATGGCCGGGCACTGTTCCCGGCTAACCTTCGGTCTGGCCGCCGAGGCCGACGTGCGGGCGGAAATGTCTCCAGGTGGCGTGAAGCTGCAAACGCCTTCCGGCACGGCCGAGCTCAGGCTGCCTTTGCCTGGACGCCACAACCTGCTCAATGCCCTGGCGGCTACTGCAGCTGGCCTGGCGCTTGAGGTCGAGCTCGCCAACATCGTTGCTGCCCTGACTGAGGTGCGCTCGCCGCCGGGCCGCCTGCAGATGCTGACCAGCCGTTCAGGCGCACGTCTGCTGGACGATACCTACAACGCCAACCCGGCCTCGCTGTATGCCGGGCTCGAGGTGTTGTGCGAGATGGAAGGCGAGCCCTGGCTGGTGCTTGGCGACATGGCCGAACTGGGTGCCGATGCAGAGCGTCTGCATGCCGAGATGGGTCAGACTGCGGCCGATCTGGGTGTCAGGCGGCTGCTGACCTGCGGGCCGATCAGCCGGGCAGCCAGCGCGGCCTTCGGGCTTGGCGCCAGGCACTTCGATCAGCAGATCGAGCTGATCAAGTTTCTTGACAGCCGGCTTTCCCCGGATATCTGCTGCCTGGTCAAGGGCTCGCGCTCCATGGCCATGGAGCGGGTTGTCCACGCCCTGGTCGGGGAGGTCGACTGATGCTGGTCTGGCTGTTCGAACAATGGTTGGCGCAGGACATTGCCCTGTTCGGTTTCATCACCTTCCGCACTATCATGGCGGCCCTGACCGCCCTGGCGGTTTCGCTGTTGATCGGGCCGCTGTTCATCCGTCACATGGTGACCCGGCAGATCGGCCAGCCGATCCGCGAGCTGGGGCCGGACAGCCACTTCTCGAAGGCCGGCACGCCAACCATGGGCGGGGCGCTGATCCTGGTCGCGGTGATCGTCAGTACGCTGCTGTGGTCGGATCTGTTCAACCGCTATGTCTGGACCGTGATCGTGGTGACCACCGCTTTCGGCGCGATCGGTTTCATCGACGATTACCGCAAGCTGATGCTCAACGACAGCCGGGGCCTGTCGGCGCGGTCGAAGTATCTGCTGCAATCGCTGGTGGCGATCGGCGCGGCGCTGTTTCTCTACTACAGCGCTGATGTGCCGGCCAATACCCAGCTGTTTGTTCCCTTTTTCAAGGATGTCGCGATCCCGCTCGGGCTGGGCTTCGTGGTGCTGGCCTACTTCGTGATCGTTGGTTCCTCCAATGCGGTCAATCTCACCGACGGGCTGGACGGCCTGGCGATCATGCCGGCAGTACTGGTGGCCGTCGGCCTAGGGATCTTTGCCTACGCTACCGGCAACATCGTGTTTGCCAATTACCTGGGCATGCCCTTTATTCCCGGTACCGGGGAGCTGGCCATCTTCTGTGCCGCACTGGCCGGCGCCGGACTGGGCTTTTTGTGGTTCAACACCTATCCGGCCCAGGTGTTCATGGGCGATATCGGTGCCCTGGCGGTGGGCGCGGCGCTGGGCCTGATCGCGGTCATCGTGCGCCAGGAACTGGTGTTTTTGGTCATGGCCGGTATTTTCGTGATCGAGACGCTTTCGGTAATTTTGCAGGTGGCGTCCTATAAGCTTACCGGCCGTCGCCTGTTCCGCATGGCTCCCATCCATCATCACTTCGAACTGAAGGGCTGGCCGGAGCCGAAGGTGATCGTCCGATTCTGGATCATCGCCGTGGTCCTGGTGCTGGTTGGTCTGGCAACGATGAAGATCCGGTGATCACGATGGCTCATGCAACCCGACAAGCCTATCGCTGGTCCGAAGCCCCTCGCACGGTTGGACCCGATCCGGTCATCGCCGTGGTCACGGTGGCGTTGCTGGGTACCGGCGTGATCATGGTCGCCTCGACTTCCATGGCCGTGGCCGAGAGCTTTTCGGTTTCCGGTTGGCACTTCATTACCCGGCACCTTGTCTACCTGCTGCTGGGCCTTGGCCTTGCTGCCGGCCTGGCCATGATCAGCCCGCGTCTGCTGGAGCGACTGGGCCTGCCGGCGCTGGGGGTGGCCGTGCTGGTGCTGCTGTTGCCATTCGTGCCCGGGCTGGGCCACGAGGTCAACGGGTCGCTGCGCTGGGCCACCTTCGGACCGATACGGTTCCAGCCGGTCGAGGCCAGCAAACTGCTGATCATCCTGTTCGTCGCCAGCTACCTTGCCCGGCGGCCGGACCTGGGTCGGACGCGGTTGATCGACATGCTGAAACCGCTGCTGGCGGCCGGGCTGCTGGCTGCCATTCTGCTGCGCCAGCCGGACATGGGTTCGGCCGTGGTCATTGTCGCCATCGTTGGCGGCATGGTCTGGCTGGCCGGCGCCAACTGGCGCCATCTGGGCCTTTTGAGCCTGACCAGTCTGCCGCTGTTTGCCTTTGCCGCGCTCGAGCCCTATCGCCTGCAGCGGGTGATGACTTTTGTCGATCCCTGGGCCGATCCCTTCAACTCGGGATTCCAGTTGACCCAGGCGCTGATCGCGGTCGGTCGCGGCCAGCTGACCGGGGTTGGCCTGGGCGCCAGCGTCCAGAAGCTCTATTACCTGCCCGAGGCACACACCGATTTCATCTTTGCCGTGCTGGCCGAGGAGTTCGGCTTGATCGGGGTGATTGTGGTCATGGCGCTGTTTGCCGCCCTGGTCGGGCGCATGCTGATCATCGGCGTCAAGGCCAGACGCCTCGATCGGCCGTTCGAAGCCTTCCTGGTATGGGGTGTGGCGCTGTGGATTGCCATCCAGGCGCTGGTCAGCATGGGTGTCAACCTGGGCATGCTGCCGACCAAGGGGTTGACCCTGCCGCTGATTTCTACCGGCGGCAGCAGCCTTTTGATGACCCTGGCCGCGATCGGCCTGGTGCTCAGGATCCAGTGGTCGCTGACGGTTGAACAGCTTTCGCGGCCCCGTCGTCAGCGCAGGTGGTCGACATGAGCCGCCCGCGGCAGGTAATGATCATGGCCGGCGGCACCGGTGGCCACATCTTTCCCGGGCTGGCAGTGGCCGAGGAGCTGAAGCGGCATGAAGTGACGGTCAGTTGGCTTGGCACCCGGCATGGCCTGGAAAATCGCCTGGTGCCGGCGGCAGGACTGTCGCTGGAGCGGCTGACCATCAGCGGTCTGCGCGGTCGCGGGCTGGCCGGCTGGCTGATGGCGCCGCTGAACGTTACCCGGGCCATGCTGCAGGCTCGCCAGGTGTTCAAGCGCCAGCGGCCTGGCTGCGTGCTCAGCATGGGCGGCTATGTGGCCGGTCCAGGCGGGCTGATGGCCTGGCTGATGGGCATCCCTTTGATTATCCACGAGCAGAACGCCATTGCCGGATTGACCAACCGCCTCCTGGTGAGGCTGGCGCGACGTATCTATACCGGCTTTCCCGGGGCGCTTCCCCGCTCGGTTGTCTGCGGTAATCCGGTCCGCGGCGAGATTGCCGGGCTGTCGGCGCCGGGTGAGCGCATGGGTCGACGCGACGGACCCCTGCGCCTGCTGGTCATTGGCGGCAGTCAGGGGGCCCTGGCGTTGAATCGGACTGTTCCCGAAGCGCTTGCCGGGTTGCCTGAAGCGAGCCGACCCGCGGTGTTGCATCAGGCCGGCAGCCTGGCCGACGAGACCCGCGCGCGCTACCAGGCGCTGGGTGTCGAGGCCCGGGTCGATGCGTTCATCGACGACATGGCCGATGCCTGGAGTTGGGCCGATCTGGCGATCTGCCGGGCAGGTGCACTGACCGTGGCCGAACTGGCCGCTGCCGGCGTGGCCTCCATCCTGGTGCCGTTTCCGCATGCCGTCGATGATCATCAGACCGCCAACGCCCGGTACCTGGCAGATGCTGGAGCGGCCTGGCTGATCCCGCAATCCGAGCTCACTCCGGGTTTGCTCGCTGAGCGTCTTCGGGACACCGACCGCAATCGGCTGATCGAGATGGCCGAGCAGGCCCGCCGGATGAGCCGGCATGAGGCTGCAGCGCAGGTTGCTGCCGGTTGCCTGGAGGTGATCGCATGAACACCCCGACCCGGCCGGCGCCCAGCCTGATGCACCGAGTTCGCCAGATTCACCTGGTCGGCATTGGTGGTGCCGGCATGAGCGGTATTGCCGAGGTGCTGCTCAATCTCGACTTCCACGTATCCGGCTCGGACCTGGTGGCCAGCGAGTCGACACGTCGGCTCGAGCGCATGGGCGCACGAATCCATCTCGGCCATGCCGCCGACCAGCTCGGAGATGCCGACGTGGTGGTGATTTCGGCAGCCATCGGCGAGGACAATCCCGAGGTGGTCCGGGCACGTTCACGCCGGATTCCTGTCGTTGCCCGGGCCGAAATGCTCGGTGAGCTGATGCGCTTCCGTCACGGCATTGCCGTGGCCGGCAGCCACGGCAAGACCACCACCACCTCGATGATTGCCAGCCTGCTGGCCGCCGGCAGACTGGATCCGACCTTCATCATCGGTGGGCTGGTCAATGCCTTCGACTCGCATGCGCGCCTGGGAAAGGGCCGTTACCTGGTCGCCGAAGCCGACGAGAGCGACGGCTCTTTTCTGAAGCTGCAGCCGGTGATTTCGCTGGTTACCAACATCGACCGGGATCACCTGGATGCCTATCAGGGCAGTTTCGATCACCTGCAGTCGGCGTTTCTGGAGTTCATTCACCATCTGCCGTTTTTCGGCGTGGCCGTGTTGTGCACGGATGATCCCCATGTCGCCGAGCTGGTGCCCTCGGCTGGCCGAACGGTGCTGACCTACGGCCTCAATGAGCAGGCCGATGTGCGCGGTACCGACCTCGTGCAGCAGGGCCGCACGATGCATTTCAACCTGTGGCTGCCCGAAATTGACAAGCCCTTGCCGGTGACACTGAACCAGCCCGGACGGCATAACGTCCAGAATGCGATTGGTGCGGCGGCCGTGGCCTGGGAACTGGGCGTGCCGGGCGAGACCATTGTCGATGCGCTGGGCGAGTTTTCCGGAATCGGCCGCCGTTTCGAGGCGCTGGGCGATTTGCAGTTCGGCTCGGCGAAGGTGCTGGCATTCGAAGACTACGGTCATCATCCGACCGAAATCGACGCGGTATTGCAGGCCGCGCGCAGCGGCTGGCCGGACCGTCGCCTGGTACTGGTGTTCCAGCCTCATCGGCATACCCGTACCCGCGACCAGTTCGACGCTTTCGCCCGCGTGTTGTCAACGGTCGATGTACTGGTACTGGCCGATATCTACGCCGCCGGGGAGACCGCGATCGCCGGAATCGACGCCGATGCCCTGGCCCGCGCGATCGGCCAGCGACGGGAATTCCCGATCCACCGGGTAGGGCCCGTGGTAGATGCCGCCGAGCTGCTTGCCGGCAAGCTGGCTGATGGAGATCTGCTGCTGGTCATGGGTGCCGGCGATGTCGGTCACTTGAGCGCCCGGCTCAAGGAGATCGCGGCATGAGAGACCCTCAGGCGATGGGACAGGTTGCCCTGGTGGTCGGCGGTGAAAGCGCCGAGCGCGAAGTGTCGCTGCAAGGCGGCCAGGCGGTGGCCGGGGCACTGGAAAGACTGGGTGTGCAGCACAGCATGGTCGACGGACCGCAGCGCCTGCTGGAACAGGTGGCAGCCGGGCACTACGACCGGGTGTTCAACCTGCTGCACGGTCGCGGTGGCGAGGACGGCGCACTGCAGGGAGCGCTGCGCCTGTACGGCGTGCCGGTCACCGGCAGCGGCGTGCTGGCCTCGGCGTTGAGCATGGACAAACTGCAGACCAAGCGGGTGTGGCGGGCCTGCGGGCTGCCGACCCCGGATTGGCAGATCGCCACGGCTGCCGATCAGGCCGAGCTCATCGCCGAGCGCTTGCCGGGACCCTGGTTTGTCAAGCCCGCTCGCGAGGGCTCGTCGATCGGCATGAGCCGGGTGGTCAAGCGCGCCGAGCTTGCCGCTGCCATCGAGCGTGGCCTGGCATTCGACTCGATGGTGTTGATCGAGCGCCTGATCAGCGGCGAGGAATACACCGCAGCAGTACTGGATGGTCGCGTGCTGCCGCTGATCGGTCTGCGAACGCCGCGGGAATTTTACGATTTCGAGGCCAAGTATCACGCCGACGATACCGAGTACCTGTGCCCCTGCGGCCTGCCGGCTGATACCGAAACAGCGCTGGCCGAACTGTGTCTGGCCGCCTTCGAGGCCCTTGGCTGCAGTGGCTGGGGTCGGGTCGACCTGATGCTGGATGAACAGGCCCGTCCCTGGCTGCTGGAAGTCAACACCACGCCCGGCATGACCGATCACTCGCTGATGCCGATAGCCGCTGCCGCCGCCGGCATCGATTTCGACCAACTGGTATGGCAGATCCTGACAACGAGTGAGCACTCATGAATATGCGCAGCCTGATCTTCATTCTCGCGCTGATCCTGCTGGCCGTCGTCGGCCTGACCTGGCAGGTTGGTTCGGGTTCGGCCGGGGACCGGCATCATTGGCCGATTCGCTGGCTGGAGATCGACGGCGACATTCGCCGCACCAGCAATGGGCAGATTCAGGGCGCGGTGCAGCGCCAGGCCGAACGCGGATTTTTTGCTGCCGATCTCGACCAGGTCCGGGAAGACCTCGAAGCCCTGCCGTGGATTGCGCGCGCGTCGGTCAGGCGTCAGTGGCCGGACAGCCTTCGGGTGACGGTCATCGAGCACCGACCGGTCGCCCGCTGGAACGAAAACGGACTGGTCAGTGATCGCGGCGAGCTGTTTCACGCTAACGGCAGCACCGGAATGCAGGGACTGCCGCGCCTGGCCGGCCCTGACAGCCGCTTCGAGCAGGTGATCGAACACTGGGCGGCCATGCACGCCATGCTGGCCTCGGCCGGCCTGGGCATCGACGCCCTTGAGCTGGACTCGCGCGGCGCCTGGTCGCTGCATTTGAGCAACGGCACGGTGGTGGAGCTGGGCCGGGAGCAGGTATACGAGCGCGTCGAGCGCCTGGTGCGCGTCAGTCGCGCACTGGCCGAACAGGCACGGCAGCCCAGGGTCATCGACATGCGCTACAGCAACGGTCTGGCCGTTCGCTGGGTTGCTGCCAGTGAAGATCGGGAGAGCGACCATGGTTAAGCGCGGCGACAAGTCGCTGGTGGTCGGTCTCGACATTGGCACCAGCAAGATTGTGGCCATCGTCGGCGAAATTCAGCCCGACGGCCAGGTCGAGGTAATCGGCCTGGGCTCGCATGCCTCGCGTGGCCTCAAGCGCGGTGTGGTGGTCGATATCCAGTCGACCGAGCAGTCGATCCAGCGTGCCATCGAGGAGGCCGAGCTGATGGCTGACTGCGAGATTCACTCGGTTTTCGCCGGCATCGCCGGCAGCCATATCAATTCGCTGAACTCCCATGGCGCAGTGGCCATTCGCGACAAGGAAGTGGTCGACAGCGATGTCGAGCGGGTACTGGAATCGGCACGCGCCGTGGCCATCCCGGCCGACCAGCGCATCCTGCATGTGCTGCCGCAGGAATACGTTATCGATTCCACTGACGGTATCCGTCAGCCGATCGGCATGTCCGGCGTGCGGCTGGAGGCCCGTGTGCACCTGGTCACCGCCGCGGTCAGCGCGGTTCAGAACGTGACCAAGTGTGTGGCTCGCTGCGGCCTGCAGGTCGATGATTTGATTCTGCAGCAGCTGGCATCCAGCCACGCCGTGCTTTCTGATGACGAGAAGGACCTGGGCATCGCCCTGGTCGATATTGGCGCCGGAACCACCGATATCGCGGTATTCACCGAGGGTGCGATCCGTTACACCGCCTGCATACCGATCGCCGGGGACCTGGTCACCAACGACATTGCCGTGGCCTTGCGTACGCCGACCATCCATGCCGAGGAAATCAAGATCAAGTACGCCTGTGCACTGGAGCAGATGGCCAGCAGCGAGGAGACTATCCAGGTACCCAGCGTCGGAGATCGGCCACCGCGACGGCTGGAACGCCAGACCCTGGCCCAGGTGGTCGAGGCGCGTTATCGCGAACTGTTCGATCACGTCCACAAGCATCTTCGCCAGTCCGGCTTCGAATCGATGATTCCTGCCGGCCTGGTCATTACCGGCGGCGGCTCGAAAATGGAAGGGGTGGTCGAGCTGGCCGAGGAAATCCTTCACATGCCGGTCCGGCTGGGTACGCCCCAGCACGTGTCCGGTTTGTCGGAGGTGGTCAACAACCAGATTCACGCCACTGGCGTGGGCCTGCTGCTGTACGGCAGCAGGATGAGCGAATCTCCGGGGCGTTCGGGACTGGGACGCGGTGGAGAAGGGCTCTGGGACCGGATCAAGAGCTGGTTTCAGGGTGATTACTGATGAGCAACGTATGCCTCGGGCAAGGCAAGGGAGCGGCACAGAGCGTCCGCCAAGAAGACGCGTGCCGCCACCCCTTTTTGACCAGAGGCGATTTTTTCCTGATGGCGAGCGAGAGGAGCAATCATCATGCCTTTTGAAGTAATTGAAAACTACACACCAGGTGCCACTATCAAGGTGGTCGGAATTGGAGGCGGCGGTGGCAACGCGGTCAGCCAGATGATCGAGGCGTCCATCGAGGGCGTGGATTTCATCTGCGTCAATACCGATGTCCAGGCGCTGAGGAATTTCAACGGCAAGAACACGCTGCAGATCGGGTCCAGTGTGACCAAGGGTCTGGGCGCCGGGGCCAACCCGGAAGTAGGACGCCAGGCGGCGCTGGAAGACCGCGACCGCATTGCCGAGACGCTGGACGGCGCCGACATGGTGTTCATCACCGCCGGCATGGGCGGCGGTACTGGCACCGGCGCCGCACCGGTGGTGGCCCAGACCGCCAAGGACATGGGGATTCTTACCGTGGCGGTGGTGACCAGGCCGTTTCCGTTCGAGGGTCAGCGCCGCATGGCGGTAGCCCAGCAGGGTATCGACGAGCTGGGCCATCACGTCGATTCGCTGATCACCATCCCCAACGCCAAGCTGCTGAGCGTGCTCGGTGCCGACATTTCCCTGCTCAACGCCTTCAAGTCGGCCAACGAGGTGCTCTCCGGAGCGGTGCAGGGCATAGCCGAACTGATTACTCGGTCCGGTCTGATCAACGTCGATTTTGCCGACGTGCGCACGGTCATGAGCGAAATGGGGATGGCGATGATGGGCGCCGGCACTGCCTCGGGCAACGATCGCGCGCTGATGGCCGCCCAGGCGGCAATTGCCTCGCCCTTGCTCGAGGATGTCAACCTCAGTGGCGCCTGCGGCATCCTGGTCAATGTCACTGCCGGCATGACCCTGACCATGAGGGAGTTCGAGGAGGTCGGCACCACGATTGCCGAGCTGGCCAGTGAAGAGGCCACGGTGGTGATCGGTACGGTGATCGACCCGGATCTCAATGACGAGCTGCGGGTGACCGTGGTTGCCACGGGGCTGGGAGAGATGCAGGCCAGGAAGCAGGAAAAGCCGGTCAAGCTGGTTCGTACCGGTACCGACAACCGTCCGCTTTACCGTCCCGAATCCAGCGGCAGGCAGCAGTCGGAAAGCCGGACTGCAAACAGCCGTGACGCACATGATACCGATGCGCGCACCTCCCGCTCGGGTGAGCAGAAGGAGCTCGATTACCTGGATATTCCGGCGTTTCTGCGCAACCAGGCCGACTGATTCGGCCTGTCACTGCCAAGCACCGGCAAGATCGGTGGCCGCCCTGTCGAACTCGCCATCGAACGGGCGGCCGTGACGCGTTTCGCGCACCGCTCAAGCCGCGGCATTTACCGATTTGTTGTTTTTGCGCAACAAATGTTGTCAAAATAACGAAATTTTGCTGTCTTGTGCCGCCTGACTGTGGTAGTCTTCGCGCTGGCTCGCTACCGGCAAGCCTGCAACAAGACTCAACCAGCCTGAGGGGTCGGAATTCCTTGATCAAGCAACGTACACTCAAAAATGTCATCCGCGCCACCGGCGTCGGGTTGCACACAGGGGAAAAGGTGCTGATGACCTTGCGTCCGGCACCTGCCAATACCGGAATCGTTTTTCGCCGGGTCGACCTTGACCCGGTAGTCGAAATCGCCGCCAAGGCGCACCATGTGGGAGACACTTCGCTGTCGACTACGCTGGTCGTCGATGGGGTGCGCGTGGCCACCATCGAACACCTGATGTCGGCCCTGGCCGGTCTCGGCATCGATAATCTTTATGTTGACCTCAGCGCCGCCGAGGTGCCGATCATGGACGGCAGCTCCGGCCCATTCGCGTTCCTGATCCAGTCAGCCGGCATTGCCGAGCAGAATGCGCCCAAGCGCTTCATTCGCATCCGCAAGCCGGTCGAGGTGCGTGACGGCGACAAATGGGTTCGCTTCGAGCCCTACGAGGGTTTCAGGGTCGCCTTTGAAATCGAGTTCGATCACCCGGTGATTCGCAGTCATACCTGCAGCGCCGATCTCAACTTCTCCACGACTTCCTATCTCAAGGAAGTGGCCCGTGCCCGCACCTTCGGATTCATGCGCGACATCGAGTACCTGCGCCAGCGCAACCTGGTGCTGGGCGGCAGCCTGGATAACGCGGTGGTTCTCGACGACTATCGCATCCTTAACCAGGATGGTTTGCGTTACGAGGATGAATTCGTCAAGCACAAGGTGCTGGATGCCATCGGTGACCTGTATTTGTTGGGCTACAGCCCGATTGGCGCGTTCTTTGGCCACAAATCCGGTCACGAGATGAACAATCTGCTGCTCCGCGCCTTGCTGGCCGACGAGTCGGCATGGGAGAAGGTCGGTTTCGAGGAGTCCGCTCGGGCACCGATTTCCTACGTGCAGCCCGCCCAGGCGATCTGAGCGCCGATACGTTTGCTAGTGGGCCACTAGCGTTTTCCCTGCAACGACGGGGCAACCACCACCCGAGTTCTATCCAGCTTGCCTGGCCACATGGCCTGGGCCTGCGCCAGCAGTCCGGCAGCCAGGGTGCGCGCCCGCATTGCCCACGCCGAACTGTCCGCGGCGATGACCAGGCAGCTGCCGTCGATCCGCACGATTCGCACATGCGGCCTGGCCGATGCCGGCAACTCGGCACGCAAGTGAGCATCCAGACGCTCGAAGGCGCCGGCCAGACGCATGATCTGACCAAGCTTGCGATCGCCCGAGGCGATCTCGGTGGCCTGGCGAGCCAGTGGGTGTTCCAGTTTGCTCATTTGCTCATTATTGCCTATTTCATCTCGGTCATTCCATTCGGTGCCTTGTGGTTGCTGACAAGCGGCTAAAATGTACGGCTTGCACCCGTGATTGACCGACCCCATCTTCATCGCGTCGGTCCGGCCCGGACGCAATTCGCCCAATTTCGGATATTTCATGTTCAAGACCTTAGTGACGAAGCTGATCGGCAGCCGCAACGAGCGCCTGATCAAGCGACTTACCCAGGAAGTTGCCGCAATCAACGAGCTCGAGCCGGCGATCAAGGAGCTCAGCGACGAGGCCTTGCTGGCAAAGACCGAGGAGTTTCGCCAGCGAGTTGCCGACGGCGCCACGCTGGACCAGCTGCTGCCCGAGGCTTTTGCGGTTGTGCGCGAGGCTTCCGTGAGAACCCTGGGAATGCGCCATTTCGATGTCCAGCTGATCGGCGGCATGGTGCTGCACCAGGGCAAGATCGCGGAAATGAAGACCGGGGAGGGCAAGACCCTGATGGCAACCCTGCCGGTCTATCTCAATGCACTGAGCGGCAAGCCGGTCCACGTGGTGACGGTCAACGATTACCTTGCCCGCCGCGATGCCGACTGGATGAAGCCGATCTACGACGCGCTCGGGCTGACCGTCGGTGTGGCAGTCCCCGGCATGACACCTGCGGCCAAGCGAGCTGCCTACGCCGCCGATGTCACTTATGCCACCAACAACGAGCTGGGCTTTGACTACCTGCGTGACAATATGGCATTTGCGCTGGATCAGAAGGTCCAGCGTGGCCAGGCCTTCGCGATTGTCGACGAGGTCGACTCGATCCTGATCGACGAGGCGCGCACACCCCTGATCATTTCCGGGCCGGCCGACGAAGGCCCCGATATCTATGTTCGGATCAACAAGATCGTGCCGCACCTGGTTCGCCAGCAAGAGGAAGAGGGCCCGGGCGATTTCACTGTCGATGAGAAATCCAAACAGATCTACCTGACCGAAGACGGGATGGCCAAGGTCGAGGGCCTGCTGACCTCGGCCGGCATGCTCAAGGCCGAGGACAGCCTGTATCACGCTCATAACCTCAATCTGCTGCATACCCTGTCGGCTGCACTTCGCGCTCATCACCTGTTTCACAAGGATGTCGACTACATCGTGCGCGAGGGCGAGGTGGTGATCGTCGACGAGTTCACCGGTCGTACGCTGCCCGGGCGCCGCTGGTCGGAAGGTCTGCACCAGGCAGTGGAGGCCAAGGAAGGCGTGCCGATCCAGCGCGAGAACCAGACCCTGGCCTCGATCACCTTCCAGAACTACTTCCGGCTGTACGAAACGCTTTCCGGGATGACCGGTACCGCCGATACGGAAGCCTACGAGTTCCAGACCATCTACGGCCTTGAGGTGGTGGTCATTCCCACGCATCGGCCGATGATTCGCGAGGACCATCCCGACCTGGTGTTCCTGACCCAGCCTGAAAAGTTCGACGCCATCGTCGCCGATATCGTGGAACGGGTAAAGGCCGGCCAACCGGTGCTGGTCGGTACGACCTCGATCGAGACCTCGGAGCTGCTGTCGAAGAAACTGAATAAGGACGGTATCAAGCACGAGGTGCTCAACGCCAAGCAGCACGAGCGAGAGGCGCAGATTGTCGCCCAGGCCGGACGGCCGGGTGCGGTGACCATCGCCACCAACATGGCCGGTCGCGGTACCGACATCGTGCTGGGCGGAAACCTTGATGCCGAGCTGACCGAGCTCGGCCCCGATGCCCCGGAAGAAAAGCGCAAGGCGTTACGCGAGGACTGGCAGCAGCGCCACGACAAGGTTATCGAAGCTGGTGGCCTGCACATCATTGGCACCGAGCGACATGAATCACGGCGCATCGATAACCAGTTGCGCGGTCGCTCCGGCCGTCAGGGCGACCCCGGTTCCAGCCGTTTCTATCTCGCCCTGGAAGACAACCTGATGCGCATCTTCGCCTCCGAGCGCATGGGTGCGATGATGCAGCGCATGGGCATGCAGGACGGCGAGGCGATCGAGCATCCCTGGGTCAGCAAGGCGATCGAGAACGCTCAGCGCAAGGTCGAGGCGCACAACTTCGACATTCGCAAGCACCTGCTGGATTTCGACGATGTGGCCAACGATCAGCGCCGGGTGATCTACGCGCAGCGCAACGACCTGATGGAGGCCGAAGACGTCAAGGAATACGTCGACGGTATCCGCAACGAGGTGTTTGACAATCTGATCAGCCAGTACGTCCCGCCGGAGTCGATCGACGAAATGTGGGATCCGGAAGGGCTGGAGAAGGCGCTGGAAGGCGACTTCACCATCCATGCGCCGGTTCGCAAGTGGCTGGAGGAGGATGACGATCTGGATGAGTCAGGCCTGCGTGATCGCATCCACGAGCTGGTTGATGAACACTTCCAGGCCAAGGAGGAGCAGACCGGTGCGGAGGTCATGCGCCACTTCGAGAAGGCGCTGATGCTCAGCGTGCTCGACCAGCAATGGAAGGAGCACCTGGCCAACATGGATTACCTGCGGCGTGGGATTCATCTGCGCGGCTTTGCCCAGAAGAAGCCGCAGCAGGAATACAAGCGCGAGGGCTTCGACATGTTCACCACGATGCTCGATACCATGAAGCATGAGGTGATCAAGACCCTGGCGCGGGTCAAGGTGCGCTCCGAGGACGATGTCGAGGCGGTCGACCAGCAGCGACGACGTGAGGCGCCGATGGAATTCAGGCACGCCGATGCCGACAGTGCACTTGGTGCAGCTCAGCCGGGGCCCAATCCCGGTGCGGCGGCGCCAGGCGAAAAGCCTGAAACCTTTGTCCGCGAGGGCCGCAAGGTCGGGCGCAACGAGCCCTGTCCCTGCGGTTCCGGAAAGAAGTACAAGCAGTGTCACGGCAAGCTGACCTGAGCCTTGATGATCGGGGCTTGACCTGGCTGAATCATGATCGAGGTGGTGGCCGGCATCCTGCGCGATGCGCGCGGACGCATACTGCTCAGCCAGCGACTGCCCGGCAAGCACCTGGCCGGCAGCTGGGAATTTCCCGGCGGCAAGCTCGAGTCTGGTGAAGCGGCAGCCGACGGCTTGCGCCGCGAGCTGGCCGAGGAGCTGGGCATTGTCGTCGAGATCTGTCGCCCGCTGCTCAGCCTGACCCATCATTACCCCGAAAAGTGCGTGCGTCTGCGGCTGCTTGAAGTCCCTTCCTGGGCGGGTCAACCGACCGGGCGGGAAGGCCAGTCGCTGCGCTGGGTCACTCTCGATGAAGCGAGTCGTCTTGCCATGCCGGCTGCTGACCGGCCGATTCTCAAGGCGCTGGCGCTGGACGGGCGCTATTTCATCAGCCGCAATCCCGGCAGCTACCCTGGCAACCATGCCAGTCGTCGGTCATTCCTGGCGGACTGGCAGAAGGCCCTGGCAGACGGATCCAGGCTGCTGCAGCTGCGCATTCGCGGAATGGACCCTGAAAGCCTGCTAAGGCTGGGCCAGGCCTGTGGCGAGCTGGCCCGGGCCGCCTCGGCTCGCTGGATACTGAACGGGCCACCGGAACTTGCCATGGAAACACGCGCCGATGGTGTACATTTGACCAGTGATGCGCTGATGGCGCTGTCTTCACGACCACTGCCCGAGGACAGGCTGGTCATCGCCTCCTGTCACGACCCTGTTGAACTGACCCGGGCAGGCGAGATTGGCGCTGACTTCGTCACTCTCTCGCCACTGCGTGCTACTGACTCTCATCCTCGAGCCCGGCCCTTGGGCTGGAAGGCATTCTCCGATCTGTGTGCGCTGTCTCCACTGCCGGTATTCGCCCTGGGCGGGGTCAGGCCTGATGACCTGGAGGCGGTTCGCGATCACGGGGGGTTCGGTGTCGCTGGCATCAACGCCTTTCACTCATGACTGACATCCGGCGACTGGCGCTACCGCTGCGTGAACCGCTTGAGGCTTCCAAGCGCGGCGCGGCGGTTGTGCTGTGCAATCTGAAAGGAATGTCCAATGTGCTGCCGGCGGAAAGCCCGTCTCGCGATCAGCGTTCGGCCAAGCTGCGCTCGCTGCGCCTGGCTCAGCGGTTCGTTCTGCGCCTGTTGCTCGGCGCCTGTCTGGGCCGGCCGGGCAAGGATGTGCAGATCGACACCGGCCCCCACGGCAAGCCTGAGCTGGTTTATCGCCCCGGTGACTGGCCGCTGCACTTCAGCTTGAGCCATAGCGGCAGCTGGCTGGCGATTGCCCTGGCTGCCCGAGCCCCGGTAGGTATCGATATCGAGCCGGCTGATCGCCGTATAGAGGGCTTGCGCCTGGCGCGTCGGTACTTTCACCCGGGCGAGGTGGCTGCGCTGGCGGAATTGCCGAAACCATTGCGTCAGCGCTGCTTTCTCCGCATGTGGACCGCCAAGGAAGCCGTGATCAAGGCGCAAGGGGCGACTCTGGCCAGCCATCTGCAGTCGGTCATCGTCAGCCCGGATCAACCACCGGCACTTCGTGCCGTGCCTGCCGACTGGCCGGCAGCCGATCAGTGGACGCTGGTCGGATTCGATGATGCTTTCGGGCTGGTGATGAACCTCGCCGCGCCGGTGCCGCTTGAGGGCGTCGATCTTTTCGACCTGGAGCTGCCCGGTGGCTGATCGCTTTTCGCACCGGCACTGGCTGCTGGCGCTGATTGCTGTTGCCTCCATTGCCGGCTGCGGGCTATCGCCGCATCGTCAGGACCTTGCCGAGCAACTGCTGGCAGAACAGCGCGATGATCGGATCACCTGTCCGGCCCATCGACAGGATCGCTGCGCCCTGGAAAGCCCGCTGCACTCGGGTGCTGTCGGTAATCCTGCGCCCGGTCATCGGGTGGTACTGCTAGACCAGGGCACTGATGCGCTGAGCATGCGCATCCATCTCGTACGTGCGGCCCGTGAGCAGATCGTGCTGATGAACTATCTGTTTCTGCCCGACGACTCGGGTGCCCTGCTGCTTGATGAGCTGGCCGCAGCGGCCCGACGCGGGGTCAGCGTCCGGGTCCTGGTGGACGGTCTGTTTGCGCTGCCGGGCAGCGACCTGGTCAGCGCCATTGCCGCCAGGCATGAAATGTTGGAGCTGAAACTCTACGATCCGCTGTTCGAGCGCGCTCATCTGTCGGATTTTCAGCTGCTGACGTCGGTTGCCTGCTGCTTCGGAAGGCTGAACCGGCGCATGCACAGCAAGATGATGGTGGTCGATGGCAGGCACGCAATTCACGGCGGGCGCAACCAGTCGGATCGTTATTTCGACCTCGATACCCGGATGAGCTTTATCGACTTCGAGGTGCTGGTCAGCGGACCGGTGGCCGCGCGGATGGTGGAGGACTTCGACCGCTACTGGGCGCACTCGCTCAGCCGAAGACCTGAGCACCTGGTCGATATCTACCGCAGCCTGAAAAATGGCACGGTTGCCTGGCCGCTTGTGCAGCATCCCGAACGGGTTGGCTGGGCCGAGGCTCAGGCCGAGGACTCACAGTGGATAAGCGAGCTGAGCGAAGAGCGTGGGTTCAATCTTGCGGAGGTGGAATATTTCTCGGATCCGCCCGACAAGCGTCGGCTGGCGCAGGACAAGGGCGCCACGGCCCGGATACACGAATTGATCAAAAGCGCCGGCCACTCGGTGTGGATCCAGACACCCTACCTGGTTTTTTCGCCACGCTTGGCGCGTCTGCTCGACAACCTCGATCCGCAGGTCAAGGTGGTGGTCAGCACCAACTCGCTGGCTGCCACCGATGCCTTCCCGGTCTATGCCATCTCACGTCGTCAGCGCTATCGCGCGGTCACCGGCCTGGGCCTGGAGGTCTATGAATTCAAGCCGTTTCCCGCCGACAAGCAGCGTCTGGTGTCTCGCTATTCGGCGCTGATCGAGGAGAGGGCGGCCGGGATTTCCAGCCCGATGCGCGGCGACCCGGTCTCAGCCACCGGCGATACCCCGGGGCCGCGCCTGGCCGTGCACGCCAAGCTGGTAGTGATCGACGATGAGATCGTGATCGTTACATCTCACAACTTCGACCCGCGCTCGGAGAATCTCAACACCGAAAACGGCCTGGTCTTCCGCGATCCGGCGCTGGCCGCGGCCGTTCAAAACTACATTCGCATTGCCATCCAGCCGGGTAACGCCTGGCTGGTCGCGCCCAGGGCCCCGTTACCGCCGCTGATCGACGAGTTCAACCGTGGCATGGCCGGGCTGTCACGCCGGCTGCCGACCCTGGATTTCTGGCCGTTCTGGCTGACCCAGAACTATATCCAGCCACAACAGGCCGAACCACCGCTGAAGAGCGAGCCGGCGCTCGAGGATTACCAGGCGGTGGGCGACATGCCCGGCGTGGTGCGTTACCAGCGTCGCTTCATGACAGCGCTGATCAGCCGGCTGTTCGGCTTTCTGCGTACGATCATGTAGATCGGGCTAACCGGGAAAATCGCTGATCAGCCCGACCAGCCGCGCCACAGGGCGAGTCCGGCGGCGGCCAGGGCGATGAAGGCCGGCACCGAGTGATCCATGAACAGCGGAGCGACTTCGTGGATCGCCAGCAGCACCGCCGAGATTATCAGGCTGGATGCCAGCAGGGTCGCTGGCAGTCGCCGGTCACGGCGTCGGGTCTGTTCTAGCAGGGCGTCCAGTGTCTGGCTGTCGATGCGGGTGGCAAGCTGACCGGCATTGGCTCGCTTGAGGTAGTTGTAGACCATGTCCGGCAGGTCCGGAACCTTGGCCAGCCATCCCGGCAATTCGCGGCCCACCGCCTCGGCGGTTTTCTGCAGGCCGTAGCGTTCACGGAAGATGCGCTCCAGTTCCGGTTTGGCCACCTCCCAGATATTGAGCTTGGGGTACAGGTCGCGCCCCATGCCCTCGATGTTGAGCAGGGTCTTTTGCAGCATGATGAGCTGCGGTTGCAGGGTCAGCTTGAACTGCCGGGCAACGGCAAACAGCTTGATTACCAGCTCGCCGAAGGAAACCTCTTCCAGTGGACGGGTGAAGCTGGGCTCGCAGACGGTACGGGCTGCTGATTCCAGCTCGTCGATGCGGGTATCGGCCGGCACCCATCCGGCCTCCACGTGCAGCTCGGCCACGCGCCGGTACTCGCGATTGAAAATGGCCAGAAAATTCTCCCCGATGTAGTACAGATCGCGCGGGGTCAGGCTGGCCACGATACCGAAATCCAGCGCGATCAGGGTCGGATTGGCCGGGTCGCTGGCGTCGACCAGGATGTTGCCCGGGTGCATGTCGGCATGGAACAGGTTGTCGCGAAAGACCTGGGTGTAGAACACCCTGACCCCGCGTCGTGCCAGTCGCTCAAGATCCACGTTCATCTGCTTGAGCTGGTTGATGTCCTTGATCGACACACCGTAGACCCGCTCCATCACCAACACTTTGGGCGCGGTCAGGTGCCAGTGAATCAGCGGGATGTAGAGGTCTTCGGAGTTTTCGAAGTTGCGGCGCAGTAACGAGGCGTTGGCGGCCTCATTCTCCATGTCGGTTTCCTTGGCGATGACCCGCTCGAACTCGCCGACGATTTCGTTGGGCCTGATCCGCTCGCCCTCCGGATGGTATCGCCGCACCAGCTTGGCCAGGGCGGTCAGCAGCTCCAGGTCGCGCTGGATGTTCTTTTCGATGCCGGGCCGGACTACCTTGATCACCACCTCGCGGCCGTCCTTGAGCCGGGCAGCATGGACCTGGGCAATCGAGGCCGAGGCCATCGGCGTGATATCGAACTCGGCAAACAGGTTCTCGATGCGGTCGCCGAGCTGGGACTCGATCAGCGCCCGGGCCTGCTGTCCTGGAAATGGTGGCACCGCGTCCTGAAGCTGGGCGAGCTCATCGGCAATGTCGATCGGCAACAGGTCCCGGCGGGTCGACAGGATCTGCCCGAACTTGACATAGATGGGGCCAAGCTCCTCCAGCGCCATGCGCAATCGCGCCCCGCGCGGCAGATCCCGGACCCGGCGTCGACCCCAGGGCAGCAACCGGACGGTGCGAAGCCAGCGCAGTGGCGGGACGTCGTGCAGCAGGTCATCGAGCCGGTAGCGGGCCAGGATGATTCCGATGCCAATCAGGCGAATGCTGCGTCTTATCATGAGGGTCTGCGACGTGACAGACGCTGTTCGAGGCGGTCGACCGCTTCACGAAGTCCGTCGACCTGGTCGACGAAGGTTTCCAGTTCTCCGCGGGTTACCAGCAGGCCGCTTTCCTCGCGCAGCCAGGTGCCGACCTGGTCGGCAGAGACCCGCGCAAGCGTCATGCCGTGCTGACGCCCCTGGTCGAGAAAGACGAACAGCTGGTGCCCGACTACAGCGCCGAAGCGCTCGACAAACAGCGCCTCCCAGTCAGGATCCAGCCGGCGCAGCAGCTTCTCCAGAGCCTGGGCCGTGCCGGCGTCACCTTCGATACGCACCCCGCTGCCGGGCGTGCGCCAGCCCGGAACAGCCATGCCGAGCAGGGCGGCCGGAGAACCGATGATGGTTGTGTCGGGCTTGCGTTCGCTTTCGGCGCTGACCCGCAGACGCGGCTGGTCTGCATGAAAGAACAGGTCGATGCCAAGCCCGGTCAGCTCCAGTTTCAGGGTGCGATCACCCAGCGCCGCAAGCGCCGCCGGAGCGTTCGCATCCAGCACGATTGCCTGATTGAGCGCCTGCTCGATGGCGCCGGCCAGCAGTCCGGGTAGTGGCGTCAGGTAGCGACTCATCAGCCCTTTACGCCGCGGTGGATGGCACAGATTCCGCCCGACAGGTTGGACCACTCAACCCGCTCGAACCCGGCCTCGCCAAGCATGTCAGCCAGCGTCGGCTGATCGGGGAAGCGGCGGATCGACTCGGCCAGGTAGCGATAACTGTCGGCATCGCCGGCGACCAGGCTGCCCAGCCGGGGCAGGACCTGAAACGACCAGGTTTCATAGGCGCCGCGCAGCGAGGGCAGGGCGAGACGGGAAAACTCCAGCACGTGCAGTCGGCCTCCGGGCTTGAGCACCCTGAACATCTCGACCAGCGCGCGAGGCTTGTCGGTGACATTCCGCAGACCGAAGGCAATGGTCAGGTGGTCGAAGTAATTTGACTGAAATGGCAGTGCCTCGGCATTGGCCTGGACCCAGTCAAGCCCTGCCACCAGTCCTTCGCGCTCGAGCCGCGACCGGCCAACCGACAGCATGGCGCCGTTGATGTCGGCAATGGTCACTCTGGCCCGGCGCTGATGAGCCAGGCGGGCGATGTCGCCGGTGCCGCCGGCAAGATCGAGCAGCGCGCAGCCGGGACGCAGCCCGCAGGTGGCAACGAAGTGCCGCTTCCACAGTCGGTGGATGCCCACCGACATCAGGTCGTTCATCAGGTCGTAGCGGGTAGCGACTGAATCGAATACCCGCCCGACCAGGCGCGTCTTTTCCTGTGCGGAAACCTCGCGAAAACCGAAATCGGTCATTGCTCCTCCATGCCGGCAGCCTCGAGTCGCTCGCGGTAGCGAGCCTGATTGGCCGCCATGTTACTCCCCAGCTCGTAAAGAAATGACCACGAGTAGATGCCGGTATCGTGGCCGTCGTCGAAATGCAGGGCAACCGCATAGCTGCCAACCGGCTCGATGCGGTCGATGTTGACCTCGTGCTTGCCGGTCATCAACTTCGGCTCGGACAGCCCATGGCCTCGAACCTCGGCGGAAGGTGAGTGGGTGCGAAGGTACTCACACGGGAGCTCGAACACCTTCTCGTCATCGTAGACGATGACAAGCACCCGCCGACCGCGTTCGAGTCGCAGCTCAACCGGCTCGGCCATTTCAGCCTCCGGGGGGCGTATAGAAGGTCGGAGAGCCTGGACCGACCGGCAGCCCCAGGCCGAACACCCACAGGAAGAACAGCCCGACCCAGAAAATGAAGTAGAAAATCGAGTAGGGCAGCATGGTGGCGATCAGTGTGCCGATACCGAAGTTCTTGTCATAGCGGGTCGCCCAGGCCAGGATCAGGCCGAAATAACTCATCATCGGTGTGATGATATTGGTGGTCGAGTCGCCGATCCGGTAGGCGCCCTGGATGACCTCCGGAGAATAGCCGATGAACATCAGCATCGGTACGAAGATTGGCGCGGTCACCGCCCACTGTGCCGAGGCCGAACCCAGGCTCAGGTTGACGATGCCGCACATGATGATGAAGAAGAAGAACACCAGCGGACCGGTCAGATTGATCGCCTTGAGAAAATCAGCGCCGGCAACCGCGGTTATCAAGCCGATGTTGGTCCACCCGAAGAAGGCCACGAATTGGGCGGCAAAGAACACCAGGACGATATACAGGCCCAGGGTGGAAATGGCCGAAGCCATGCCGTCAATCACGTCGCGGTCATTGTTCATCGTGCCAACGACCTTGCCGTAGGCAAAGCCGGTGGCGAGGAAGAAGACGAAGATCCAGGCGACTATGGAGCGGAAAAAGGGCCCGCTGGACTCGATGAATCCGGCATCGGCGGCCGCTCCCGGGTCCCGCAGTACACCACCCTCGGGCACCACCAGGATGGCGATCAGGGCGATCACCGACACCAGCGCCAGCCCGGCCATTACCAGTCCCTTTCTTTCCTTGCCGGTCAGTGGACTCATCTGGCTGTCGTCGAGCACGCTGGGATCGGCACGCGAGTCGTCGTACTTGCCGAGTTTCGGCTCGACTATGAAGATGGTGACCAGCGAGCCGACCGCGGTGATCATGAACGTGGAAACGATCATGAAATACCAGTTGGCAGTGGCGAAGACCTCGTAGTCGGGGTCGATCAGCTGCGCCGCCTCGGTGGTGATGCCGGCCAGCAGCGGATCGATGGTGCCGAGCAGCAGGTTGGCGCTGTAGCCGCCCGACACCCCGGCAAAGGCTGCTGCCATACCGGCCAGCGGATGCCGCCCCAGGGCCAGGAAGATCGCCCCTGCCAGCGGCACCAGCACCACGTAGCCCATTTCCGAGGCCGTGTTGGAGATAACCCCGGCAAACACCACGGCAACGGTCACCAGGTGTTTCGGCGCATTGAGCACGATGCCGCGCACCACCGCCGACAAAAGCCCGGACTTTTCGGCCACGCCAACACCGAGCATGGCCACCAGCACCACCCCTAGCGGCGCGAAATTGACGAAATTCGAGACCAGGTTGCCGAAGATCATTCGCACGCCCTCGGCATTGAGCAGGCTGACTGCCTCGATGGTCTGGCCCTCGGTACCAGGTCTGGGGTCGGTTACCGAAATCCCGAGCCAGCCGAACAGGCCGGAAAGGAACACCATGGCCGTGGCCAGCAGCGCAAACAGGGTAACCGGATGGGGCAGCAGGTTGCCCAGCCACTCGACCACATCGAGGAATCGGGTGAACCAGTTACGCGGCGGCGGTGGGGTGTCCTGATGGTCGATGGTCTGGTTCAAGATCGGCGCTCCCTTGTCGCTGGAAAGTCAGTCAACGCAAAGCAGGCATGATAGCAAGCCACTCGATGGCTGCAAGATGCCGGCTAGAAGCGGTATACGATGGCCTTCATAAGCCCTGCCGTCAGCGCCATGGCGCCCTGGACCGGGGCGGGCAGGGTGCGAGCACCGTAGGCAACTGCCATGTCGGCGTGGCGGGCCTCGTCTTCCTTCATCCGGGCGACGATTGCCCTGGAGCGCTGATCCGATGCCGGCAGACGTGCGAGATGATCGTCAAGGTGCGATTCGACCTGGCGCTCGGTGGCCTCGACAAAGCCCAGGCTCCAGCGATCACCGGCCAGCCCGGCCAGTGCACCAATCGAAAACGAGCCCACATACCACAGTGGATTGAGAACGCTGGGCTGGCTGTTCAGCTGGGCCAGCCGCTCGGCGCACCAGGCCAGGTGATCCTCTTCCTCCAGCGCCGCCTGCTCCATCTTGGTGCGCACCGTGGGCGTGCGAGCGCTCGCCGCCTGGCCGGCATACAGCGCCTGGGCGCAGACTTCGCCGGTGTGATTGATACGCATCAGGCCGGCGGCGTGGCGGCGCTCGGTCTCGCCCAGGCTGGCCTCGGGTTTGCCCGTGGCGGGCGACTCCTCGCGTGGCTGCGGGCTGGGGCCGAGGCTGACTCTCAAGGCCTGGTCGGCCAGCTCAATCAGGCCGTCCAGCGGTGTCTTGTGGCGGAAGTTCACGGGTTTTGCAGACATGACAGCAGTATAATCGCCCGCTGTCATCAAATTGCGTGGAGATAGCGAATGAATTCCAGACTGGCCCTGACGGTCGCGGCCCTGCTTTGGATGTCGCCGGCACTGGCTGAATTCAGCGGCAAGGGGGAGTTGGGCGTGATCTTTGCCCGCGGCAACAGCGATACCGAGTCGGCCAACGCCCAGCTCGATTTGGTCTATAACATCGAACGCTGGACCAACGAGTTCAACGCGCGCGGGATATATGCCCGGGACAGCGGGGACACCAATGCCAGTCGCTTCGTGCTGGCCAACAAGCTCGACTACAAGCTTTCCGAGCGGGATTACGTACTTGGCGCACTGCGCTACGACCGCGACCGATTCTCCAACTTCCGGTTCCAGGCCACGGCCTCGGTCGGTTACGGCCGTCGTCTGATCGTCGAGGAAAACCAGCGCCTGAAGGTCGAAATCGGCCCGGGTTTCAGGCGATCAGAAATCCGCGATACGGGCGAGACCGAGTCGGAGGCGATCCTGCGTGGATTCGCCGACTACTGGCGCGATCTGACCGAAACCACCCGCCTCACCAACCGCCTGCTGGTTGAATCATCCACCGACAACACCTTTGTCGAGAACGCCACAGGGCTGTCCGTGGCGATCAATTCACGGGTGTCGATGAAAGCCGGCTTTACCGTACGCCACAACACCGATGTGGAGCCGGGGCGCAAAAAGACCGATACGCTGACCACGCTCAACCTGGTCTACAATTTCAGGCCGGATCGCTAAGGCCAGCAACCCGGGACGTGAGTTACTACCGCCGTCACCTGTTTTTCTGCACCAACCGCCGCCCCGACGAGGCGCCGCGACCATCCTGTGCCTTGTGTGACTCGCCGCGCATGCGGGCCTATGTCAAGGAACGCATCAAGGCTCTGGGTCTGGCCGGGCCGGGCGGCGTACGGGTCAACACCGCCGGCTGCCTGGACCGCTGCGAGGAAGGGCCGTGCCTGGTCGTCTACCCGGACGGTGTCTGGTACACCTACGTGGACGAAGAGGATCTCGACGAGATCATCGAGTCACATGTGGTGGGCGGTCTGCCGGTTGAGCGGCTGCGCCTTCCGGATGCGCCGGATTCATGATCGCCCCTTGCCTGGTCTGAAATATTCCGGTAGAATTCCCGCTCTTTAGTTTTAGCCTTTGATCGAGAGCGAAATCGTCATGAAAACGTTCAGCGCCAAGCCACAGGATGTGCGCCGTCAGTGGCACGTGGTCGACGCCGAGGGCAAGACCCTGGGTCGAGTTGCCACCGAAATCGCCCGCGTTCTGCGCGGCAAGCACAAGCCGGAGTACACCCCGCATGTCGACACCGGTGATTACGTGGTCGTGATCAATGCCGAAAAGATCGGTGTGACTGGTCGAAAGCTGAGCGACAAGATGTATCACCATCACACCGGATACATCGGCAATCTCAAGTCGACCAACCTCGAAAAGCTGCTGGCCACGCGTCCTGAGCGAGCGATCGAAAACGCAGTCAAGGGCATGATGCCGCGCAATCCCTTGGGCCGGGCGATGTTCCGCAAGCTCAAGGTGTACGCCGGCCCTGATCATCCGCATGCGGCCCAGCAGCCGCAGGCGATGGAAATCTGAAACTGACACACGCCCTAGAAAGGCATCGGGTATAAGAATATGGCAAACGAGCAATACTACGGTACCGGTCGACGCAAGACTTCCAGCGCCCGGGTCTTCCTGCGCCGCGGCGGTGGTCAGATCACCGTCAACCGCAAGCCGCTGGACGAGTTCTTCGGCCGCAAGACCGCGCGGATGATCGTGCGTCAGCCGCTGGAGCTGGTCGAGATGGCCGACAAGTTCGACATCAACGTCACCGTCACCGGCGGCGGCACCACCGGCCAGGCCGGCGCCATCCGTCTTGGCCTGGCACGGGCCCTGATGGAATATGACGAGTCGCTGCGCGGACCGCTTCGCGGCGCCGGCTTCGTCACCCGCGATGCCCGTGCCGTCGAGCGCAAGAAGATTGGCCTGCACAAGGCTCGCAAGGCAACTCAGTACTCCAAGCGCTGATTCGGCGGCGACTTGTCGCCGCTGGCGGTGTTTCGGGCCGCCACGAAATGCTCATGTACTGAAAACGATCTCACTTGGGGGATCGTCTAGTGGTAGGACTACGGACTCTGACTCCGTCAGCGGGGGTTCGAATCCCTCTCCCCCAGCCAGATACGACAAGGCCCGCCTCGTGCGGGCCTTGTCGTATCTGACAGGGGGAGGGATCCGATTCGAACCCCGTTCGAACCGAGCGCAAGCGAGGACGATGCGCAGCCCGCGCCAGCGGGCGAAGCTACCCGAAGCGAAGCTGAGGGCAAGCGCCGAAGGCGCGCGGTCAATCCCTCAAGCATTTCAGACGTCCTCATTTGTCTGCCGGGGCCCCGGCCCGCCTCGTGCGGGCCTTGTCGTATCTGGCTGGGGGAGGGATCCGATTCGAACCCCGTTCGAACCGAGCGTAGGGGGCTATTGCGTGTCGCGGGGCAGACCAAGCGCTTTGTACAGATCACCAATCTGTCCGTCGGGACTCAGAATCTCGCGATCGAGAAGCCACTGCCGGGCATCTTCGGCATCGTTTTCGAACCAGGCGCGTGCCGAGCCGAGGCGAAAGGTGTAGCCCCAGGCATCCATGTCGGCCATGCAGCGGTCGCGGCCGAAGCCCTCGATGAGGTCGGCAAGCAGAATCTGCAGGTAGCACACCGCGTTTTCTTCGTCGTAGTCGCCGCCGGCGTCGGTATCAAGCTGTCGGCGTCGGGCCTCGTCCATGCACAGGTAGTGGCAGCTTTCATGCAGCAGTGAGTGCAGCGGTGTGTCGCCGCGAACGTAAAGTTTCCTGTCGATCAATCCGGCCTCGGTCTCTCCCCAATAGCTGCCAGGAATGGGCTGGTCGTCGGCGATCAAAACCATTTCCAGGCCGAGCTCGCCCAGCAATTCGTCCAGTCGATCCAGATCACTGTGGCCTACGGTCATGACTTCTGGCTGTGACTTGTGACCCATATCAGCGTGTGGGGGTTGAGGTATACAATCAGGGAACACTGCCTTTTTAAAGCGCGAAGCCCGGCATTGATCCGAGCCCACTTGAATTCTACATGCGAACGATTACCAGAACGATCACCAGAAATCATATGAGGGAACTGCGGCCAGCCGACTGGCTGAAATACGGCGGTCTGTTGACATGGGTGCTGGCCGTGACGCCGCTGGTATTTCTGCCCTGGGTGTCCGACACGCCGCCGTCGACGCCGGCGATGGTTGGCTATTGGTCGGCTGCAGTGCTTTTCCTGCTGGCATTCTGGCATCCGGTGGTCCGCTCGCAGCAGCTGTCGGGACTCCTGTTGCGGACCCTGATCATGGGGCTGATGACCGGCGCGGCCTTCGCCGTCAGCTACTTCTCGTCGACCGGGGTCGGCATCCTGCTGATCATGATCGTCTCCGGCGTGCTGCCATGGGTGTTACCGATCGGACTCGGCGTGATCTGGGTGGTGCTGGCGGCCATGCTGTTCGCGCTTTGGATCATGTTCATGCCGCAGGGCACGGCTCTGCTGGGGGCGATTCAGTTCCTGATCACCCTCGGTCTGACCCTGTTCACTTTTCTGGCCTCGCTGCTGGCCCAGCGCCAGGTGCAGGCCCGCAATGAGCTCAGGCGGGTCAATTCCGAGCTGCTGGCAACCCAGTCACTGCTGGCCGACAACACCCGGGTTGCCGAGCGGGTGCGCATTGCCCGCGAGCTGCATGACCTGGTTGGCCATCACCTGACGGCGCTGACGCTCAATCTGGAGGTTGCCACCCACCTGACCGAGGGCAAGGCGCGTCGGCACGTGGAGCAGGCCGCCTCTGTTGCCCGGTTGCTGTTGTCGGACGTGCGCGAAGTGGTCAGCGACATGCGCGGCACCGAAGGAGTCGATCTGCGGCGCGCCATGCGCATGCTGGCCGAGGGCGTGCCCGAGCCGGTGATTCATCTGGACATTCCCGATGAGCTGGCCCTGGCCGATCCGCGCCGCGCCCAGGTGCTTCTGCGCTGCGCCCAGGAGGTCATTACCAATACCGTTCGTCATGCCAGCGCCAGTAATCTTTGGATAAGGCTGGACCGCACCGAGGACGGGCTGGCCCTGGTGGCCAGGGACGACGGTCGCGGGGTCGGCCATATCAGCCCCGGCAACGGACTCAAGGGCATGAATGAAAGACTGCGCGAGATCGGCGGCAGGCTGGAGCTGCTCAGTGAACCGGGCGATGGTTTCCGCATCCGCGCCTCGATGCCTCCGCTGGAGGTGGCGGCATGATTCGGGTCATGCTGGTCGATGATCAGACCCTGGTCCGCCAGGGGGTGCGAGCCCTGCTGGAGCTGGCCGAGGATATCGAGGTAGCAGGCGAGGCTGGCGACGGCCAGTCAGCCCTGGACCAGGTCGACCAGGTCGCTCCCGACGTGATGTTGCTGGACATGAGGATGCCGGGAAAGAGCGGTCTGGATGTGCTGACCGAGCTCACTGCCCGTGATGCGCTGCCGCCAACCATCATCCTGACCACTTTCGATGATGATGAACTGGTGCTCAGCGGTATTCGCGCCGGCGCGCGCGGCTACCTGCTCAAGGATGTGGCGCTGGAGGAGCTGCTCTCGGCCGTACGCGAGGTGGCGGCGGGCCGGACCATCGTCAAGCCGGCCATCACCCAGCGCCTGCTGGCCGGGCTGGGAGAAATCCGCAACGAGTTCTCCAGCCTGGACCGACCGGATCCTCTGACCGACCGAGAGACCGAGATTCTGCGCCTGATGGCCGGCGGTTATTCCAACAAGGAAATCGCCAATGCGCTTTCGGTGGCCGAGGGCACGGTGAAGAATCACGTCTCCAATATCCTGTCGAAGATGGGGGTGCGCGATCGTACCCGCGCCGTGCTCAAGGCCTTCGAGATCGGGCTGATCTAGGGAGGCCCTGAATAACTTGTTATTCAGGGCCTCCCTAGGAGGCTGAAGCCGGGCTCGGCCTTGCTGCAGGCTGGACGCGACTTTCACATATCTTGGTGATATTCTCAGCTCACAATAATCATCAACAACAGGGAGAGTGTAATGCGTCTGTTTACACTGATGCTTGCCATCATGCTGTCCGGGGCCGGGTGGGCCCAGAGTGGAAAGCTGCTGGCGACCGGGGGCGTGACCCAGTTCGAGGGAGCCGGCGGTGGCGGCCTGACTCCCTGGGCCCTGATCACCGGTTACGGAACCGCCGACGAGATTGGCGGCAGCGCACACTACACCCGCATTCAGACCAGCCGCTACCAGCTCGATACGGTCGGGGTGGGCGTCGGTTTCTTCGACCGCCTGGAGCTGTCGCTTGCGCGGCAGCGTCTGCATGTCGGCACCCCGGTCATCAGTGATACCGCCGCGGCCCTGGTCGGCGCACTTGAACCCTTGCTGGGATCGCCTGGTCCGGTCACAGCCTCCAGCACCAATATCGACGTCGATATCTATGGCGCCAAGCTCCGGTTGTTCGGCGATGCCGTCTACGACCAGGCCAGCCTGTTACCCCAGGTCTCATTCGGTGTGCAGCACAAGCGCAATCACGACTTCGATCGCGGGGTCGCCGTGCCCTATCTGGGCGATGTCGGCATCCCGGCGCTGCTGGGCGCGCGCAATGCCAACGGGACCGACTACTACCTTTCGGCGACCAAGGTATTCCTGGGTGTTCCGTTTGGTCGCAACCTGCTGCTTAACGCGACCTTGAGAGCAACCAGGGCAAATGCCTTCGGCCTGCTCGGTTTCGGCCGTGAGGTCATCAACCCGCTGGACGGGCAACTGCTGGATAGCAACAACAGCTATCGCTACGAGCCGGAATTCTCGGCCGCTTTGTTTCTGAACCCGAATTTCATCGTCGGCGCCGAGTGGCGCTCGCAGACCAGCCGCCTGGCCGATCAGCCAGTGCTCGGCCTGCTGGGCGCTCCCGACCTGGCCGCCGAGGACAATGCCTGGGACGTATTCATCGCCTACGTGCCAAACAAGCACGTAGCGGCCACTTTGGCCTATCTCGACCTCGGCAACCTGCCGTTTCAGCCCAACTCGCGGGCGCTTTACTTTTCTCTTCAGGCTTCGTGGTGATCGCAATGACAAGAACTCACGGTTTGACCATCCGGCTGCTGCTTGCGGTTCTCGTATCCCTGACGCTGGCAGCCTGTGGCACGGTGCCAACCAACGAGGCCGGTGCCGGTACGGACCTCAAGAATTACGAACGCAGCCACTACGAGCGTTTTGGCATGGGCAGCCAGTCGCTTTATGATCGACTGGGTGGTCGAGAGGTCATCGCCGCTTTTGTCGATGACGGTG
>SKQS01000164.1 GCA_007118895.1 Wenzhouxiangella sp.
GGACCTGGCAGCCCCTCGCTACGGCACCATGGTGAATAAGGCGGGCTCAGTCAGCTGACTGAGCTTCGACGGTGCGGGCTTCGGTGATCGATTCGAAGGCTGCGATCATGCGATCGATCTGCTGATCGGTATGCGCTGCGCTCAGACTGATGCGCAGCAGGTTGGTGCCATTGGGGGTGGCCGGAGGAATCATCAGGTTGGTGTAGATACCGCTATCCAGCAATTCCTGCCAGTGGGCAAGCGCGGTTGCGCTGTCCGGCAGCACGATCGCCAGCACCGGCCCGGGCTTGGGGCTACCCAGCCTGTAGTCCATGGCTTGGAGCGCCTGGTGCAGGCGGCTGAAGTTGCGGTGCAGCTGGCGCCTGAGATCCCTGCCTTGCACAAGGATTTCCAGCGCAGTGCGGGTTGTAGCGATCACCGCCGGTGAGGGCGAGGCGGTGAATATGTAGGGCCGGCTGGCCAGCCGGACCAGCTCCAGTTCGCGATGCGGGCTGACGCAGAAGCCGCCGATGCCGGCCAGGCTCTTGGAAAAAGTACCGACAACAAAGTCGACCTCGTCGAGCAGGCCGGCCTGTTCGGCCGTGCCCAGGCCACGATCCCCGAACACGCCGAAAGAATGCGCCTCGTCGACCAGCAGCCAGGCGCCGTGGCGACGCTTGACCTCGACGAATTCACGCAGTGGCGGCTGGTCGCCGAACATGGAATACAGGCCTTCGACCACCACCAGGGCGCGCCGGGCGTCTGTGCCCAGCCGGCTTAGGCGACGGTCGAGGTTGTCGGGGTCATTATGACGAAAGCGGATGGTGGTCGCGCTGCTCAGGCGGCAGCCATCATAGATGCTGGCATGGCTGTCGGCGTCCACGACCAGAAAGTCGTCCGGGCCGGCCAGGGCAGAGAGTGTGCCGAGGTTGGCCTGATAGCCGGTGGAAAAGACCAGGCAGGCCGGCCATCCGAAGGCGGCGGCAAATTCCGACTCAAGCGCCCGGTGAGCGGCATAGCTGCCGTTGGCCATGCGCGAGCCGGTGGTTCCGGAGCCGGATCGGGAAAGCGCCTCGCGGCCGGCCTCGATGACCCTCGGGTGGAAGGTCAGGCCCAGGTAGTTGTTGGTGCCGGCAAGTATGACCGGCTTGCCGCCAATAATGCCTTCAGTGGCAGAGCGGACCGAATCGATCGGTGTGGCGATGGGTGCGATGTCTGCATCGCCCAGCGCAGCCCGCGCCCGAGCCAGTGGGGTGAACTTGTCGAACAGGCTCATCGGCTATCTTCCAGCGCGACCAGCCGATCGGCCAGCTCATCGAGGGTCTGGACCTCGGCCAGCAGCTCGACCGGGATGGAAACGTCCAGCTGGTCCTCGATTTCCATGACCAGATTCATGATCTGTACCGAATCCAGGCCCATATCACCGCTCAGGGTCTGCGACCAGTCTGCTTCATTGAGTTCCGGCAAGGCCTCGCCGAGCGCTCGTTCGATGGCGGCAACGATCGTCTGTCGACTGGGATCGCTCATTTAAGGGTTTCTCCATCCTGGCAACGTGGCGAGCGCCGATTCCAGCTTATGCAGGGGGCGCCACCAGGGATAATCTTTCAATGCCGTATTGTCGCATAGCCAGCGTGGATGGCGCAGTTCACGGACCTTGCCGCGGTTCAATACCGGTGCCGAGCCGGTCAGACGGGAACCGGCCCGGACCAGCGCAGCAGTCATGGCAAGCGCGGCCCGAGGAACCGGAATGATGCGAACGCGACCTCCGCGCCGGTCAGCGGCAATCTCGGCAACCCGTGGCCAGTCATACCCGCCTTCAAGCCCGTCATCAGGCTCCAGAACCGAGTCGATGGAGGACCGATCGGTCGGCAGCGTGACTAGCAGCGCGGCCAGATCTTCCACATGGAGCAGGGAAAAGCGCGCCTGGCGTGGGCCAAGCCGCAGCAGCCAGCCGCGCGCCAGCAGCTTCCAGAAGGGCGCCAGGGCCGGATCGGCCGGGCCGTAAACGGCTGGAGGCCGGACAATGGTCCATTCAGTTCCGGAACCGGTGACAAGCTCCTCTCCGGCGCGCTTGCTTGCCGCATAGTCGGAAAGTTGCGGCCGGGTAGCGGCCAGGCTGGAGACATGGATCAGCCGCATCGGGCGGTCAGCAGAGCGCGTCGCCTCGATCAGGCGGCGGGTGCCGGCGACGTTGACCGCGGCGAAATCCAGATAGTTGCGACCGGCGATGGAGCCGGCGACATGAATCACGGCGTCACAGCCGTCCAGCAGTGCCTCCAGCGCCTGGCGATCGGCGAGATCACCCTGGATCGCTTGCAGCCGGTCATGTTCAGGCAGGGCTTTGCCGGATCGCAGCAGGGCGCGAACACTGTGTCCGGCCGCCAGCAGGCCGGTCAGAGTGGACTGGCCGACAAACCCGGTCGCCCCGGTCAGAGCGACCCGCAGGGAGCCCTGTTCAGCCTTGCTGGTCCTCAAGCGCCTTGGTATGCGGCGTGCGGTTGACCAGCTCGCGCGGCAACACGGCGGTACCTTCCAGGCCGTTGCGCTTGAGGAAGTCCAGGCGCGCGCCGCTGCGCGACAGCTTGCCGGACGAGGTTCGCGGCAGGGTGTGCAGGGGCACCAGCTCGATCAGGCAGGCGATGCCGAATTCCGACTGGATCCGATGCTTGAGCCGCTCGACCAGATCGGCCTGGCGGAACGGATCCTGCTCGCGGCACTGAACCACCAGCACCGCTACCTCGGTGCCGTCCTCGCCGGGGATGGAAAACGCAGAAGCGTCTTCCGGGCGCACTTCTTCCTGCTGCTCGGCGACGAACTCCAGATCCTGCGGCCAGATGTTGCGACCGTTGATGATCAGCAGATCCTTGGCCCGACCGGTAATGAACAGCGAGTCACCCGCGCGGTAGCCAACATCGCCGGTATTCAGCCAGCCATCGACCGAAAGGGCCTGACGGGTCATCTCGGGATTGTTGGCGTAGCCTGACATCACGCTCGGACCGCGTAGATGGATGACACCGCACTGGCGCTCGGCAACCGGCAGTCCGTGCTCGTCGCGGATTTCAACCTCGTACTCGGGAAGCGGGCGTCCGCAGTTGACGAATTGGGTGGTCCGATGACCGTCGTGATTGTCTTCGATCGGACGTGCAATGCGGTCGACGGCCAGCAGGTCGGCATCGATCTCGTCGACCTCCAGGCCCTGGCCGAGCGGGGCGAAGCTGACTGCCAGCGAGCACTCGGCCATGCCATAGCAGGGCAGGAAAGCCGACGCGCCGAAACCGGCCGGCGCCAGGTTGGTGGCGAATTCGCGCAGCCAGGCAGGGCGAATCATTTCGGCACCGACACCGGCAACCCGCCAGGCACTGAGATCAAAGCGGTCCAGGTCGCTGGGCCGTACCCGGCGGGCACACAGCGCGTATCCAAATGGCGGGCTGAACGAAATGGTCGCCTTGTTCTGCGAGATCAGGCTCAGCCACAAACGTGGACGCATGGCGAATTCACGGGTACCCAGGTAGTCGACTGACAGCTGTGAGACCACTGGGCCGAGAATCAGACCGACAAGGCCCATGTCGTGGTAGTAGGGCAACCACGAGACGTAGCGATCGCCGCGTCGGATTTGAACGCCATACTGCAAAATGCCGGACAGATTGGTCAATACCGCCCGCTGGGTGATCATGGTGCCGCGCGGAAACCGCGTACTGCCGGAGGTGTATTGCAGATAAGCCAGCTCATCCGGCTGCGGTGGTTCGGGCATATCGGCGGCAGGCTCCAGGCCCAGGAAGTCATCCAGGGCGCCGAACAGGCTCAGGTTCAGTCCATCGGCCGCCTCACCGAGAAACCCGCAGAAGCTTTCGGGTGCGAAAGCGGCCCGTGCCTGGCAGTCCCGCAACATCGCACGCAGGTGACTGACATAAGCGGAGCGACCACCCAGGTGTACGGAGGCCGGCAACGGTACCGGGACCAGGCCGGCATACTGGCAGGCGAAAAAGAACACCAGAAAGTCGGGATGGGTGTCTGCGACCAAGGCGATCCTGCTGCCGCGAGGCAGATTCAGGCCGTGCAGCCGGCGGGCCAGGTTCAGGGCGGCCGTACGCAGGTCTGCATAGGTGAGGACGGTTTCCAGTTCGCCGCGACCGTTGTAGAAGTTGCATCCGGTCGTGCCCTGTGCTGCATAATCCAGGGCCTCGGCGAGGCTGCGATATCCGGTGGTCTTCAGGGGCAGAGAATTGTTCGTCGGAGTCGGAAGCTGCATCAAGTCTTTGAGTCCCTTATTGTTGTAGCGTCCTGGGCGCGTTTTTTTATTATATTCGCTCATTAAACTAACATTATAAGTCTGCACAAGGATAATGAAAACCGCGCCAAAGCGTATGATCTGCCCGTCAGTCCCGGTCGGCAAGCGGACTATGATACCGCCAACAAGGGCTTTTGGCGACCTCGGTGATCACGCCGGCCGATTCGCGGTTCGCTAATATGACATTCATGAACACCGTTTCCAAGGCCGCGGTCGAGGCGCCTGTGACGGTCAGGGAACTGACTTGCCGGGTAGATTGGCGGGCCTTGCTGGAGCTTCCGGCGACTCTGCACGGCAGCGATGCAGCCTGGGTTCGGCCCCTGGATTTCTCCCGCCGGCAGCAGTGGTCTCCTCGCCACCCCTGGTTCGAGCATGCCCGCGCCCGCTGCTGGCTGGCGCGTCGTGACGGTGAGGTGGTCGGCTCGATCAGTGCCCAGGTCGATGACCTGGCGGCTGATGCCGATGGCCGCCGCGTCGGGTACTTCGGCCAGCTTGAGGCAATCGAGGACGAGCAGGTCTTTCGAGCCCTGATGACAACCGCAGCCGAGTGGCTTGTCGGTCAGGGCTGCAGACTGATGCGCGGGCCGTTCGATCTGGGCATCAATCAGTCCTGCGGCCTGCTGGTCGAGGGCTTCGAGCGTCCACCGATGCTGATGATGGGGCATGCCCGCCCCTATTACGGCCCGATGCTGGAGCGTCTGGGGCTGGTGCCGGCGATCGATATGCTGGCCTACATGCTGGCTCCGGATTTCACGCCGCCGCCGGCGATGGGCCGGATTGTCGAACGCCTGGCCGGTCGGCTCGAAGTGCGCGCGGTAGCCGGATCGGAGCTGCGTCGTCACACCGGGCTGCTGCGTGAGCTGTTCAACGATGCCTGGGCCGACAACTGGGGGTTCGTGCCGATTACCGAGCCCGAATTTACCCACATGGCGGCCGAAATGAAGCCACTGTTGGCGCCGGATTATGTCCAGATCGCCTGGTTTGACGGTGAGCCGGCCGGTTTCATCGTCGCCCTGCCCAATGTCAACGAGCTGATTGCCGACCTTGACGGTCGCCTGTTGCCCATCGGCTGGCTGAAGATGCTGTGGCGCCTGAAGCGCCGACTTGCGACAACTGCGCGGGTGCCACTAATGGGCGTTCGCAGGCGCCATCAGCGCGGGATGATTGGTGGCGGCATTGCTTTCTCACTGATCGAGCGGCTGCGCTGGCCGCTGATTCGCGACGGGGTGAAAATGGTCGAGCTGTCATGGATACTTGAAACCAACAAGGGCATGCGCTCGATGATCGAGTCGCTGGGCGGACATTGCGACAAGCGTTACCGGATATACCAGCAGCCGCTGGGTCCGGACGCATGAACCGCTTCGAAGTCATCGTGCTGGCCGGCGATCGCGGCGCGGATGATCCGCTGGCTGCCCGTGCAGCGGTGGCCGGCAAGTCCCTGGTGCCGCTGGCCGGCCGTTCGCTGCTTGAGCATGTGCTGGTCTGCCTGTCTGACTGGCCGAAACTGTCCGGGATGACCCTGGTGGCGCCGGAAAGCGAAGATTACCGGGCAGCCGCCGCCCGCGCCGGCTGGTCGGTTGATCAACTGCGGTGGGTCGAGCCGGCGTCTTCTCCCAGCGAGAGCGTCGGGCGGGCGCTCGAAGGGCTTGATGCCAGTCAACCGGTGCTGTTGACCACTGCTGATCATCCACTGCTCAAGGCCACCTGGCTCGATGAGTTCATTGGCCAGGCTGCCGGCGAGGCTGATCTGGCAGTCGGGCTGGTCGACCTGGCGCTGTTTCGCGCCAGCTACCCCGATGCGCGACGCACCAGCTATCGATTCAGTGACCGAAGCCCCTGTGGATGCAATCTGTTCCTGCTGCGCACGCAACGGGCGCGCCGTGTGGTATCGCTGTGGCGGCAGGTAGAGCAGGACCGAAAGCGCCCCTGGCGGGTGGTCTCGCTGCTGGGCTGGGCCACGCTCGGCCGTTACCTGCTGGGTTCGCTGAGCGTTGACCAGGCATTCAAACGCCTGTCGGCCCGGCTGCAAACCACCATTGCGCCAGTCTGGCTCAGTGATCCGGACTGTGCTATCGACGTCGATACCCCCGAGGACCTGGCGCTGGTCGAGCGCATCATGGCGGTGCGCCAATGCTGATCATCGAGCGCTACCTGGCCCGCGAGATTCTCCGACCGGTCACGGCGGTAGGCCTGCTGCTTGTTACCGTGGTGCTGATCTTCTATGCCGGCGACATCCTGGCGCGTGCTGCCGGCGAGGGCATGCCGGCCGGCCAGGTGGCGCACTTGATGGTGCTCAGGCTGGGGCTTTTTCTCGATGTGCTGATTCCAGTCGCTCTGCTGATCGGTATCGTGGTCGGACTCGGGCGGCTGCAGTCGTACCAGGAGGTGACCGCGCTTGCAGCAACCGGGGGCGGAAGACGTCGAATCATCCGGGCCCTGACCGGTGCGGTCCTTCTTGTTGCCCTGGTTGTTGCCCTGCTGTCGATCCTGTTCCGCCCGTGGGGTTATGCCGAAATCTACCGCATGGAGGCCGATCTGGCGATGCAGCTCAATCTTGATCGCGTCGAGCCGGGGCGCTTCCAGGTTGGTGACGCTCAGTGGCTGATTCATGCCGGGCAACGCGACGGCGAGGCACTGATCGATGTCATGGTCCACCAGCGTTTGCCGGAGGCGAGCACGGTACTGAGGTCACAACGCTTGTGGCAGGAGTCGGCGACCGATGGCAGCCAGCGGCTGATATTCAGCGGAGATGTCAGAATTCATCGTCTCACACCCGGCGATGATCCCGATGTCAGCGGCAGACTCGAGCGTTTCGAGGTGCAATTCACGCCGCCGCCTCCGCCGGAACGCACGCGGTTGAGGCGCGCGCTGCCGATGGACGAACTGCTGGCCTACGATGACGGCGTTCACCTGGCCGAGCTGCAGTGGCGTGCAGTCAGTCCCCTTACGGTGCTGGTTCTGGCCCTGGCTGGCCTGGCCATGGCGCGGATTCACCCACGGCACGGTCAGTCGACCCGTGTACTGGGAGCAACCTTGCTGGCTACGCTTTATTTCAGCCTGCTCGGCATGCTCACCAACTGGCTCGAGGCGGAGCGTGTGGCGGCCTGGCCTGGCCTGTTCCTGGTGCCGGCCGGGGTGGTCGTTGTGTTCGGTATGCGCTATTTGTTCACCAGTCGTGGACCCGGCCCTCCGCTATGAGAATACTCAGACGTCACCTGGTAAGTCGACTGCTGGCGGGCTACCTGATTGCGGCCCTGTCGCTGGGCTGTCTGCTGTGGCTGCTGGAGTTGCTGCAGAGGCTGGAAGAAGGGGTAGGTCGTTTCGGCGAGCTGCTCAATGCCGCGCTTTCGGCACTGCTGATCGTGCCCGAGGGCTTGGTCGATCTATTGCCGGTGATCGCCATTCTGGCAACCGCGGCAATCATGGGCGGCTTTCAGTCACGCAATGAGCTGACTGTGATGCGCGCAGCCGGCGTCTCGGTCTGGCGACTGACCAGTGTGGCGCTGATCCCGGGTTTCGGCCTGGCGCTGGTGGCGCTGGTGGCGCTGCAGTGGGTGACGCCAATGATCCAGCCCGGCCCTGACCGGCTGGTCGGTAGCTCTCTTGGGGAAAGCGGCCTGTGGCACCCCTCGCACGGGCTGTGGGTCCGTCAGGGCAATGACTTTCTCAACATCCAGAGCCTGCACCTGGGCAGGATTCCCACGGATATCAACCTTTACCAGTTCGATGAGGCCGATCAGCTGCGTCGCCAGATCAGCGCTGAGCAAGCGCTGATCTTCCTCGAACGTGACTGGCAGCTCGAAAGCGTGACGGTGCGGGAGTATGACGAAGACGGCATCGTCCGGATCGAAACTCATGAGCGATTGTCGTGGCAATCATTTCTGTCGGCTAGCCAGCTGGAGCTGCTGTTGGCCGCACCAGCAAGCCTGCCGCTGACCGATCTGTGGCGGTACGTGGCCGACTTGCGCAATCGTGGCCAGGATATGGCTGAGTATGAAGTGGTGCTCTGGCGACGCCTGGCTCTGCCTCTGGCCTGCCTGGGGATGGTGCTGGCAGCGATGGCGACGGCAACGATGCCGCTGAAAAGGCGGGGGGTAAGTATCCGGCTGGCCGGCGCCGTCGTGCTTGGGTTGAGTTTTCAGCTGGTGGGTGAGATGAGCGCTTATCTCGGACTGTTGCTCGGATGGCCAGCACTGCCGGTAGCCCTGGGGCCACCGGCAGCGCTGGCGTTGCTTGCATGGTGGTTACTTGCGCGCGCGCGCTGACTTATTGCGACCTCAGCTGCCTTGCCTCAGCACCCAGGCATTGCACCAGCCCTTGCCGGCAACCTTCTTGCCGGGAAATATGCTGCAGCCCATCCATTCAGCTTCCATGTCGCCCTGAGCCAGTTGGCAGTTGGCGCAAATCTGTCCGGCTTCATAGCGCGGCCAGCGTTCCGGATCAACCTCTTCGTAGTGGTGGACATAGCCCAGGGCCTTGGCCTGCGGGCTTTCCGGATCGAGAATTTCGTCGGCATGGGCCAGACGACCCAAGGCTGGAACGAATAACGCCAGCGACCCTATGCCGGCAAACTTGAACAGCTCCCGACGGGAATGCGTTTTCATGATGGACTCTCCTTGCTCTTCTATGGATGGTGGGCTCCAGCGGTCCGTGACTCAGACCGTTATGCAGCCCCGACACCGATTATCGGGTCAAGTCAAAAAGACTACCTCTTCATTATAAAGTTTCCCTAACCTGATGCGTCGACCGCCCGATGGGGCGGTCGACGACTTGCGGAAACGCTCAGGGGGTAATGACCGCATCAATGACGTGGATAATGCCGTTGCTGGCCTCGATATCCACGGCGACAACGTTGGCCTGATCGATCTGAACCGAACCGTTGTCGACGTTGATCTGCACGCTGCTGCCCTGCAGCGTCGCGGCTTCGCTCAGGTTCACGACCTCGGCCGAAGTTACCCGACCGCTCACAACATGGTAAGTCAGGATGGCGGTCAGGGCATCAGTATCGTCCAGCAGGCCCTGGAGCTGATCGGCTGGGATCGCGCCAAAAGCCTCGTCAGTGGGGGCGAATACGGTGAACGGGCCCTGGCCTTGCAGTGCTTCGGTCAGTCCAGCTGCTTCAATGGCAGCCAGCAGGGTGTTGAACTGCCCGGCTTCGCGGGCCGTGTCGAGAATGTCCGCGGGCTTCTGCGTGCCGTAACCATAGCCGCCGGCCATCAGCGGTCCAGCGATCAGGGCCAGAACAGCCATTGTCATGATGCGATTCTTGATATTCATGTGAACTCCATTCGATTAAAGTCAAAAAAGGGGTCCGGTGATTTGTACATCAGACGGACCAGATGCCAGCATGCTCGCCCCAGGCGCATGTGGTTGGGAAAATGGCCAGCCAATACTTTGTCAGGGCGAATCCGCTGGTTGCAGTGCAAGGCGAGTATCACCACAGGAGCATCGATGCCGGGTCAAGCGAAAATCAACGAAACGTTGCCTTCGAGTGAGGATTGGGTCAAGACGCTGGCGCCAGACGGTCGGCTGGCATATCGGGCAGAATGGCTCGCCGCCACCGAAGCTGACCAGTTCTTGACCGAGCTTGATCAACAGATAGGCTGGCAACAGCGTCACATCCGCTTGTTTGGCCGTCGGGTGATGCAGCCGCGTCTGATCGCATTCCATGCCGATCCCGGCGTAACCTACAGCTATTCGGGGGACCGACTCCAGGGCAGTGGTTGGCCACCGCTACTGGCAGCACTCATCGAGCGCCTGTGGCGCGATGTCGGCATGCGCTTCAACAGCGTGCTGTGCAACCAGTACCGCGATGGCAACGATGCAATGGGCTGGCATGCCGACGACGAGCCGGAGCTGGGCCAGAGCCCCATCATTGCCTCGCTGAGCCTAGGCGCGCTGCGCCGGCTGCGTTTCAAGCCGCGAGATGGTGGATCGAGACGGGTAGTGCTGATGCCGGCCTCAGGCAGCTTGCTGGTCATGTCCGGCCAGCTGCAGCGCTACTGGCTGCATGAGGTGCCCAGGATGCGGCGAATTGCCGAACCCCGCGTCAACCTGACTTTTCGTCAGATTCTTCGTTGAAATCGATGGCGCTGGATTCATCATCGGGGTCGACAAGCAGGGTAACGGTCTGACGCGCTTCGTCGATCATTCGATGGCATTGCTTGCTCAAGCTGATCCCACGCTTGAAGTGTTCCAGTGACTGGGCAAGGTTCAGATCACCGGATTCAAGTTGCTCGACCAGCGTTTCGAGCTCCTTGAGTGACGATTCAAAGTCGGGGCCGTTTTCCGATTGTTTGGTCAATCTTGAAGAATTCCGTTCGGGATCAGGGATCGATTTTAGCGGAATCGCCACCGTGCCAGTGAAGCCGGCAGTCCATGCTGTCAAGCAGGCGGGCAAAGTCCGCATCCAGCCAGCGCTCGCCAACAGCCAGCAGCTTGTTGTCCTGCCATAGCCGCGGCCAGTGAGGGCGACGCCATGGTGGCACCCCGGCGCGCCGGAAAAGTTCCGGCACCGCCCGCGCCGGCCCCCCGTGCCGCAGGCGAATCCGCTCACCACTGTTGCCAGCGCACACGGTCAGCTTGCCAAGCCCGGCCGTTGGGCCGCGAAACTCCAGGCGCCCAAGCCCATCCGGCAGCTCCAGGGCCGAAGCAGGTTCCCAGGTCAGCCGCCAGTCGGTCGACGGAAGAGGGTCCGATTCCAGCCACAGGCGACGATTCCAGCGCAGCAGCCGCCGCCCCTCCCAACGTATTTCCGGCAGACGATCGTTCGGCGCTGACTGGACCTGCTCGACAAACTGGTCAAGTCTTGGCCCGGGCGGGGCGGTGTGTCCTTGGAGATGGCACCATTGGCGAATCAGTCCGGCCAGTTCCCCGGGTCCGCTGATGTGGATGCTTGCCAGGTCCAGGCTGTCTCTGTCGGCGGCCTGTTCGAGCGCCGCAAGATAATGTGCATTGAGTGCGTCCGCCGCAATTCGGCACAGGCGTGCGCTGCGGACGGTTGCAGCACGCCATCCCGGCCAGCGCTCGGCAATGGTCGGAATGACCGACTGCCGCAGATAGTTGCGATCCATGGCGCTGTCTTCGTTGCCGGGGTCCAGGCAGTAAGGCAGACGATGATCAGCCAGGTAGGCTCGTACTGCAGCGGCTGGCCAGTTCAGCAGCGGCCTCACCAGCCAGCCGTCGCCGAAGCGTCTTTTGAGGGGGATGCCGCTCAGTCCATCTGGCCCGGCACCGCGCAACAGCCGCATCAGCACTGTTTCGGCCTGGTCATCGGCGTGGTGTGCGGTCAGCAGATTGTCTCCCGGTCTGACCAGACCGGCCAGGCACTGGTAGCGAGCACGACGCGCCGCAGCTTCCGGGCCGCCTCGCGAGCCGACCTTGACCCGGTGCAGCTCTATCTTGATGCCCAGCTGATTGGCCAGCTGCCCAGCCTGTTCGGCTCGGCTGGCACTGCTTGCATCGAGTTGGTGGTCTATGTGAATAGCCTGGAAGCCATCGCTGCCCAGGCGAGCCAGGCATAAATGTAGCAGGCAGGTCGAGTCGGGCCCGGCGCTGTAGGCGACCAGCACGCGACCTTGACCGGGCAGTCGCTCCAGCGCAGGCTCAAGGTTCGGCCAGTCGGCCGTGGTCACGAACGCTCGAATGCGCCGTAATTCATCAGGCGCCGGTAGCGCGCGGCGAGCCGTTCTTCGGTATCCATGGCCTCAAGCCGCTCAAGCTGGGCCTTGATGGTTTCCGACAGGCGTACTGCCACTTCCTGCGGACTGCGGTGAGCCCCGCCCAGTGGCTCACGGATCACCTTGTCAACCAGTTCCAGCGATTTCAACCTTTCCGCGGTCAGGCCCAGGGCGTCGGCGGCGGTTTCGGCCCGATTGGCATCCTTCCAAAGGATCGAAGCACAACCCTCAGGGGAAATGACTGAATAGATCCCGTATTGCAGCATGTTGGTCCGGTCGCCGACACCAATGGCCAGGGCGCCTCCCGAGCCACCCTCGCCAATCACATTGCAGATGATCGGCACCGGCAAACGCGCCATGACGCGCAGGTTGCGTGCGATGGCTTCGGATTGGCCGCGTTCTTCGGCGCCAACGCCCGGGTAAGCACCCGGAGTATCGATAAAGGTGACAATGGGCAGGCTGAAGCGTGCCGCCATTTCCATCAGCCGTAGCGCCTTGCGATAACCCTCGGGTCTGGGCATGCCGAAATTCCGGTGCACCTTTTCCCGGGTATCTCGGCCTTTCTGATGGCCGATGATCATTACTGAACGTCCGTCAAGCTTCGCCAGGCCGCCGACGATCGCCGGATCGTCGGAGTACAGCCGGTCACCGTGCAGCTCGATGAATCGATCAAAGATCATCGGAATGTAGTCAAGTGTGTAGGGCCTCAAGGGATGACGAGCCAGCTGCGATACCTGCCAGGCGCTCAGACCGGAAAAAATCGACTCGGTTTTTTCACGGCACTTTTCTTCCAGGCGCCGAATCTCCTCTGCCAGATTCAGGGAGTTGTCGGAGTCGACATTGCGCAACTCGCGAATCTTGGCCTCCAGTTCGGCGATCGGCTGCTCGAAATCGAGATAGTTGGCTTCCATCAGGACTTGTTCGGACTTGCAGATTCATTCATCTGCCGAGTATAACCAACTCCAACGCCCCTTCATTGGACTGTAGGTCATATGCTGTCCAGGCTGGTTGATCGGGAAGGTACCCGGGACGGGTTCCAGTTGACCTGCGCCCAGCTCCAGAGTGCTTCCAGGCTGCGAACGCCGCGCGGCGGCCTGTGGCCAAGCACGGCCAGCGCCAGCCGCAGGGCCTCGGCCGGACGGTATCTTGTCACCGGGTCGGCCGAGCCTGACTTCGAAAGCTTTTGGCCCTTTGCGTCCAATACCAGCGGCAGATGAAACCAGTCAGGCTCAGTCAGCCCCAGGCAGCGGTAAAGATGAATCTGGCGCGGCGTTGAATCGAGCAGATCGGCACCCCGGACCACTTCGGTGATGCCGGCAGCGGCGTCGTCGACCACGACGGCCAGCTGGTAAGCGGTCAGACCGTCGGCGCGGCGGATCACGAAGTCGCCGCAGCTTTCTGCCAGCCTGTACTCATTCTGGCCCTGGCAAAGGTCTCGAAACCGGATCGGCTGATTGTCCACGCGCACGCGAATGCTGCGCGGCTGGCGCCCTGGCGGCACTCCGTCTCGACAGGTGCCCGGATAGCGACCGGATGGCTCCAGATCGCGGCGGGTGCAACCACAGTAGAAGGCCTGTCGTCTGTCCAGCAAATCAGCCAGCGCCTTGTGGTAACGGGGGCGGTTGCGGCTCTGGAACTCCACCGGTTCATCGGAGATCAAACCAAAACGCTTGAGCGTGTCGAGCTGGTCACCGGCGGCGCCTGGAATCTCGCGAGGCGGATCGATGTCCTCGATGCGGACCAGCCAGCGCCCGTTTTGGCTTCGCGCCTGCAGAAAGCTGCCGACCGCAGCTACCAGCGACCCGAAATGCAGGCTGCCGGTTGGCGACGGGGCAAAGCGGCCGCGATAGGGGTTGGTGCGCTTGCATTCGACGCTCATGGTGACCATTTTAGGATTCAGTCTGCGATCAAGGTGAGTTCGGTCGCCGAAAGCAACTCTGGTGTTCGTGATCTGAAGGAGCGGAAGGTTTCATGCGTAGAGTCGGAATGTTTGTGGCTACCAACCTGGCGGTGCTGATCGTACTTGGCATCGTCATGACCTTTCTAGAGCCCTGGCTGGTCAGCCAGGGCATCGATGTACACACCGCCACCATCCTGATCATTGCCCTGGTATTCGGCATGGGCGGTGCGCTGGTTTCGCTGTTGCTGTCGAAGCGAATGGCGCTGATGAGCACGCGTGCGCGGCTCATTACCCAGCCTTCGAACCAGGTCGAGCGCTGGCTGGTCGAGACCGTGGCGCGCCAGGCCCGCGAGGCGGGCATCGGCATGCCGGACGTGGCAATTTATGACGCGCCCGAACCGAATGCCTTCGCCACCGGCGCCTCGCGCAACAATGCCCTGGTGGCAGTCAGTACCGGGCTTTTGCGTCATATGGGCAGCAACGAGGTCGAGGCCGTGCTGGGCCATGAGGTCAGTCACGTGGCCAACGGCGACATGGTCACGCTGACCCTGATCCAGGGTGTGCTCAATACCCTGGTATTGTTACTGTCGCGGGTCCTCGGGCAGATCGTCGACCGGGTGGTGTTTCGCAGTGAGCGAGGCTACGGTCCCGGGTACTTCATCAGCGTGATCGTGCTGCAAATCCTGCTCGGGATTCTGGCCAGCATGATCGTGATGGCGTTCTCGCGCTGGCGCGAGTTTCGTGCTGATGCCGGCGGGGCCCGACTGGCCGGCCGTAACAACATGATTGCCGCGCTCGAGCGGCTGAAGAAGGCCAGCGGCCCGGCTCAGCTGCCCGAATCGGTCGAGGCATTCGGCATCCGCGGCCGGGTGGGTTCCGGTTTCCGCCGGCTGATGATGAGCCATCCGCCGCTGGATGAGCGCATTCGTGCTCTCCACGACGGGGCCCGCTGAGCCGGGAGCCCTATCAGGCCGAGGTTTCCTCGCGGATGAAGTCGCCCTGGACCAGGGTGATTCCCAGCTGCCACAGCGAGGCCAGGTCACCTGCATTTTCGACTCGCGAGGCGATGACCTGGATATCGTGTCGGGCTGCCTCGCGAGTGATGTCCTCCAGCGCGCTTCGCAATTCCTCATTGGCGCTGAGGTTGATGGTCATCTCGGTGTCAAGCCGCAGGTAATCAAGCTCCAGGTGCTTGAGAATCGGCGAAATGCTGGATGCCTCAGGTCCGACGTCACACAGAGCGAATCGGCAACCGGCTTGCTTGAGATTGGCGATGAAGTTTTGCGCCGGTTTCAGCTTTTCGCGAATTTCCGGCTCACGAAACGCCAGGATCAGCCGGCTGGCATCAAGCTTGCCGTGAGCCAGCAGGTCACTGAGCCACTTGGTTGCGGCATCATCGGTGATGGTCCCCAGGCTTAGCGGCACCAGCCAAGTGCTGCTGGCATGGTCATTCTGGGCGTTGACGTTGACCAGGCGATTGAGCATGTCGCGATCGAGCTTGGCGGCCATGCCAACCCGGTCTGCCGCCGCCAGATAAACGCTCGGCAACATCACTTCGTCGGACTCTTCTGCCCGCAGTCGGGTTTCGACTTCATTGATCAGGAAATCGTCATCTTCCATGCTGGTAATCGGCAGGCTGACCAGCCGGAATTCATCATGCTCGAGGGCGTGATGCAAGCGAGCCACCCAGGCCGAGTCATCCTCGTCTTCGCTTTCCGAAACCCGGGGTCGGTAGCGCACGAATCCGTTGCCACCGGCCCGCAAGGCTTCGCTCAGGGCTGATTCGGCATGGTTGACCAGCTGCTCTGCACCGATGTGCTCGGTGCCTCCCAATGCCAGTCCGACGCTGGCAGTTACGGTCAGCGAGGTATCCCGAACTTCCAGCATGTGACCGGAGCAGTGATCGACGATTGACCGTGCCAGGCGCTCGGCATGTTCCTTTTCAACCCCGGGAGCAGCCAGCGCGAAGGTGTGGTCACGCAACCGGGCGAGGACCTGATCTTCCCCGACAGCCTGGCGAAACAGTGCTGCGGTCTGGCGAATCAGCGCATCGGTGGCGCTGACCCCGAGCTTCTCCTGCAGCTTGGCGTGTTCGTCCAGTGAGAACAGCAGCACCAGGTTTTGACCTTCTTCGTGCTCGCTGTCACCCATTAGCTGCAGCTCCTCCATGAAGGCCTGGCTGTTGAGCAGCCCGGTGAGCAGATCCTGGGTCCGAAGCTTCTTCAGTTCGGCTTCCAGAGCCGGGTCAGCCTGGGTGATTTCTTCTCTTACCAGCATCTGGGCACAGCTCTCGCCGTTGTACCGCGCCGGGGAAAAGCTGACGCTGGCGCTAAAGGTTTCGCCGTTCTGGCGATGTGCCTGCAGCGCCATGGCCTCGTCGGGAATTTCGTTGCGCGCCAGCGCTTTCAGAACCTTCTTGAGGTTCGGACCGTCCTTGTCCGGTGACAGCAGATCCAGCATCGAAAGCCCTTCCAGATCGTGAAAGGACTCGAAGCCGAACTGCTCCAGGTAACTCTTGTTGGCATAGACATGCAGACCTTCGTGCAGATAGGCGATCGCTTCGCTGGAGCTGTCCAGAAGCAGGGTATAGCGATCCTCGATTTCCTCCAGCTGCTTCAGCGCGAGACCTGCCTGCTGGTGCGAGCGAAGAAACTCGATCATTTGATTCAGCAGCCGTTTGAGGTGGCGTGGCCGGTCGCTGAGTACGAAGCCCTCCACGCCATGAGCTGCCAGGCTCATTGCCGACGGATGATCCTCCGGATCGATCATGGCCACGATCGGAACCGGCTCGGCCTGCTCGCGCACAAGTCGGCAGGTGGTGTCGAGCAATGAGGAATCGCCGGGCATAGCGTGCACCAGGGCCAGATCGATGTGGTCTTCCTCGAAGGCGCGACCGACCGCGTTGCCGGTATCGGCATAGACGGTGCGAACCCCGGACTCCTCGCCCAGCAGATCTTTGATTTCCTGGGGTGCGCCTGGATCGTCCGATGCGATCAGCAGCTTTATTTCAACAGTCTCGACGGTCATCGCTGGCTCCGTTGTCTTCAGGCCCATATTAGTCAGTCGTGGCGGTCTGGGCAATGGTTAAGGAGCCTCTGAATAACTCTGCGCGGGCGCGCAGAGTTATTCAGAGGCTCCTTAAGCTTCCTTGGAATCAAAGAATCGGCAGCTTGTAGGGCGCGCCGGCCTGTTCCCGCACCAGGCGCGGCACCAGGTAGCCAGGTAACCTGATCCGGAGCTGCTCCATCAACTCGGCCGCCCGTGTTTCGCTGGTCTCGAAGTGGCCAGCGCCGGCTACCCGGTCCAGCAGATGCAGATAGTAGGGCAGCACTCCGGCGGCGAAGCCGCGCGCCATCAGCGACTCCAGCGCCTCCGGCTGGTCATTGATGCCGGCCAGCAGCACTGCCTGGTTGAGCAGGTGGACACCAGCGCTTCGCAAGCGCCCCAGTGCATGATCCACTGCCTGGTCGAACTCGGCAGGGTGATTGGCATGGATGACGATCACGACCGGCCACGGCAGGCTGCCGAGCCATTCGATGAGTTCATCATCGACACGGTCCGGCAGCGCGATCGGCAGGCGAGTGTGCAGCCTCAGTCGCCGGATCGCGGTTGACTGCACCAGTTCCTCCGTAAGCACTCGCAGATGCCTGGTGTCCAACATCAGTGGGTCACCGCCGGAAAGAATCAACTCGGTAACTTCCGGTCGCTCGGAAAGGTAATCCAGCGCTCCCTGCCAACGCCCGCGCATCGCGGTGTCTTGCGTATACGGATAATGCTGACGAAAGCAGTATCGGCAGTGGATGGCGCAGGCGCCGGTCGTGATCAGCAGTACCCGTCCGTGATATTTGTGTATGACGCCGCTGCCGCGCCGTCTGTCGTGGTCTCCTACCGGATCGGTGCCAAAACCTTGCGCCGGATGAGCTTCTTGCGCGCGGGCCAGCACCTGGAGCAACAGCGGATCTCGGGCGTTTCCCGGGGAGATTCGAGATGCAAAGGGCCGCGGCACCAGCATCGGGAATGCGGGCTCGGTCAGCAGGTCCACCTGGTCGGGATCGATTCGGCAGAATTCGAGCAGTTCCAACGGCGTACGCAGCGCCTGCTCAAGGCCGGTTCGCCAGGGATTCGCCTTTGGCGATTGCAGGGTTCGGGCTACACTACACACGGGATGACAACCTCTTTGCAAAGCAGCCGGGCGGGGGCGGGAGTCCGGGCGAGCGGCTGCGCGAACCATCTATGGAGACGACATGGCAACATACAGTACCAACGAATTCAAATCCGGACTGAAGATCATTCTTGACGGTGATCCCTACAACATCGTCGAGAACGAGTTCGTCAAGCCCGGCAAGGGCCAGGCCTTCAACCGGGTTCGAGTGCGCAACCTGAAGACTGGACGCACGGTGGAAAAAACATTCAAGTCCGGCGAAACGGTCGAGGCGGCGGACATTTTTGAAAAGGAAGTGCAGTTTCTCTACAGCGATGGCGAATTCTGGCATTTCATGGACCCGGAAAGTTTCGAGCAGCTGATGGCAGGCGAGGCTGCAGTCGGCGACGGCGCCCAGTGGTTGACCGAAGAAGATCGCTGCCAGGTGATGCTCTGGAACGGAGAACCGCTGACGGTAACCCCGCCTAACTTCGTGGAAATGAAGATCGTGGAGACCGATCCGGGCGTGCGCGGAGATACCTCCGGCAGCGGCGGCAAACCGGCCAGGCTGGAGACCGGCGCAACTGTCCGCGTGCCGCTGTTCGTCCAGGAAGGAGAGGTGATCCGGGTCGATACGCGTTCCGGGGAGTATGTCTCCCGGGTCAAGGACTGAGCGACCTGCATGGAACAGACCAGGGGTCGTTTCGCTCTTTGCCCTCGCTGGATCGTGCCAGTGGTGCCGGAAGGCGAGCTTGTCGAGAATCACGCCGTGGTTGTCGAAGATGGGCGAATTTCCGAGATCCCGCCGCTTGCCGACCTTGATTCTGACTGGGTTGGCATCGAACGTATTGATCTGCCCGGACGGGCGCTGATACCGGGGCTGATCAACTGCCATACCCATAGCGCCATGACACTGCTTCGAGGGCTGGCTGACGACCTGCCGCTGATGGTCTGGCTGGGTGAGCATATCTGGCCGGCCGAGCAGCGCTGGGTGGGCCCCGATTACGTGCGCGACGGCACGGAGCTGGCGCTGGCCGAGATGCTGACCGGCGGCACGACCTGCTTCAACGACAACTACTTCTTTCCCGATGTCACCGCCGCCTGCGCGGTACGGGCCGGCATGCGGGCAGTGATCGGTCTGCCGATCATCAATATGTCCACAGCCTGGGCTGACAGCGAGTCAGCCTGTTTCGAACGAGGACTGTCAGTACATCAGGACCTGATGTCGGAGCCGCTTGTTTCCACCGCTTTTGCCCCGCATGCGCCCTATACGGTCAGTGATGCGGGCTTTGAACGGATCGCCACGCTGGCCGAGGAAATGGACGTGCCGGTGCACCTGCATTTGCTGGAGGCCGCCGGCGAGGTTGAGAACAGTATCGAGCAGACCGGACTGCACCCGCTGGATCGACTTGACCGGCTTGGCCTGCTGGGCCCGCGTCTGCTGGCCGTACACATGACCCAGCTCGATGATCAGGACATGGATCGGGATGCCCGCCATGGTGTTCACGTGCTGCATTGCCCGGCATCCAACCTCAAGCTGGCTTCGGGCTTGTGTCCGGTGGAGGCGCTGGACAGGCGCGGGGTCAACATCGCGATCGGTACCGACGGGGCGGCCAGCAACAATACCCTGGACATGTTCGCCGAAATGCGGCTGGCGGCCCTGCTGGCCAAGGGAGTCAGCGGCGACCCGGAAACGATCCCGGCGCCGCGAGCGCTTTCCATGGCAACCATCCAGGCCGCCCGGGCGCTGGGCCTGGAAGAGGCCATTGGCTCGATCGAGCCTGGCAAGCAGGCGGACCTGGCCGCGGTGGATCTTGACTGGCAGTCCACCGGGCCGGTGCATAATGTGATTTCACAGCTGGTTTATGCAACCGATCGTCGGCAGGTGACTGATGTGTGGGTCGCCGGCAAGCGCCTGGTGGCCGACAGGGAACTGCTGGCGTTGAATCGCGATCAACTGAAGGAACAGGCCAGACGCTGGCAACAGAAACTGAAGCCCTCATGAGTGAAGTTCACAACCTCGACCCGGAGGAAGCACGCAAGTTCGACGAGCTGGCCGAGCGCTGGTGGGATCCGAAAGGCGAGTTTCGCCCGCTGCATGATCTCAACGGCCCCCGTGTTGCCTGGATTGCCGAGCGAGCGGAGCTGGCCGGTCGTCAGGTGCTGGATGTCGGCTGTGGTGGCGGCATTCTCGCTGAATCCCTGGCTGCTGCAGGCGCCCGGGTTACCGCCATTGATATCGCCGGCCGGGCGCTGGAGGTAGCCCGTCAGCATGCCGAGTCTGCGGGTGTCGAGATTGATTACCGCCAGGTTACGGCCGAAGCGCTGTCGACGGAGCTGGCGCAGCAGTTCGACGTCGTGTGCTGCCTGGAAATGCTCGAGCATGTCCCTGACCCGGCCTCGACCATTGCCGCCTGTGCCGGTTTGTGCAAACCGGGCGGGCATGTCTTTTTCAGCACCATCAATCGGTCGCCGCTGGCCTGGGCCGGGGCTATAGTCGGCGCCGAGTATGTGCTCGGCCTGCTGCCACGAGGAACCCACCGCTACGATCGCCTGATTCGCCCGGATGAACTGGCCGCAGCCTGTCGCCGATCCGGCCTGCGAGTCGCTGAAATCAGTGGCCTGCATTACAACCCGCTGACGCGCACGGTGGGGGTGGGCGGACGTCCGACCATCAACTACCTGCTGCATGCCCGATGTCAGGACTGAAGCGACCGATTGCGGTTCTTTTCGATCTTGACGGCACGCTGATCGATTCGGCCCCTGACCTCATCGCCACCCTGAATCGGCTGCGCGTGGATCGAGGCCTGACCCCATTGGCAGCAGCCTCCGTCCGTCACCTGGCCTCGACCGGGGCACGCGGGCTGGTGCAGGGCGGCTTCCCGGGGGCTGATCAGCGTCTGACCGCGCAGCTGGTTGAACGATTTCTGACCGACTATCGGGAAAATCTGTGGCAGGACAGTCGTCCGTTCGCCGGCATCGAGCAGTTGCTTTCCGAGCTTGAGCAGCGGGGCATGAAGTGGGGCGTGGTGACCAACAAGGTGAGTGGCCTGGCGCGTCCGACGCTACAGGCCGCTGGCTGGCTGGAGCGGGCCGGTTGCCTGGTTGCCGGCGACAGCACGCCTGAGCCCAAGCCCAGTCCGCAGCCGGTGCGCGAGGCCTGTCGGCTGCTCGGCTGTCGACCGGACCAGGCCTGGTTTGTCGGTGATGACGAGCGTGACGTGATGGCCGGACGGTCTGCCGGAACCGCCACGATTGTTGCCTCCTGGGGTTATTTGCCGCCAGATCAGAGCGGTCGGGACTGGGGCGCTGATTGCGTCATAGACCAGCCACTTCAGGTGCTGGAACTGATGGCCAGCTCAAGCGGGGTCATCCACGGATGAGCGGTGATCGCTTGCAGCGTCTGCTGTTCGAGGAGCTGGACGTGCGCGGTGTGGCGGTGTCACTGGATTCCGTCTACCGCGAGGTGCTGGCCAGATCCGGTTATCCATCGGCGGTTGCCGGCCTGATCGGCGAGGCGCTGCTGGTGGTGGCGCTGCTGTCCAGCGGCATCAAGTTCAGCGGTCGAATCAGCCTGCAGTTGCGCAGCGAGGGTCCGATCCGGCTGCTGCTGGCCGACTGTACCGACCAGGGAGGCATGCGCGCGATTGCGCACTTTGATGAGGACGCCCCCGGCCTGGCGGCTGACCAAAGCTTCGTCGATCTGGTCACCGGGGCGACGCTGAGTCTGACCCTGGAGCCTGAGCGGGCCGGCAGGCGTTGGCAGGGGATCGTGCCAGTCGAGGGAGGCAGCCTGGCCGAGGCGGTGACTGCCTACTTCGGTCGCTCCGAGCAGTTGCCGACCCGGCTCAAGCTGGCCGTGTCAGGTCAGCGTGCCGCCGCGCTGATGGTGCAGAAGCTGCCGGGCGAGGGCGAAGATGATGATGGCTGGCATCGGCTGGGGCTGCTGCTGGACACGCTGGGTGAGAACGAATTGCTCGACAACCCGCCGGAGGTGGTTCTGCACCGTCTGTTCCACGAGGAATCGCGGCGCCTGTTCGAGCCGCGGCAGCTGTTCTTTCATTGCCCGTGCAGCCGCGATCGTGTCGCTCGGGTGTTGATCAGCCTGGGCCGCGAGGAGCTTGCTGACATGCTGAAAGAGCGCTCCCCGATCGAGGTGCGCTGCGAGTTCTGCAACCAGGCCTACCTTTTCGACGCCGTCGATGTCGAGGCGCTCGAGCATGGCGACGTGCTGGACCAGGACGATACGGTACATTGATGGACCCGATTGACTGGTGTCGACAGCGTTTGCTGGTGCCGGGCAACCCGCTGACCGTGACTCTGCCTTACGCCGATCCGTCTCAGCGCGATCGAATCCTTGTATTGCGCTGCATGATCAGCGAAATTGCCGCCGTGGCATCGGTCAGCGATGCGGAGCCGGGTTTTCGCAAGCTCGATTGGTGGCGTCAGGCCCTGAACGAGGGTTCGTCACACCCGGCGATTCAGGCCTGGACCGCCAGCGGCCTGGCCGGTGTGGTCGGCGCGTCGGCATTTGATCCGTTGATCGAGGCCGTGATGACAACGCTGGAATCGCCACGTTTCGAGCATCGCCAACAGCTCTGGCAGCACGCGCTCCGGCTGGGCGGGCCGGCATGGCGGCTCGAGGGCCTGCTGGTCGGCGCATCGGACGCCGACGAGTTGGAGACGCTGGCCGAGCTGGGCGCGACGTCCTACCTGGTGCGAATCATCCGCGACCTGGGTCTGGATGCACGCAGACAGCGCTGGATGGCGCCGCTGGACCTGCAGGCCGAATACCAGGTCGCACGCCAGGACGCCCTGTCTGAGCGAGCCAGCACCGGATGGAACGGCATGGTGCGGGCCCTGGTCGAAATGGTCATTCGGCGTCAGGATGATGGCGAGGAGCGGCTTGATCCGGTGCAGGCATGGCGCCATCGACATGCCCTGGTCCAGTCGGCGCTGGACCGGCGTCTGGCGCTGAAACTGGCCAGCCGTCCACAGCGAATACTCGACGGGCGGTATCTGAGCGGGCCGGCGGGCAACGCATTCACCGCCTGGCGCAAGGCCCGGCAACTGGCAAGGAGGCAAAGATGAATAACCTCAAGTCGATTTTGCTGCTCACCCTCGTGCTGGTGGCTGGCTGCGCGACAAGCCCGTTTCGTGACGAATCCGGAACGATCAGTACGGTCGGCCCGGCGCACGCCATCGCCGATCCGGCAACGGTGGGCGAGCGGGTGGTCTGGGGTGGCCGCATCGCCGCGATCGAGAATCGCGCCGAGCACACCGACCTGTTCGTGGTCAGTTATCCGCTTGATGGTAGTGATCGACCGAGGTGGCGGGCCGAAGGCGGGGTGCGCTTTGTTGTGCGCCATCCCGGCTACCTGGAGCCTCTGAACTATCCGCCAGGCCGATTCGTTACTGTGCTGGGCGAAGTGGGGCCCGGCGAGGACTGGCCGGTGGGTGAGTTCCTCAACCACCATGCGGTAGTGACTGGCGAGCGCATCCACCTGTGGCCTGCCGATCCGGCCAGCTGGTCGCCACGAGTGCGATTTGGCGTTGGAGTTGGGATCCGACTCTGAGCATCCTGCCGTTCGCTCAATCCCCCGCGTCGAGGATGGCCGGGCCCTGCTTGCCGGCGGTTCGCTCGTAGACGCCCTTGCCGACCTTGCGATACTGGGTGAAGCCGGCCTTGTCCAGGTTGGATTCCTTCAGCTTGTGAGCCTGACCGGAGACCACGTTGGGCGCCGAGATCACCCGGCGCACGGCGCCGTCGCACTTCGGGCACACTTTCAGTGGCTGATCGCTCAGTCGCTGCAGCACGGTAAAGCCGCTGCGACAATGCGGGCAGCCATCGCCATCGGCCAGTGCGTATTCGTAAAACGGCATGGGATAGAATGTTGACGTCTCTCAATGGGCCTGATCCATAGCGTGAATGTAGCAGATTTGCCGGTATTGCTGATCACCGGCGCAGCCGGAGCGCTGGGGCGCGCCCTGGTGCGCAAGGCCTTGACCGAGGGTCGTGACTGCATTGCCCTGGACCGCGACCGGCGTGGCCTGGAGCGCTTTCACGACGAGATGATTGCCGACGGCCTGTCGGCGCCGGCGTTGTACCCGCTGGATCTCGCCGGCGCCGGCATGGATGATTATCAGGCCCTGGCCGGCGTGCTCGAGGAGCAGTTCGGACGGCTGGACGGCCTGATCCACGCCGCTGCCGACTTCAAGTCACTCAGGCCGCTGGAGCACCAGCCGGTCGATGAGTGGATGAAGATCATCCAGGCCGGTCTTACCGGCCCGATGCTGCTGACCCGCTCGCTGCTGCCACTGCTCAGGCGCACCCCGGGATCCTGCGTGGTGTTCATCCAGGACCGACAATGCGCCGACAATCCGGCCTACTGGGGTGCCTACGGCGTAGCCCAGGGCGGCCGGGAGGCCATGGTTGCCACCTTGAGCGCCGAGCTGGGCCCGCGCGGCCCGCGGATCGAGGCGATCGATCCGGGTGCTTTCAGAAGCTCGCTGCGGGCGGCTGCGACGCCGGCCGAGGACCCGTTTTCATGGCCGCCGCCAGAGCAGGCCGCCGAGCGCGTCTGGAAACTGCTGGAAACCGAGCGCCACGCCTTGTCCTGAATGCTGACAGAACAACTGGATCCTGATGATCAGCTTGCAGGACTACCAGAACCAGGAGGATTGCATGTCTGACGATCTGTTCGAGAAAATCATCCGCCGCGAAATTCCCGCCGACATCGTGCTGGAAAACGATGAGCTGCTGGCCTTTCGCGATATCCAGCCGCAGGCGCCGGTGCATATCCTGATCATCCCCAAGCGCAGGATTCGCACCCTGAACGACCTGGAGGCAGATGACGCCGGGCTGGTCGGGCGCCTGGTGCTGGCCGCGCGCGAACTGGCCAAGCGCGAGGGACTGGCCGAGGATGGCTACCGGCTGGTGTTCAACTGCAACCCCGGCGGCGGGCAGTCGGTCTACCACATCCACCTGCACCTGCTCGGCGGTCGCCAGATGAACTGGCCGCCGGGTTAGAGTCGGAAACCCAAGGGCTGCTCAGCCGGCCGGGTGGACCGTGCCGCAGCGGTCGCAGGTGCGGTGTTCCGGGCTGGTCATGAAGCGCTCGATCACCGGCGGGAAGTCCCTCTCAATGCTGTTTAGCGGGAAGTACTCCTCGTACAGCTTGTGGTGGCAGTTCGGGCAGAACCACATCAGGCCGTCCTTTTCGTCTTTCAGGCGCTTGCGCTCGACCACCAGCCCGACGGTATTGGCCAGGCGCTGCGGGGAGTGGGGCACGCGCGGCGGCAGGTAGAAGATTTCGCCTTCGGCGATCCGCACGTCCTCAGGGCCGTCATCGGCCATCAGCTTCAGGATCATGTCGCCCTCGAGCTGGTAGAAGAACTCCGGGCCTTCGTCGTAGTGATAATCGGTGCGCTGGTTGGGTCCGCCGACCACCATGACGATGAAATCCTCGTCGTAGACACACTTGTTGCCGACCGGGGGCTTGAGCAGATGGCGGTTGTCTTCGATCCAGCGCTGAAAGTTGATCGGTGGCAGCATCCTGGCATTTCCGGTGGTGGATTGGCTACATGTTACCGCCACTGCTGCATCAGGTCAGGATGGTTTCTGGCAAACCAGGCGCGCTGCTCCAGATTGCCCGGGTCCTGGCGCAGTTTCCACGCCCGGGAATAGGCTTGCGCTGCCAGGCAGTCGGGCATGGGCATGGTGGCGTTATCCGGCATCGGGTAGGCTGCCAGCACCAGCCAGGCCGGAAACAGCTCCGTGCCGGGTGCTGGTTCGAGGTCCCAGAACTGGTCGATGCGCCGACACAACTCGTCGTCGGTACTGGCTTCCAGCCATGTCTCGGCAGCCTCTCGGTCACGCCAGCACAGCTGACACAGCGCCTCCAGCGCCAGCGGGCGTTGCTGCAGGCTAAGCGCGGCGGTGGTGAGCCGCGCCAGCAGGGCAGGGGAGGCGGTGAATTCCGGCTGAGCGAGTATGGCGCCGATCACCGCTTTCCAGTCACCGGCCCTTGCCATGAATACGCTGGCATGCAGCGCGTCATTGCATTGGTCGCTCCGGGCTGCCAGCTCGGCCAGGTGACGCCAGAACCGCGCCAGGTATTGCTGTCTGCTGTCATCGTCCATGATGCGTCGGGCGGCCGGTTCCAGCTCCCCATCGACCATCCGGGCCAGCACTGACAGGCCGGTGCTGGACCGCTCGAGCTCGTGCAGTCCTCCGATCAGGAGTTCACCGTCAGCCTGCAGCGAGCTGTCGGGGTCCAGCCTGGCCAGTATCGCCAGCTCGCGCTCGGCTGCCACCGGGTCAGCGTCGGCCAGGCTTCTGATCAGTCCGGCCCGAGCGACCGCCTGGCCGCTGTCGAAGAACAGGTCGGTCTGCGGGCCGGAATCTTCGCGCTGCCATTCGGTGCGCACCAGCTGCTCGGCACGGGCGGATCTGAAGGCGCGGCGTTCGGGCCGGGTCGGTTCGTTGGCTGCGCGAAGCCCGAGTTTCCTGGCCCAGGCTGCGGCCGTTTCCAGCTCCTCGATACAGACGGCAGGATGGCCGAACAGGATGTCTTCGAGAAAGCCGACCTGTCCGGCCTGCCATTCCGCCACGCCCGCCTCGTCGAATCGCCCGGTCATTCTGACCAGCTCCAGCGGGCGATAGCGACCGTCGCGGGTGACCAGGCGCTCGACCAGCTCCTGAATCCGGGCTGGCTTCATGGCTTGTCCAGCGGCGCCAGCAGGGCGTCCAGGTCGTCTCGACTCAACTGCCGCGCACCGCCGTCGCCCAGCAGATCCTCGGCCAGCCCGCGCTTGGACTCCTGCAGGGCCATGACGCGCTGTTCCACGGTGTTCTCGGTCAGCAGTCGATAGACGAACACGGCCTTGTCCTGGCCAATTCGGTGGGCGCGGTCGGTGGCCTGGTCCTCGACTGCCGGGTTCCACCAGGGATCGTAGTGAATCACCGCGTCGGCAGCGGTGAGATTCAGCCCCACACCGCCGGCTTTGAGGCTGATCAGGAAGATCGGCGCCTGGCCGGTCTGGAAGCGGCTGACCACCTGCTCGCGATCGCGGGTCTTGCCGGTCAGCTTCAGATAGGGCATTTCGGCGTGCTTCAGCTCGGTCTCGATCAGCTCGAGCATGGACACAAACTGAGAGAACACCAGGATGCGACGTCCCTCGGCCAGCAGTTCGGGCAGCAGGTCCATCAGCAGCTCCAGCTTGGCCGACCCGGCGGCCCGCCGGCCCGCCATCTCCGGCAGCAGGCGCGGGTCACAGCAGACCTGGCGCAGCCTGAGCAGGGCCTCAAGCACCACGATCCGGCTCTTTTCCTCGCCCAGGTCGGCAATGGCGCGGTGGACCTTTTCGTGCATGGCCAGGCGCACTCGCTCGTACAGGCGCTGCTGTTCGGGCAACAGGCCGACCAGTTGTTGGAACTCGTTCTTGCGCGGCAGCTCAGGGGCTACTTCGGTCTTGGTCCGGCGCAGGAAAAAGGGCCGGATCCGTGCCGCCAGCAAGTCCTGGCGATGGCGATCGCCATGGCGTTCGATCGGCAGCTGGAACAGGCGCCGGAATCTAGCCCGGGTTCCCAGCAGTCCCGGCATCAGAAAGTCGAACAGGCTCCACAGGTCACCGAGATGGTTTTCCATCGGCGTGCCGGTCAGGCACAGGCGGTGCCGGGAGTTCAGGCGCCGGACATGTCGCGAGACGGCGGTGGCCGGGTTGCGGATCATCTGGGCCTCATCGAGGATCAGCAGGTGCCAGTCGTGCCTGGACAGGCGCTCGATATCGCGCGCCAGCAGCGGATAGGTGGTCAATACGAGGTCGCTGTCGCCGATCCAGCCAAAGTCACCATGCCGGTTCGGGCCGTGCAGGGTCAGCACTTTCAGCCCCGGCGCGAAGCGACGCGCCTCGACCCGCCAGTTGAACATCAGGCTGGTCGGGGCAATCACCAGGCAGGGCCGGTCCAGCCGTCCCGCGGCCTGTTCAGCCAGGATATGGGCCAGGGTCTGGACCGTCTTGCCCAGCCCCATGTCATCGGCCAGGATGCCGCCGAATCCGTATTGTCTCAGAAACTGCAGCCAGGCCAGCCCCAGCGACTGATACGGGCGCAGCGAGGCCTTCAGGCCCGGGGGCGGCTCGGCAGGCTCCAGCCGGTCAAAGCCCTTCAAGCGGCCAAGCAGCTCGTGCAGGGCAGCGTGCGGGTCGAAGTCCCACGCTTCGGTGCTTGCGGCCAGCCCGGCCAGTTGCCCGCGCGGCAGATCCAGACGGCCTTCGAGCAGTCCTGGCCTGCCATCGACCAGGTCCAGCAGCCCTTTAAGTGCCGCGGACAGTCGGTGCTCCAGCACCTCGATCACCTGGCGCTCATTGATGCTCAGCAGGGCATGGCCGGCCGGGGAAGGACTTTCAAGCAGCTGCCGGATCCGTTCCTGACCAGCATGGTCCAGCCAGGCGCAGATGGCGGCCAGCAGCGAGATGCGCTGGCCCGAAACCTCGACGCCGAGGTCAACGCCCACCAGATCAGGCCGATCTGGCCGTTCGGCCAGTTCACCGTACCAGCGCTCAGGCATGAGCAATTCGCAGACCAGGTCAGCGGCGCGCTGGATCTGCCAGCCGTCGGATGCCAGTTCGGTCAGCTGGCGCTGGAAGTCGATCCAAGTTAGCCGCCAGCCCGGTCGGGCGGGTGACCACAGGCGACCGTCGCCGGGCCGGTAGTCGACACCGGCCTGCTGGTCCATGGGTGTCAGCCCCAGCCCTGACAGCTTCTCGGCACAGCGCCCCTCGAAGACACTGTCGCGCTGGACCCGTACCACCCGGTTGTCATCAAGCAGCCGGGTATCGGACTCCTGATCCCAGTCCAGCACCACCTGGTCATAGGAAAACGCCAGGCGGACGGCGGGGACCGTCTCGAAACCCCGCCCGGTTGCAGCCTCGGTGTTTTGCAGGCTGAGGACCGGCACTGCCTGTGCAGCGGGTAGGTCGGCGATTTCCAGAGCTTGCGGTCGGGTCAGGCGGTGATCGGCGCCGGCCATGTTCTCGATCGTCGCCTTCACGGCTTCGGGGCTTACCGGTCCGGCGGCCAGCAGCTCGCAGCCCAGCTCATGGTCGCCGGCCAGGGTCACCGGTCGGCACTGCCCGGTGGCCGGTTCCAGCTGCCAGGGTGGATTGAGCGGCAATAGTCGAAAACCGCTGCCATCGTCCGCTACGCTCAGGCCGGGAACCTGCCAGCCGTCGGGCCGAGGCCGCCAATGCAGCCGTCCGCTGACCGGTTCAGCCAGCGACAGCTGCGGACCGGTGGCCGAATCGAAATGCGCCCGATCGGTGGCGATGATCTTCTCCAGCAGGCTGCCGGCCCCGGGTGGAATCGGGTGCCAGATGGCATCCTGGCCGCGGTCGGGCCGGTCGGCCAGCTCGTGCAGGATGACCAGGTCGGATTCTGTCAGGTAGGCAGGCTGGCGCTTCTCATTGAGCCGCGACAGCATGAACGGAGTGGTCGTGGGAGGCAGGCCCGGTCCGGGGCTGGCACTGCGGACTGGACACACGCTCAGATCCGCCGCCTCCTGCGACAGCCTGACTAGGTAGCGCAGGGTGTAATCGCGGGCCGCGGCGTTGCGCTCATGCTGCGTGGAGGTCGCGCTGGTCCCGGCAGATTGCAGGGCCAGCCAGATCGCGCCGAGATGCTCGCAGGATTCGCGCGCACCGCAGCTGCAGTCGCCATCGAAATGCTCACCGTCGATCACCGCGTGGGCACGCCGAAGCGCCTGATCGTCTTCGACAACGCCGGTGATGATGACTATTTCGCCCAGGCGCTTGCGGTGTGATTGAACGACCTTGCCAGCCTCATGGAGGCGCTTTGCCTTGCGGGCCTTGTCCGCGGTAAGCCGGGGAGATGCCTGAACGGTCTGGGCGTTGCGAGTTGACATGGTCGTCTAGAAGGTGGCAATGCCCGTAGGCAAAGCCGAGCATGATAACTGCAGCCGGTAATCCTATGGCTCGGTGAGCCCAGCCTGACCCTCTGCCAGCGCCGCAATGCACTTGAACTCCACCGCGATCGGTGTAGGCAGGGCATTGATCTCTACCGTGGTTCTGCAGGGCGCTGCGGCGGCGAAGTATTCGGCGTATACCGCATTGAAGGTGGCGAAGTCGCGCTGCATGTCGGTCAGGAATACCGTGATGTCGACCAGGTCCCGGCGGCTGGCGCCGGCGGCGGCCAGTACGGCATCGAGATTGGCCACCAGTTGCCGGGTCTGGGCCTCGATATCGTGGTCGATCAACTGACCCTGCTCGTCGTAGACATTGCCCGGCACCTCGTTGCTGCCGGGGACCCGAGGCCCCAGCCCGGAAAGAAACAGCAGATTGCCGACCCGCCTTGCATGCGGGTAGCTGCCTACCGGCTCGGGCGCCTTGCCGGCCTGGATCGCATCCTTACTCATCGTTGTTGCCTAAGTTGATGTTGTGGCTGGCCATGAAGTCGCTGATCGCATCGCCGATGCCGTTGATGGCGAACTGGATGGCGATCACCGCGAGGATCAGCCCGAATACCTTGGTCAGGATGCGCCGGCCGCTGTTGCCCAGCCAGCGGATCACGTGGCTGGAGTGGACCATGGTGAAGTAACAGCTCACCGTGGTCACCGTGATGGCAAAGAACACCACCATCGAGAACCAGAAGCCGGGCGCCTCGCTGGTCAGTATCATCGCCGTGGCGATAGCCCCGGGTCCGCTGATGAACGGAATCGACAGCGGCACGATGGCAATGTCCTGGGCCAGCAGTGCTTTCGAGGGCCGGGCCTCGGCCTTGGCGTGATCGGGTGCCTCGCTCTTGTTGAGCATGTTCATCGCGATGCCGAACAGGATCAGGCCGCCGGCGATGCGAAAGGCCGCCAGGGTGATACCGAACAGCTGGAAGATCAGCGAACCGAGCAGGGCAAAGGCAAACAGCATGGAAGTCGAGGCGATTACCGCCTTGCGGGCGATTTCCTGACGTTCCTCATCGTCGTTTTCGGTGGTCAGCGAGGCAAAGACAAAGGCCGTGGTCAGCGGGTTGACGATGACGAACATCCCGACCACGGCGATCACGAAGTATTCGAACAGTGCGCCCATGTTAGGAAAGCGGGAGAGTCGGATTCGCAGGTCATTGTAAGCTGCCACGCCGGGCCAGGGGTGAGCCCTTTTGGCGTAATCAGCTGCCGTCGATGAACACGTTCTTGGGCTCGGTGAAGAAGGCCAGCGACCACTCGCCGCCCTCGCGGCCCAGGCCGGAGTCCTTCATGCCGCCGAACGGGGTGCGCAGGTCGCGGACCAGCCAGTTGTTGACCCAGACGATGCCGGCCTGCAGGCGTGCTGCCAGGCGGTGGGCACAACGCAAGCTTTCTGTCCAGACGGTGGCGGCCAGGCCGTAGTCGACGCTGTTGGCCAGGGCGATGGCCTGATCCTCGTCGGTAAAGGGCTGCAGGGTGACGACGGGTCCGAAGATTTCCTCGAAATGCAGCCGCGATTCGGCGGGCAGCCCGGCGATTACCGTTGGCTGGACAAAGTATCCATCCCGGCAGCGGCCCTCCGGCCTGACCTGCTCGCCACCGGTCAGAA
>SKQS01000215.1 GCA_007118895.1 Wenzhouxiangella sp.
TAACCGGGAAACGGCAGGTATTGGCGGATCAGCGGCAGGCCCATTTCCTGCTGCAGGGCGAGCTGGTAGTGATGGCCGGGGATGGTTTCATGGACAACCAGCCGCGGCAGGTCGAGACGGTCGAAATTCTGCGGATCGGAAATCGAAAACTGGAACACGCCCGGGCGCGAGCCATCGGCGGCCGGCAGCATGTACATGCTGGGCAGGCTGTCAGCGGCATGAGTCGGCGTCAGAACGATCTCCACGTCGGCCTGCGGGAAGTGATTGAAGTAAGGCTGAAAGTCCACCCGAGCCCGATCCAGCCACTCATTGGCAATAGCCAGCAATGCCTGGCGGCCTTCGTCACCGGGTGGCACCTCGTACAGGGCCTCCTCGCGCAGGGCTCTCATGCGCTCGATCGGCGTGCCTTCGCTGCGGCCGATTGCGACCAACGCATCATCCAGCAGCTCTTTCAAACGCTCCACTTCCATCATGGCCTGGTGATGAAGTTCGCCGGGATCGATATCGACTGAAGTCATCTGCAGTACCCGAGCGCGATAGTAGGCCGCGCCGTTGGGCAGGCCCAGCATGCCGATGTTGGCGGTCCGCGCCTCGTCCAGGCGATTGGCGGCGGCTTCGCGCATGCGGCGAAGACCCGGGTAGACATGATCACTGACTGCCTGCTCGGCCTGTCCAGCGAAATCATCTCGACGGTCGGCTGAAAGATTGCTGCTTTCGGCCATGCGCTTGACCATGGAAACGACCAGCTCGCTGTCAGCCGGCTCGGTTTCCAGGATGCCATCGATATCCGTGATCACTCGCTCCAGAATACTGCGTGGTGGCAGCACGCCCCGGTCAGCGTGGTCCTCGAACAGGGCCACGGTTTCGTTGGCAGCCTGCTCGAAGGCTTCAAGCCGCCGAATGTAGTTGCGCGCCAGGCGAGCATTGCTCGGGCGGTGGCTATTGGCCATCAGGTTCCAGAATTCATGCTGCAGGCCGTACTGGCTCATGACGTAAGGCGAGAAAGCGAGCGGCGCGCCAAAGAATGGCTCGGATCCTGCCGCCTGGGCGTCCAGCCACCAGGCCCAGACCTCAAAGGTCAGGCGCTGATCCGGGTCTAGCTTTTCCGGGTCATATCGATCCAGCTCTTCCCGAAAGCGGCGGACCTGCTCGCCTCGACGGTCGAGTTCGGCCTGGGTGCGCGGCCGCAACCTTCCAGAATGACGGTCGATGATCCGGCCGTCGATGAAGCCAAGCATGCTCAGGGTCTCCGGGTCGGCGATCATGTACTGCACGAACTGCCGCGCCGCCATGGTCTCGACCTTCGACGGCGTGCCCCAGATCACCACCCAGACCGACCAGGCCAGAAGGGCCACGCCAATGAGAAACAGCGCGCCGAAGATGCGCAGGATGGGTCGGCGCGGTCTGGTTTTTTCCGCTTTGATCTTCGTTGTCATGATGATGCTCCATCAGCCCAAAGCGCGCGCCCCGAGGACGTTCCAGTAAGCCAGCACAAAGACGAACGCCGCCGAGCAGATCAGCAGCGCGCTGGCGGCAAGACGCCGGCTTAAGACCCATTGTCGACCCGCCCAGATCGGCACCAGGCTTAAGGCCATGACGGCGGTCAGTGCGGTGCCGATCCAGGTCAGCCATATCCAGACCTGGCCTAGCCCGGTTGGGAACTGCGCGAAGTGGATCGGGCTGGGCCCCATGGCCCTGCTGATGTCCATGGCAAACACGGCCAAGAAAACGCACCAGGCGAGCAGCAGGGCAAAACTGGAATAGCGGCATATGAACCCGGCGCGGGCCTCCGTTCCGCCCGAACGCCGGCTGAATGCCAGTACGAACACCCACACGACAAAGGCCAGGACCAAGGCTGCCAATACGTAGTAGATAAAGCGCACGGTCTGCCACCAGGACAGTCGCTCGAAATTGGTGAAACTGGCATGCAGCAGAACGATCCGACCGGCAGCATCACGCGAAAAGGCCAGACGCGAACCGGTGTCTGCGTTGATGAACTGATCATCACCCAGGGCGACCAGGCGCGCGGTCGAGCCGCCGCTGCCAGCCACGGTGAGGAATCCCTGATCATTGGTGCCAATGTTCATCTCAAAAACTCCGACCAGCTTGTCGATGGTCTGGTAGCCGCGACGTTGGGATCGATAACGACCGGTGTATTCGCTCAAGTCGGCATCCGCATCCGGACGCGGTATGTCGATTTGGGATGGGAAGAAATTCTCTACGATGCGCCGAGCAAGCGGGGCGCTGAGCCGGCTACCGGACGGTGAATTGGTGGAAACGAAAATACCCAGATCCAACTCCGGCAGCATCACCAGGTCAGACAGAAACCCGAAGATCGAGCCGCCGTGCATAAGGGTCTGGTAACCCCACAGGTCACCGACCCAGAACCCCAGGGCATGATGGGCCACCGCCGGGTGGTTGCTGATCGATGGGGTGTGCAGCAGTTCCAGCCCCTGCGGTGAAACGATACCGCCGCCATCGCCGAGCTGAGCAAGCATGAACCGGGCCATGTCGGAACCGGTGCTGAGCAGGCCGCCCAGGGGCATGGTGCCGGCGTGGGCCCAGTTTGCCCTGTCAGGCGTGCGGAAACGGCCGCTTGCCCAGGCGTGCGTAAGGGCCAGATGTTCGTGCCGGCCAAGCGGAAGAGCGCCTGCGCGCTCCTCGCCCGGCCAGTCACGCATGGCGCTCTTTAGCATACCCAGCGGCTGCAGCACGAACTGCTCGACATAATCTGAATAGGGTGTTTCGGAAACTTCCTCGATGATCAGTCCGATGACCGCGGTACCGTAGTTGGAATAGACAATGTCCTCGCCCGGCGGCCGGACCTGGTGTGGCTGAAATCGGACGACGTAATCACGCAGGCTGTGATCGGAGTCCGGGGCAATGGCCGAGAAGTGACCGAAAATGCCGTCTGCAAAGCCGGCCGTGTGGGTCAGCAGATCGCGCACGCGCACCGTGCCGTAGGGCAGGTCGAAATCAATGTCCGGCAGGTAGCGGGTGAAATCGGCATCGAGGTCGACCAGGCCGGCATCGACCAGCTGCACCAGGGCGATGGCATTGAACAGTTTGGTGATCGAGGCGACCCGGAAAAGCGTGTGCTCGGGATCGA
>SKQS01000202.1 GCA_007118895.1 Wenzhouxiangella sp.
CGGAGGCTCATTTGGACGAGCCGGTGGTTCAGGTGGACGAGGACGACGTCGTCACGGCCCTTGGCGACATCGTGGTCGAAGGTGATGGGGCGGATCTTCTGCGTATAGGGGTGTTCGAGCCCCTCGAGGCATCGGGACCAGGAGCCGGAAAGCGACGGTATTCGAAAGACCGTGCCATCCGGTGCACCAGACAGCGACACGGGCTCCAAGTCGGGTTTGTCCGCTAGACGCAACGCGGTGCGTACGGCTCGCTCGATGTGGTCCGGCACGAGGCTCTGCTCGCGCCGGGTCTCGTTCAGCCGCTCGTGGAGTTTGGCCACACGTTCGCGAAGATCGCGCTCGACCTTCACGAAGCGGCGGGATTTCTCCATCCGGGCTTCGGCCCGTCGCGTGTCGAGATCGCGACGGCGACCCTCGAGAAGGTCGGGCAGTTGAGGCGCGATGACCGGGTTGACGCTGCCCATGTCGGCACGCATCGCATCCAGTTTGCGAAGCGCACGCAGGATATCCTGTCCGTGGCCCCCCTCGGCATCCACCGGGTGCCAGATGACGACGTCGCTGGCGCGTTGGCCATGGCGGTCGATGCGGCCGTTCCGCTGCTCCATCACGTTCGGGTTGTACGGAATCTCGAGGTGGATCATCAGGTGGCAGTGGTTCTGGAGATCGATACCCTCCGAAGCTGCGTCGGTCGCCAGTAGTATTCTCACAGGGGACTCCGATGGGTTCGCCTGGAACGCGGCTTTCACGGCCTCGCGTTCCTTCGGATCCATTCCGCCATAGATCAGCGCCAGTCGCTCGGCCCCGAAGCCTTGGGCCACGAGGATCTCTTGCATCCATTGCTGAGTGGCGCGGTACTCGGTGAACAGGATCACCCGTTCGTTCGTCCACCTGTCACCGTCCTTCAGGTAACGGGCCAACCAATCCAGCACAGCGGTGGCCTTGGCGTCGGTTCGACGAGCCGCTTGTTGGGCCCAGGACCGCAATCGGTCGAGCATCCGGCGTTCTTCGTCGGTCGGCGGTCGGACATGCTTGCCCGCTTCCTCGATCGCTTCAGCCTCGGCGGCGTCCCGATGGACATCGTCTGCGTAGTCTTCTTCGGTCTTCGCTATCGCCCGCCGAAGGATGCGGTCATCGAATTTTTTCTGGCCGCGCTCGCTCGACGCCCGGCCTTCGATCGTCGCAACATGCCGCTCCAGCGTGGCTGCGAACGCCGCAGGAGACGATGACAGGCGCTTGCGCAGCAATTGGTGCACGAAGTGATCGACGGCACGCCCTCCATCGGCACCGCTTTCGCGGCTCTTGATGTATGCTTCCAACTGCCGCCGGGCGTCCCTCTCGTCTTCGCTATACTCGACCGGCAGCGCTTCAAGCCGCCGCTCGGGGTAAATGCGCTTGCCGTTCGCATCGACCAGATCGCTCTTCAGGCGACGGACCATCACCCGGGCGAGTTGGGGATCACTCGGGAGGACGTTTCTCGCAAACCGCTGATCATCGAGGAGTTCGAGGAGCGCGGTGAAGGATTCGGTGTAACCGTCGTGTGGCGTGGCGGTGAGAAACAGCTTGTGCTGGAAGTGTGGCGCGGCCAAACGGACCAGCCGTGTCCTGAGGCTTTCGACAGCATAGCGGCCGACGGTCGGGGCGACGTTGTGGGCTTCGTCGATAATCAGCAGGTCGAACTTCCTGGGATGGCTGACGTGCGGGGGCAATGTGTCCCGCAGAAGGCGCAATCCTTCACCTTTCTTGGCCCAGTCCATCGACGTGATGAGACGGGGAAAAGACGTCCACGGATTGGCGTGCAGGCCTCGCTCGCGGCGCAGGCGCTTCACGTATTCAGTATCGACGATCCGGAACTCCAGTCCGAACTTCTCCTGCATCTCGACGCGCCACTTCTCTTGCAATGACGCCGGGCAAAGCACGAGAACGGTGCGGGCGCGATGACGAAGAAGCATCTCTTGAACGACGAGTCCGGCCTCGATGGTTTTCCCGAGGCCGACGTCGTCGGCGATCAGCAGATTGGTGCGCGCCATGTCGATCGCGCGCACAAGCGGATCCAGCTGGTAGTCCTCAATGCTGACGCCGCTGCGGAATGGCGCCTGCAGATAGCCGCGGTCCGCGTTTGTCGCAGCGCCCCAAAGGACTGCGTCAAGGAACGCCCGAAGTGTCGACGGATCGTCCAAGCCGGTCATTCGGGGCAGTCCCGCGCGTTCAATCACGTGCGCCCCGGGCTCCAGTTCCCAAAGAACTTCGATCTCTTCGCCAAGCGCATCCTCGTCGATGGAGGACAGCCGCACGAGATGCCGCTTCGGAAGCCCGGGCGCAACTGAGCCGCCATCGACTTCGGAGACGATCCATTGGCGGCGCCGAGCCTCTACCAGCTGGCCCGGCTCCGGGGCGGTGCTGTGTGCGACTGCGGCTACGATTATATTTGACGTCATCGACATATGCCGTTGCCATATTTCTTGCGTTCGTTGGCCAGGCCGGCGACGCAATCTGCGGCATCACTGGCGTCTTCGTGCTGGCGAATGCGCCCGCGGCCGATGCCGTTGATGCCGGTGAGCGACCTGACGCTGGGCCATGGCCGGCCGGAAATCAATTGCACGGCGCGTTCGTCGTTGATGTGGGCGATGGCAACGAGGCGATCTGGAGGATCGGCGTTGATGTCGACACAATCGGCGCGGGCCGACGCCGTGGCCAGCAGCGGGACCACGGTCGCCAGCGCCCCGAGCAGCATCTGCCAACGCTTGATCATCGATCGCCGTCTCCTTCTGAAGCAGCGTAGGAGGCAACGAAGGCGATGCAACCATAAATATCCGTTCTTCGGCAGCTCTTCGAACCCAAGGCGTCCGGGGACGGAAAACAGCTCTCCTGACACAGCCCTGCGCCACCAGCCGCTTGGCCGCCTTGCCTGTCCCGAGGCACACCCGCCATAGGCTGGCGCGTTCACCCCGACCTGGAATCGCAAGGAGGCAAGCACCGTGGCCATGAGCACCACCGTCACGATCAGACCAGGCCCGATCGCGGTCGACCGCGGCCACGCCGGCAATTGATTGCACGGCAGCGACTGACCCCATGTCGCCTCCCTGGCAGCCG
>SKQS01000036.1 GCA_007118895.1 Wenzhouxiangella sp.
GCCTCGGCCAGCAGCCGGGCGGTACGCAGCAGTGCCTTGGAGGGCACGCAGCCGGTATTCAGGCAGTCGCCGCCCATTTTGTGCTTTTCGATCAGCGCCACGCGCGCTTTGACCGTGGCGGCGATGTAGGCCGAGACCAGACCGGCGGCCCCGGCGCCGATCACGATCAGGTTGTAATCGAATTTGCGTGGCCGCGCGTGGCCGCGGTAGACCTTGCGGTTTTCCAGCCAGCGCAGCAGCCAGCGCAGCAACAGCGGTAGCAGGCCCAGCAGCACGAAGGCGCCGATCAGCGGCGCGGAGAGTATGTCGCCGAGGCTTTCGATGCGCCCGAGCTGGGTGCCGGCGTTGACGTAGACTATGGTAGCCGGCAGCATGCCGAGCTGGCTGACCCAGTAGAAGGTCCAGGGCCGAATCGGCGTCAGCGCCATCAGCAGATTGATCAGCCAGAACGGGAATACCGGTACCAGCCTGAGGGCCAGCAGATAGAAGGCGCCGTCGCGCTGGACCCCCCGGTTGATGGTCTCCAGCCGCTTGCCGAACCGCTGTTGCAGGCTGTCTCTGAAAAGGAAGCGGGCGGCCAGGAACACGATGGTGGCGCCGATGGTGCTGGCAAAGGATACCGCCACGGTGCCGATCAGCACGCCGAACAGGGCGCCGCCGGCCAGGGTCAGCACCGCCGCGCCCGGCACCGACAGCGCCGCCATGACAATGTAGACCAGCATGTAGCCGGCAATCATCAGCGCCAGGTTGGCCTCGGTGAAGGCCAGCAAGTCATCGCGGCGCTTGCGCAGTTCGTCCAGGCTGAGGTAGTGATGAAGCTCCAGGGCGAAAAAGCCGATGAATGCACCGAGGAAGATGGCGGCGATCAGCAGTTGGGCTATCAGCTTGCGGTTCATGAGCGGTTCGATTGGGCGACGCGAAAGGGGACCGGCAGAGCGTACGCTATCTTTCAGCTTGGTTTTTGCAACCCATGGTCAGTCGCTCGAGCTTGGCCAGGTCGTCGCAGGTCTTTACCTGTTCGAATCCGGCCGCAAGGAACAGTTTGCGGACCCGGCTGCCCTGGTCATGTCCATGTTCGATGATCAGCCACCCTGCCGGTGAGAGATAGCTGGGTGCAGCGGCGAGCATTCGCGCGATCACCGAGAGCCCATCCCCTCCGGGTGTCAGAGCCAGCCTGGGCTCTGCAGGAAGGTCGCCGCGCTCCAGGTGGGGGTCGGTGGCGGCGACATAGGGCGGGTTGCTGATGATCAGGTCGAAGCTCCGGTCTCTGACCGGAACGAACAGGTCACCGGCCAGCAGTTCGACTCTGTCCAGGTTCATTTGCTGCCGATTGTCTGCCGCCACCGCCAGCGCATCGGTGCTCAGATCGGTTGCCGTGATCTGCCACTCGGGCCGCTCCGCGGCCAGGCTCAGTGCAATGCAGCCTGAGCCGGTGCCCATATCCAGCACCCGGGCACGCCTGGGCAGGTCCAGGGCCAGTGCCTGGTCGACCAGCATTTCGGTTTCCGGGCGCGGTATCAGCACGGCCGGGCTGACCCGAAAACTGCGGCCGTAGAATTCCCGCTGGCCAGTCAGGTAGGCAACGGGTTGGCCAGCAGCACGACGGTCAGCCAGGTCGTTGAGCTTTTTCAGTTGATCGGGGGACAGGATGGACTCGGGGTGGCCGTATAGCCAGCTGCGCTCACGGCCGATGCCGAAAGCAACCAGGACCTCGGCCTCCATCCGGTTGCCGAGTTTTCTCTCCAGACCGGAGACGGCCTGGCGAACCGAGGTCATGGCCTGTTTTTCACCGGTCAGCGACCGGCAGCTGAGGCCATGTCAGTCGATTCCAGCCCAAGCTTGCGCTGAACATAACGAATCAGATCGTCTCCGATCAGGTACAGAATGGGAATCAGCGCTAGTGTAATCACCGTGGCAAACAATATGCCGAAGGCCAGCGAGACGGCCATCGGGATTACCAGCTGAGCCTGGACGCTGGTCTCGAAGAACACGATCGGTGCCAGTCCCAGGAAAGTGGTCAGCGAGGTCAGCACGATGGCCCGGAACCGGGCCCGGGTCGCTTTTATCGCCGCCTCGATCCGGGATTCGCCGGCCTGGAGATGGCGGTTCACGAAGTCGACCAGGATCAGGCTGTCATTGACCACCACGCCGGCAAGGGCAACGATTCCGAACAGGCTGAGCATGCTGATCGGGATGCCCAGCAGCCAGTGACCGACGATGGCGCCAATCATGCCGAATGGAATCACCGACATGATCAGCAACGGCTGCATATAAGATCGCAGCGGTACGGCGATCAGGGCGTAGATCAGAAACAGAGCAAACAGCGCGCCCAGCGTCAGGTCGCGCACGACTTCCTGCTGGCTTCGGGTCGAGCCGGCCAGTCGGTAGCGAACGTCCGGATAGTTGGCCAGGATGGCCGGCAGATGGATTTCGCGCAATTCGCTGGATATACGGCCAGGCTCGGCCAGGTCCTTGTCGATTCGCGCCGAGACGCCGATGGAGCGCTCGCGATCGAATCGCCGTATGGTCGAGGGGCTGGAGCCCCAGGTGACATCAGCAACGGCGGAAAACGGCACTGCCTGACCGTCAGGGGTGCGGATGCGCATGGTCTCCATGTAGCCTTCCGAGCGCCGTTGCTCTGCCGGGAAGCGCACCATTACCCGAATGTCATCCTGGCCACGCTGGATGCGCTGGACCTCCTCGCCGAAAAATGCCTGGCGTACCTGGCGCGCCAGATCCTGCTGGCTCAGGCCCAGCACCTCCGCCTCGGGTCGAATGGTCAGCTGCAGCTCGCGCAGGCCACCCTCATAAGAGTTGCGGATGTCATAAGTGCCCTCGAAGGCGCGAATACGCTGCTCCAGTTCGGCACCGGCTGCGCGAAGCTGCGCCAGATTACGGCCAACCAGTTGGAAGCTTAGGTCCGGTCCGTCACCGCCCGGACCGCCGGCACTGCCGATACGCAGTCCCCGAACGCCGGGGATTTCCCCAACTTCCTCTCGCCACAGTCGCTCGATCTCGGCTATTGATGGCCGGTTGCGCTCGTCTCGATCAAGCTCGACGGTAAGGCTGCCGGCCGTTTCGGAGCGCGCGAAGGAGAATACGGTGCGGATCAAGGGCTCGTTCAGACCGTGCTGTTGCTGAATCCTCTGATCGACGCGCACCAGTGTCTGCTGCAGGTGATCGAGATTGGCCTGGGTGATGTGGGACGGGGTGCCTTCGTTCATCTCCAGGTCGGCACGCATGAAATCACCGGCGAAATCGGGAAAGAACACCACCCGCAGGAAACCGCCCGCGATCAGCCCGATCGACAGGATCAACACGCTGATGAAGCCAGCCAGCGCCAGGTAGCGCCGCTCGAGCAGCACCTTCAGCGAGGGCAGGTAGACGTTGTCGACGAAGCGATACAGGTTGTCGGAGAAACTGCGCTGGAACCGCACCAGGCGGTTGGGCGTATCGGTCTCGTATTTCCTGACCCGCATGTGGGCAAGGTGGGCTGGCAGAATCAGCTTGGATTCGATCAGCGACATTACCAGGCAGATCACCACCACCCAGCCGATGGGCGCAAAGAACTGGCCCTGGATTCCAGACACCCAGAGAATGGGCAGGAAGGCGGCCAGGGTGGTCAGCACGCCGAAGGTGGCCGGAATGGCGACCTTGTGGACCCCGCTGACCACGTTGTCCACCGAGTGCCCCTTCGCCCTGATCTCGGTGTAGGCGGATTCGCCCATGATGATGGCATCGTCGACCACGATGCCCAGCACGATCAGAAAGCCGAAAAGACTGATCAGGTTGATGGTCACGCCAACCAGGGGCAGCGCCCAGACCGTGCCCATGAAAGCAATCAGCAGCCCGACCATGACCCAGAACGCCAGCTTGAGTCGCAGAAACAGGGTCAGAATGAGAAACACCAGCGCCGCACCCGCCAGCAGGTTCTTGCCCATCATTTCCAGCCGTCCGCGCAGGTAATAGGAGCGATCTGCCCACCATTCCACGTTGAGATCGGGCGGTAGATCCTGACTGATTCGCTCGATATGCTCGCGAACCTCGCGTGAAACCGCCAGAGCGTTCTGCTCGCCGACACTGAGCACGCGTATCGCCACCGCGGGCTCCCCGTTGTGTCGCGCATAGAACGGGCGATCGACGAATCCGTCGTGAATCTGCGCGATATCGCGCACCCTGACGCGCGATCCGTCCGGGTTGGTGCGGATCACGATTTCCTCGAAATCCCGGCCGACCCAGGCCTGGCCGATAGCGCGAACCAGGATATCGCCGCCGACGGTCTGGATGCGGCCGCCGGGCAGGTCCAGCGACGAGCGCCGGATCGCCTGGGCGACCTCGCCCAGCGTCAGGCTGTAGGCCTCCAGCGTGGTCTCGTCGACCTCGATGCTGATTTCGTAGGGGCGGGCGCCCTGCAGCTCGGCCTGGCTTACCGAGGGCAGGGCGGTAATTTCATCGCGGATGCGTCGCGCGGTTTCCTTGAGTGTGCGCTCGCCGACCTGGCCGTAGACGGACACCATCAGCACCTCCTGCGACCAGACATTGCGCTGATAAACCGGTCGCTCGGTTTCGGCCGGGAAAGTGGCAATCGAGTCCACCCGGCTCTTGATGTCGTCCAGCACCGTCATGATGTCGTGGCCTGCCTCGACCTCGACACTGACGCTGCCGGAACCCTCTCGAGCAAATGAAGTAATCTCGCGGATACCCTCGATGTCCTGAATCGCTTCCTCTATCCGGATCAGTACCCCTTGTTCGACATCGCGCGGTGTGCCGCCGCGGTAGGGCACAGTGACCGTGACATAGTTGGTTTCGATTCGGGGGGTTACTTCCTTGGTGATCGTGAACGCAGTGGCCAGGCCGCCGCCGATCAGGCACAGCATCAAAAGATTGGCCGCCACCGGGTTGTGGGCAAACCAGGCGATGATATTGCCGTACCAGTTGGGTTGCGGCGTCATTGTCGCGCCTCCGGTAATCCTGCCAGTTCGTCAGTCGGCAGCAGCCGCAGCTGCGGTTCGGTCGAGTCGAGCGCGGGCCGCTCGCGTACCCTTAGCGGCAGTCCCGGAATCGGTGTCTGGATGGCAGTGGTGATGACCGGGTCACCCGGTTGCAGCTTGTTCCTGACATAAACCTGCCTTGGCGTGGAACGAACAACATCAACGGAGCGGATCTCGAGCGCACTTTGCTCGTCGACCAGGTAGATGCTGTTGTCCTCGCGCAGCGCCTCGCGCGGCAGCACGATCAAGCCGTCGGTGGCGCGGCCCTCGACCCTGGCATTGACGAAAGAGCCCATTACCAGCGGCACGTCGCGCTGGACACCGAGCAGGCCGTAGGGGTCATCAACGGAAACCACCACAAAGTTCAGTCGGGTAGACTCGTCGATAACTCCTTCGGTCCGGACTACAACGCCTTCCCACTGGCCGAACTGGCCGGCTACCGATCCGGTCAAAACTGCACGTGCCTGTGCGTCATGGCCCGCTAAGGCAGGCCGCAGGTCGAGAAAGGCCATATCCTGGTCCGGTACCGGCAGGCGAATCTCGGCGGTATCTACGGCAAAGGTTACGCCCAGCACCGTGCCAGGCGAGACAAACTGGCCCAAGTCTGCCTGGCGTGAACGCACCATGCCGTCGTAAGGCAGGCGTATGCGGGTTCGCTCCAGATTGCGCTCGGCGCGAAGAACCGCCGCCTCGGCGGCCTGAACGGCCGCGCGGGCGCCGGCGACCTGCGGCAGCCGCACTACCAGCTCCCCGGGCTCGCGATCGGGTCCGTGCAGTCGGGCGAAGTCCTGGCGCGCCTGGTCCGAACGGGCTTGCTCTTCTGACAATCTGGCCCTTGCTGCAGCCAGGTCAGCCTCGGCCTGCAACAAAGCTGCCTCGTAGTCGCTGGGATCAATTTCGACCAGCACCTCGCCAGCGCGAAAGAACCCGCCGGCCACGAATTGGTCGGACAGGGCGACGATTCGTCCGCTGACTTCGGCCGCCACATTGGTCTGGGTACGGGGGCGCACCGTTCCCTGCGCGCTGACCTTAAACCGCTCGCTGCTTCTCTCAGCCTCGACGACATCGACCAGCATGGCTGCGGTGGTGACTTCGCGCTCCGGGGCAGTCGGCCGATTCTTGGCCAGCAGGACCACAACGACGAGGGCCAGCAAGACCAGCATAGGGGGTAATCCGAATTTGACCAGCTTGTTCAAGAACTCTGCTCCAGGCAAACGGTGGCGTTAAGGCGCAATTAACGAATAATGATGTCATTTCGGGCACCGGTCATGCACGTGCCAAAAGACATGGTGCGAGTATGGAAATGAGGGCCAGTCACCCCCATCATCGGAATGTTCCGACGGTTTTCTTGCCTGAAAGCCCCGAGATTTCCGGATCCACAAGGCTTGCATCAGGCTCTCGTGCGCCAATGTAAACAGCCCATCGGTTAGACTTTTTGATCCTTATCGAAGTTTCCCAGATGAACCATCAAGTTCACATCAAGACCGCCGAGGAAATAGAGGCAATGCGCGTGGCCGGCCAGCAGGCCGCCTCGGTGTTACGCATGATTGCCGATCATGTGCAACCGGGCGTGACCACCGGCAGGCTGGACGAAATCTGCCATTCCTTCATCGTCGATGAGCTGCGGGGCATCCCGGCGCCACTCAACTACAGGGGGTTCCCGAAGTCGATCTGCACCTCGGTCAATCACGTGGTTTGTCATGGTATCCCGGGCGACCGGGTCCTCAAGGATGGCGATATTGTCAATATCGACATTACCGTCATTCAGGACGGTTGGCACGGTGATACCAGCAAGATGTTCTTTGTTGGCGAGCCATCGGTCAAGGCGCGCAGAATCTGCGAGGTGGCTCATCAGGCCATGGTGACCGGCATAGAGAGGGTGCGCCCGGGCGTGACCCTCGGAGATATCGGGCATGCCATCCAGACCTATGCCGAAGGGCAGCGCTGCTCGGTGGTGCGCGAGTACTGCGGTCATGGCATTGGCCGGGTATTCCACGAGCCGCCGCAGGTGTTGCACTACGGGCGTCCGGGTGAAGGTCTGGTGCTGCGTCCGGGCATGACATTTACCATCGAGCCGATGATCAACCTGGGGCGGCGTCACACTCGGCTGTTGCCGGACAACTGGACCGTGATCACCCGCGATCGCAGCCTGTCTGCGCAGTGGGAACACACCCTGGCGGTAACCGAGGATGGCTTTGACGTGTTGACCCGACTGCCAGACGATCCGCTGTGATCGAGCGGTTGTCTGCGCTGCCGGCAACCCGTCGCTGCCTGGACCTAGATCAGCTCGGCAGGATCGGGCCCGACCCAGTCGAGCTGGGAGCAGCACTGGGATACTGGCGAACCCGCGCCGACGAGGTGCTTGCTCGGTTGTTTGAAGAAGGCGGCGATGTCGCCCAGCTGGTCCGCGCCCGCGCCTGGGTCATGGAGCAACTTGTGCTTACCGCATGGGAGCGCCTGGTGCCCAGCCAGGCATCGATCGAGTTGTGCGCGGTAGGTGGCTTCGGTCGCGGCGAGCTGCATCCCCACTCCGATATCGACCTGCTGATTCTCAAGGGCGGTGGGTCGAATGTGCCGACTCAGGCCCTGGAGCAGTTCGTGCAGGTGCTGTGGGATGCCGACATGCACCCGGGACAGAGCGTCCGTACCGTAGATGACTGCGTCAGCGAGGCGATAGAGGACGTCGGTGTGGCCACCAATCTGATGGAAGCCCGGCTGATGGTCGGTTCCGGCAGGCTTTACCAGGCGATGCGTCAGGCCACCGAGCCACCGCTGCTGTGGCCGGCCGACCAGTTCTTTGCCGCCAAAAGTCGCGAGCAGGCCGAACGCCACGCCCAGTTCGAGGAAACGGTCTACAACCTTGAGCCGAACATCAAGGACGGGCCGGGCGGGCTTCGTGATATCCAGATGATCGGCTGGGTAACACGCCGGCATTTCGGCACCTCGACCCTGCATGGCCTGGTCGAGCATGATTTCCTGTCAGAGCAGGAATACAGTGACCTGGTATCGGCCCGCAAGCGCCTTTGGACCATTCGCTGGGCCCTGCATCAGGCGGCCGGGCGTGCAGAGGAACGGCTGCTGTTCGAGTATCAGCGCCAGCTCGCGGCCCGCTTCGGCTTCGGCGATGGCGCCGTCGACAATTCGGCCGTGGAACGCTTCATGCAGCGCTATTACCGCACCGTAATGCAGGTCGAACGGCTCAATGAGCGGTTGCTGCAGAGTTTCGACGAGGAACTGCTCGCCGGGCGGCGGCACCTGCCCAGCGGTGAAATCGATCGGCATTTTCGCATCCGTCACGGTTATCTCGAATTGATCGACGGTCACGACCTGGTCAGGCAGCCGATTCTGCTGATGCGTCTGTTCCTGGTGCTTTCCGACCATCCTGATGTGCTCGGGGTAAGAGCGTCAACCATTCGCCTGGTTCGCGAGCATCTCTACCTGGTCGACGAAGAATTCCGCAATGACCCGGCAGTGCTCGATGCCTTTCTTGAGCTGTTGCGGCGTCCACGTCGCGTCTACAGCCAGCTGGCGCGAATGAGCCGCTACGGGATCCTTGCCGCGCTGCTGCCGCCGTTCGGCCAGATCACCGGACGCATGCAGTTCGATCTGTTTCATGTCTACACAGTGGACCAGCACACCTTGTTCGTCATTCGCAACCTCAGACGCTTCGCCTACGGCAAGCGACCGGAAGAGTTTGCTCATGCGATCGAGATCTTCGGACGCATCGAACGGCCTGAGCTGCTGTATTTGGCGGCCCTGTTTCACGACATCGCCAAGGGACGTGGTGGGGATCACTCAGAGCTGGGTGCGGCCGATGCGGCCGAGTTTGTCGGCCGCCTGGATCTGCCGCAGGCTGACCGGGACCTGGTGGTGTGGCTGGTTGCCGAACATTTGCTGATGTCGCGAACCAGCCAGCGTGAGGACATCAGCGATCCCGAGGTAATCAACCGCTTTGCGGCTCGGGTGGGCAGCCGGCGCCGGCTCGATCACCTGTTCGTGCTGACCGTCGCCGATATCGCCGCCACCAGTCCCAAGCTCTGGAACTCGTGGAAGGACAGCCTGATGTGGGAGCTCTACTGCGCCTGCCTGCCGGTGCTGGAGCAGCCCGACCAGGCGCCTGATCGGCAGATGAGCATGCGCGAGACGCGCCAGCGAGCCACGGAGATCCTGGCTGAGTCGGGTCACGAGGTCAGCAGCATCGATGCTTTGTGGCAGCAGCTGCCCGATAGCGCCTTTCTTCGACTGGATGCCGAGCAGCTGGCCTGGACCACTGACGAGGTCATCGGCAGCCGGACCCTGCCGCTGGTGACCAGCCGTACCCTGGTCGACAAGGGTATCAGCGAGCTGTTCGTGCATGCCGAGGACTTCATCGGCCTGTTTGCCGTGGTCGCCCGAGAGATCGATCGCATGCAGCTCGATGTGCTGGCGGCTCGCGTGGTCACCACTGGCGATGGTCGCAGTTGGGATATCTTCCAGGTCATGGACGCCAACGGCCAGCCGCTGAACGAATCGGATGCAGACAGGTTGCACCACACCCTGGTCACTCATCTGGCAGCAAAGCGGGTCCGCGCGCTGCCGCCCCGGCCGGTGCCGCGGCGCCTCAAGCCGTTCATGGGCCAGGCAGAGATCAGCCTGGCCAGCGACAAGGACGGTCGAACCTGCCTGGAAGTGGCCGCCACTGATCGGCCGGGTCTGCTCTCAGCGATTGCCGAGGCATTGGTGGCGTGCGAAGTGCGGCTGCATGATGCTCGGGTAGCTACCTTTGGCCAGCGGGTCGAGGACATCTTCGTGATTTCGACCGCCGACGGGCAGGCGCTGGATCAGGGAGCCTGTGAGGCCCTGGAGAATGAATTGCGTCAACGACTGGATGTGGAACATGAGCAAGCGTATTGACACCATGCGTCAGACCATCGAGCAGGCCTGGGAGCGACGGGCCGAGCTCAATCCCGACAACGTCGATTCCGGGCTTGCCGATACCGTTGCTGCCTGTCTTGATGGCCTGGAGAGCGGCGCGCTGCGGGTGGCAGAGCCGGTCGCCGGCGGCTGGCAGGTCAACGGCTGGCTCAAGCAGGCCATCCTGCTTCACTTCAGGATCAGTCCCAACCGCGTGATCGCAGGCCAGCCAGCCAGCTATTTCGATAAGGTCGACCTGCGCTTTGCAGATGAGTCCGACTCGCCGGCTGCCAGCGGCGCCCGCATCGTACCTGCTGCCATCGTGCGCCGCGGCGCACATATCGGGGCTGATGTGGTGTTGATGCCCAGCTATGTGAACATCGGCGCCCATGTCGGCGCCGGCAGCATGATCGATACCTGGGCCACGGTGGGCTCCTGTGCCCAGATCGGCCGCAATGTTCATGTCTCCGGTGGCGCCGGTATCGGCGGCGTACTGGAGCCCCTGCAGGCAAGTCCGACCATCATCGAGGATGACTGCTTTATCGGTGCGCGGTCGGAAGTGGTCGAAGGCGTCGTGGTCGAGCGCGGTGCCGTCATTGGCATGGGCGTGTTCATTGGCCAGAGCACCCGGATCTATGACCGCCAGAGCGGTGAAGTCCACCGCGGACGGGTTCCTGCCGGGGCAGTGGTGGTCGCTGGCAGCCTGCCGGCAGCCGACGCCAGCCACAGCCTGTATGCCGCGATCATTGTCAAGCGCGTGGACGAGAAAACCCGGGCGAAGGTTGGGGTGAACGAGTTGCTGAGGTACTGAAGTGGGGAAGATGGGTAGAGGGGTAGACGGGTAGACGGTGCGTCGGTGCGGCGGTACGGCGGTACGGCGGTACGGCGGTGCGTCAGTACGTCTGTGCGTCGGTGCGGCAGTACGTCAGTACGTCGTCGGACACACAGACGCACAGACGCACAGAATCAGCTCCAAACGATAGACGGGAAAAGATGATCAGGCTATATGGAATCAAAAATTGCGACACCTGCCGTCGGGCGCGGCGTATGCTGGATGACGCCGGGATCGATCATGAGTGGATCGATCTCAGGGAAGACGGGCTGGAGCGCTCACGGCTGGTCGCCTGGCTGGAGGCGCTGGGCGCCGATCGGCTGGTCAATCGGCGCTCAACAACCTGGCGTACGCTGGATGCAGGCCAGCGCGATGCGATCGACCGCGGAGACAGCGGCGCACTGGATCTGCTTCAGGCCAATCCGACCCTGATCAAGCGCCCAGTAGTCGAGGATGATCAGGTCGTGGAAACTGGCCTGGCAGCTGTCGAGCGCTGCCTGAAGTGACGCCGTTGCGTGTACTAAGACATTCATATTCAAAGCCTCATTCAGCTTGTCTGTGGGCGTTCGTGGCAAGGCACGCGCTGACGGCTCCACTACAGGGCTTCTTGCTTCGCAAATCGCACTGTGGCTTCGGGCTTGCCTCTCGGCGTCCGTGGGCAGCGCAGGCGAGAGCGCAAGGGCGGCTTCGCGTAGCGGAAAAGCCCTGGAGCGGAGCCGTA
>SKQS01000099.1 GCA_007118895.1 Wenzhouxiangella sp.
AGCCGGCGGCCTGCCACTGCTCGAACGGGCCCATCTTCCAGCCATAACCCCAGCGCATTGCCAGGTCGATCTCGCGGGCTGATTCGGCTATTGCCGCCAAGTGGTGGGCGCAGTAGTGGAACAGATCGCGGTGGATGGCCCACAGGAACTCGGTTTCCGGGTACTCGCACTTGGCCAGCTCGGCCAGCTTCTCGCCCGGATCCCGGATCGCCAGTACGGCCTTGACTTCGTCGCGCACGCTGTAGTCGGTACTGCGGTAGTCGCCGGTTTCGGGATCAAAGACCTTGATTTCACGCCCTTCCTTGCGGAACACCCCGGCCCCGGCCTTCTGGCCCAGGGCGCCGGCTTCGACCAACTTGGCAAGCCATTCGGGCGCCTTGAACAGATGGTGCCAGGGGTCATCGGCGAGCTTGGCGTCCATGGTCTTGATGACGTTGGCCATGGTGTCCAGACCGACCACGTCGGCCAGTCGGAAGGTGGCGGATTTGGGTCGTCCAATGGCCGGACCGGTCAGGGCATCGACGGTGTCAAAGCCCAGGCCCAGCCTTTGGGCGTGATGCATGGTCGACCACATGGTGAATACGCCGACCCGGTTGGCAATGAAGTTGGCCGTGTCGCGGCAGCGGACCACGCCCTTGCCCAGGTTCTGAGTGAGGAAATCCTCGAGCAGATCCAGTACGGCGCCGTCAGTGCCCTCGTGCGGGATCAGCTCGACCAGATGCATGTAGCGCGGAGGATTGAAGAAATGCACACCGCAGAAGCGCGATTTCAGCGCATCCGGCACCACGCCGGCCAGCTCGTTGATGGACAGGCCCGAGGTGTTGGTGACAAAAAACGCATCGTCATGAATGTGAGGGCCGATCTTTTCATACAGCGACTTCTTGATGTCCATGCGCTCGACGATGGCTTCGATGATGAAGTCGCAGTGGGCGAGCTGCTCAAGATCATCATCGAAGTTGCGTGCGGTAATGAACTGGGCCAGGTCCTTGCTGGCCAGCGGCGCAGGTTTGAGCTTCAGCAGGTTTTGAATGCCGCCGGCAGCGATCTTGCTGCGCTGCTTGTCGTCACTGGGCAGATCGTAGAGGTCGACAGGGATTCCGGCGGCAGTCAGGTGGGCGGCAATCTGCGCCCCCATCACCCCGGAACCGAGCACCGCGGCACGGCGTACACGAAGTTTCTGGTCAGTCATGAGTCATCCTTGGTTTTCGTCAGAATCGATCAAAAGCTTTCTATCGCCGAGGCGCGCAGGCGCGACCGAAACAAAAGTGATTTGAAGAACCATTTATCGGGTCTTCGCGTCTGCGCGAGCGATAGCCCGGATAATTCATGAATTATCCGGGCTAGTCCTCTCAGCTGGCTTCGGCCAGCACCGGGCGCTGGCTGTCAGTGGTGTTGGCCAGCTCCTCAGGAGTGAATTCGTCGACGGCAATCACCCGCTGGCTCAGTTCCTGAGCGCGAATCAGGTCGGCAGCTTGTTCCTCGCTGATGACCCCGGCCTCGACCGCTTTGCGGGTCAGGCCCTTGACGTTGCTCGGGCTGGGCACGGCCTTGAGCGCCTTGCGGATCGCATGCTCGGCCGGCTCCGCCTTGAGCACGGCATCGAAGGCCTTCAGGACGATACCGGTGCCGTCTTCCTGCTGTGACATGAAACAGCCGGCAATCAGGCGTTCGCGGGCAGTCGACTTTTCCAGCAGCAGGCGAGCAATCTTGTGGCCGGTACGATCGTTGGCTCTGTTGTGCACCCGACCCCATGGGAAGCAGACGGCTCGCAGCATGCCGCCCAGGTTCCGGATCGGGAAGTTGCGGAACACGCCGTGCAGGGCCTCTTCGACCTGGTGCAGGCTGTCTTCCACCGAAAACTGCACCAGCGGCAGGTCTTCGGCCGGACGCCCGTCATCTTCCCAGCGTCGCAGAATGCTGGAGGCCATGTACAGGTGGGCCAGGGCATCGGCAAAGCGGCCGGACAGCTTTTCGGCGAACTTGAACTTGCCGCCCAGAATCAGCAGGGCCAGATCGGCGGTCAGGGTAAAGGCTGAGCTCAATCGGTTGACCCGGCGGAAATAACGGGCGGTCGAGCCGGAAACCGGACTCGCACTCAGGCGGCCTCCGCTCAGGCCCAGCAGCGGAGCGCGTACTGCATTGGAGATCAGGAAACCGACATGGCCCCAGAGCGCGGCATCGAAGGCTTTCAGGTCATTGTCCTGCGCGGCCAGCATTTCCTTCAGCAGGTAAGGGTGACAACGGATGGCGCCCTGGCCGAACACGATCATCGAGCGAGTCAGAATATTGGCGCCCTCCACGGTGATCGACACCGGCAGGGCCTGGTATCCCAGCGACAGGTAGTTGTTGGGACCCTCGACCACGGCCTTGCCGCCGTGCACGTCCATGGCATCGTTGACCACCCGCCGGTTGGCCTCGGTCAGATAGGCCTTGAGGATTGCCGACAGCACCACCGGTTTGTGGCCGGCATCAAGTGCAGCCAGGGTCAGTTTGTGAGCGGCCTCCATGCGGTAGGTTTCGGCGCCGATACGGGCCAGCGGCTCCTCTATGCCTTCAAAATGGCCGATTGGCTGCTTGAACTGATAACGGATGCGCGCGTAGGCACCGGTCATGGCCGAGCAGGCCTTGCCGCCGGCCACGCCCTGGGCCGGCAGGGAAATCGCCCGGCCAGCAGCGAGGCAATGCATCAGCATGCGCCAGCCCTGGCCAATACGCTCCTGGCCGCCAATCACCCATTCCATCGGGATGAATACGTCCTTGCCGCGAGTCGGACCGTTCATGAAAAGCGAGCCGCCGGGCAGGTGACGGTTGCCGATCTCGACTCCCGGCGTGGAGGTCGGGATGAGAGCGCAGGTAATTCCCAGGTGTTCCTTGCCGCCCAGCAAGCCTTCCGGGTCACGGGTCTTGAACGCCAGTCCGAGCACGGTGGCCACCGGCGCCAGGGTGATATAGCGCTTGTCCCAGGTCACCCGCAGCCCCAGCACTTCCTTGCCGTCAATGACTTTCTTGCAAACCACGCCCTCGTCGGGCATGGCGGCAGCATCCGAACCTGCCTGCGGCGAGGTCAGGGCGAAGCAGGGGATTTCCTCGCCGTTGGCCAGGCGCGGCAGGTAGTGATTCTTCTGGTCTTCGGTACCGAAGTGCATCAAAAGCTCGCCAGGACCCAGCGAATTCGGGACCATCACCGACACCGCGGCAGTCAGACTGCGGGTGGATATCTTGGTCACCGCTGCGGCATTGCCCTGGGCCGAGAATTCCAGACCGCCATATTGCTTCGGAATGATCATGCTCAAGAAACGTTTCTCGCGAATGAACTGCCACACTTCCGGTGGCAAGTCCTTGAGTTCGCGATTGATCTTCCAGTCATCAAGCATCTTGCAAAGCTCTTCGACCGGGCCATCGACAAAAGCCTGCTCTTCGGCGCTCAAGGTCGGCGCGGGCTGATCGAACAGCACTTTCCAGTTCGGCTTGCCGCTGAACAGCTCGGCGTCCCACCACACCGTTCCGGCATCCAGCGCTTCCTTTTCGGTGGCCGACATCGCAGGCAGAACGCTCTTGAACCAGTTGAACAGCGGGCGGGAAAGCAGGCTCCGACGCAGCGGCGTGATGGTGAAGAAAATCAGAACGACCGTGGTCGCAATCAGAATCACGTTGAGCAGCAATGGAGAGCCAGATGCCAGCAGGGCGGCGCCGGAAACCAGCGCGGCCAGGGTGGTAGACAGCCACAGCGGTGCCCGAAACCAGGCCAGAGCAACCAGGCCAACGACAAGAATGGCAAGAGGTAACAACGTCATTAGTGCATCTCCAGGGTGCAAACAGCACCATCCATAGCGGGGGAAGAAACGGCGCTGCGTAGACCCGCAGCGGCAAATTGAACCAGATCATTGGCGACTGCGCGCGCGTCTTTCACACTGCACTCTGCCATGGTGTGTGTCAGCGCCCCGACAATGAAGTCGAGCTGGCGTCTGAGCGATTTTTTTTCCACCCCGGGCAGGGCGGTGGCGATGGCTGCGGCGAATCGACGCATGACATGAGCATATTCGGCACTCAATGCCCTGTGGAGCTGGTCATCGCGGTCGGCAAAGGCGTGCATCAGAATGCGCATGAAGCGATGGCCGACGGCATCGCGTCCATGGCTCAGGGCGAGAGCGGGGTGAACGAAGGCATCAAGTACCGCTTCCAGCTGAGGTGGTTCTTCAGGCGCCAGGGCCTCGTCCAGGCGCTCCAGGCGCGCTGCGTTGAGTGCGTCAAGCCGGCGCCGGAAAACCGCCAGAATCAGCGCCTGCTTGCTGCCGAAGTGATAGTTCACGGCGGCCAGGTTGACCTCGGCGCTCTGGGTAATCTGGCGCAGGGTGGTCGAATGAAAGCCCTGCTCGGCGAACAATAGCTCGGCGCTGTCCAGTATTCGGTCTATGGTAGAGGCTGAAGCCAAACAAAACACCCGATTGAAACACCTGTTTGAATCCTAGCCTAAATCCTCCCAGGATGCAAGGTTCGGTTTGCCGACAAGGGCCGAAACGCATACAATGTCGAGTAGTGCCGGGAAATTCGTTCGCTCGCCTTCACAAGGCGTAGTTTCATTTTTTTAGGACCGCTCTGTCAGCGCTTGCTGGCAGACAGGTTCCTTATTATTTTCATGGAGTTAAGAATGGAACGTACATTGTCCATCATCAAGCCTGATGCGGTTGCAAAAAACGTGATCGGTGAAATTTACACGCGCTTCGAACGTGCCGGTCTGCGCGTCATCGGCGCCAGGATGAAGCATCTGACTACCGAAGAGGCCGAGGGTTTCTATGCTGTACATCGCGAGCGGCCCTTTTTCGCTGACCTGGTCCGCTTCATGACATCAGGCCCGGTGATGATCCAGGTGCTCGAGGGCGTGGATGCGATCAATCGTAACCGCGAGTTGATGGGTGCGACCGATCCCCGACAGGCTGCGCCGGGTACGATTCGCGCCGATTTTGCGACCAGTATTGACGCCAATGCGGTCCATGGCTCGGACGGTCCAGATACGGCTCGGGACGAAATAGCCTTCTTTTTTCCAGATGATGAGCTATACTCACGATAATTTTCCTGAAAAAGTGGCGCAAATGCCCGCATCTCCAAGGGAAAAGCTGAATCTGCTCGGTCTGGATCGGGCAGGGCTGGAAGCCTTTTTCTCCGATCTTGGCGAGAGGCCTTACCGCGCCCGGCAGATTCTGCAGTGGGTGCATCAGCGCGGCGTCACCAGTTACGAACCAATGACGGATCTGGCGCGCAAGCTGCGTCAGCGCCTGGCTGAAATCACCATGATTCAGCCGCCGACCGTACTCAAGGAGCAGGTTTCGGCTGACGGGACGGTCAAATGGTTGCTTGCCGTTGCCGGCGGCAATGCAGTCGAGACTGTATTCATCCCCGAGCCGCGGCGTGGCACTCTGTGCATATCGTCGCAGGTCGGCTGCATGCTCAACTGCACTTTCTGTTCGACCGCTACCCAGGGCTTCAACCGCAATCTGACCTGCGCCGAGATCATTGGGCAGGTCTGGCTTGCCACTCAGGCACTGGCCAGCGGTCGCTTCGGTGATCGCCGCATTACCAACGTGGTGCTGATGGGCATGGGCGAGCCGTTGCTCAATCTGAACAACGTTGCGCCGGCCCTCGCCCTGCTGCGCGACGACCTGGCCTATGGGCTGGCTGCCAAGCGAGTTACGGTTTCCACTGCCGGCGTGGTGCCAGGCATTGATCAGCTGCGCGAATGCGAAGAGATCGCCCTGGCGGTTTCCCTGCATGCGCCGAACGATGAGCTACGTTCGCGCCTGGTGCCGCTCAACCGCAAGTATCCTCTGGCCGAACTGATGGCCGCTTGTCGTCGGTTTGTCGACCATGACCGCCGACTTCGCTCCATTACTTTCGAATACACCATGATCGACGGGGTTAATGATGACCCCCGCCTGGCCCGTGATTTGTTGAAGCTGCTCAGCGGTTTGCCTTGCAAGCTCAATCTGATTCCGTTCAATCCGTTTCCTGGCACGCCGTTTCGAACCTCGCCAATGGAGCGGATTCTGGCGTTTCAGGAAGTTACTCGAAGTGCTGGCCTGATCACCACCATTCGCAAGACTCGTGGCGAGGATATCGATGCTGCCTGTGGCCAGCTGGTCGGCAAGTTGATGTCGCCCAGCCAGCGCCGCCTTATGGTGCAGCAGCAGCTGGCCAGGCAGGCGGTGGCGGTATGAGCCGACTCGACGACAAGCGAGGCGTCGGCTCCTGGGTCGGATTGTTGTTGATGGTCTTCGTGATTTCAGCTTGTGCCAATCGACCTGTCGAGACGGACGCACGCGCAGGGATGGACCGCACGAGCCCGGTGCGGGCAGCCGAAATCAATACCCAGCTCGGCATTGGCTACATGGAGCGCGGTCAGCGCCAACTTGCGCTGGAAAAACTCGAGCAGGCAGTGGGGCAGGACCCGGAACATGTTCCGGCCCATCTTGCGCTGGCTCATCTTTATGGCCAGCTAGGGGATGAGGGCCGGGCCGGGCGTCATTTCCGCCGCGCTGCTCAGCTGGCGCCCAATGATGGCGCTACCCTGAACAGCTACGCGGTCTACCTGTGCCGCCGCGGTGATTTCCGCCGCGCTGAGCAGAAGTTCCTGCGCGCCGCGGATGATCCGTTCTATCAGACGCCAGAGGTCGCGTTGACCAATGCAGGCGCCTGTGCGCGTCGTGCCGGCAGCATCGAGGACGCCGAACAGTTTCTGCGCAGGGCGATTCGCATCGACCCTGAGTTTCCAGATGCACTTCTGCATCTAGCCCATATTTCCTACCAGCAGGGAGATGCCTTCAGGGCGAGAGCCTTTCTACAGCGCTTCGAAGCGGCGGCAATGCCTGAACCGGGCGCGCTGCTGCTTGGCTACCGGATCGAAAGCAATATGAACAATCCGGATGAGGCAAGGCGCTACGTGATGGAGCTGGAGCGGGTTTTCCCCGATTCCAGCGAGGCCCGCGAACTGAGGCAGTCAATGAGCCAGCATGATTGAACAAGACCAGCCAAAAGAAGAATTGACAGAGGCCTTCAAGGCCGTCGGGCAACGTTTGCGCCAGGCGCGTATTGATAGTGGACTGAGCCTCAGCGACGTTTCATCCCGGGTCCACCTGCCCGGGTCGATCATCAGTGACCTCGAACAGGGGCGGATCGCGCACCTTGCCCCAATCTACAGGCGTGGCTACCTGAGCAATTATGCCCGCGTTCTGGGGTTGGACCCGGCGCAGATCATTGATGCCGCAACGGCAGACGAGCCACCACCGCTGCAGCGCGTCCTGCCGGTGAGCGACCGCATGCAGAGCTTTAATAAATACATTAACTATGCGACCTATGTAATTGTATCAACAGTAATTGTTCTTCCCCTGGTCTGGTTTTTCGTTGAGGGTGGATCGAGACTGTTCGAGCGCTCTCCGGAAATTGAGGCGCAGTCATCGCTGATAGCCGATCTTCCCTCTGTCGAGGCCACTGAAGCCACCGAGAGCCTCGATCAGGTGGCCCATGGGGAGTCGAGCGTCGGGGCGGGGCCTGCCAGTTCGCCGGTGGTGGCTTCAGCCATGCCGATCAAGCCGCGCCCACTGCGCGAAGCGCTGGCCTTGCCCGGCCCCGAGCTGGTTGCCGAACCTGGCCTGGAGCAGATCGAACATGGTGATGAGCCGCTTGATATCGAACAGCGCCTGTCGATCCGTGTCGTTGAAGACAGCTGGATCGAGATTCATGACGCCGCCAACCAGCGGCTTGAATACGATCTGCTCAGGGCTGGTACCACGCGCAGTTACCGGGGGGAGGCGCCGTTTCGGATTCTGCTCGGCAGGGCCAACGCCGTGCAGCTGGAAATCGATGGGGTAGGCGTCGAGCATGAACTGTCGGGTCGCCCGGACGTGGCGCGCTTCGAAATACTGGCCGACGGGCAGACGCGCTAGCCGCCAGGGGCTCGAAACAACAATGAACAACCTGAGATCGGTTCGGGGAATGCACGACATTCTCCCGGAGCAGACAGCATTGTGGCAGTGGCTGGAGGCCGAAATGGCGCTGCAGTTCGCTGCCTACGACTTTCGCGAAATCCGCATCCCGCTGGTCGAACAGGCCGAGGTCTACACCCGGGCAATCGGTGAGGCAACCGATGTGGTCGAGAAGGAAATGTATGCCTTCGAAGACCGCAATGGTGATTTGCTGTGTCTGCGGCCGGAGGGCACTGCCGGGGTGGTTCGGGCGGTGTTGCAGCACGGTCTGCTTCAGGTCCCCGGTCTGAAGGTCTGGTACCAGGGGCCGATGTTTCGTCATGAACGTCCTCAGCGGGGGCGCCAGCGTCAGTTTCACCAGTTCGGTGCCGAGGTCTTCGGCATTGATTCAGCCAGCGCCGATGCCGAGTTGATTGCGATGGGACAGCGGATCTGGCGAAAGCTGGGCCTGGATGCCGGTCTGCGCCTGGAAATCAACAGCCTGGGTGACCGTGATGATCGTCAGCGCTATCGTCAGGCGTTGATTGACTACCTGAAGCCGCACCGCGAGCGGCTCGACGAAGACAGCTGCAGGCGCCTGGATACCAATCCGCTGAGAATTTTCGACAGCAAGGTGCCGCAGACTCGCGAGATCATGCTTGAAGCGCCTCGTCTGTCGGACTTTCTGGGTGAGCAGGCACGAGAGCATTTTGCCGAGGTGACCGGGATGCTTGATCGGCTGGGCGTTGCATACCAGCTTAACCCGGGCCTGGTGCGCGGGCTTGACTACTACAATCGTACGGTTTTCGAGTGGATCACCGATGATCTGGGTGCACAGGGAACGGTTTGCGCCGGCGGGCGCTACGACGGCCTGGTGTCGATGTTCGGCGGCAAGCCAACACCGGGCATTGGTTTCGCCATGGGTATCGAGCGACTGCTCGACCTGCTCGCCGCGCTTGGAGTGGAGCGCTCCCAGACTCCGGCGGTATTCATTGTCAGCCAGCTGGATGCTGGAAGGACTCTGGAAATGGCCGAGGCTCTGCGCGACAGCCTGCCCGGCATCGGGGTATCCATGGCCCTGTCGGGCGGTAGCATGAAGTCCCAATTCAAGCGCGCCGATCGCAGTGGCGCCCGGTTTGCCGTGATTCTAGGCGAGTCCGAGGTTGCTGCCGGACAGGTCGCGGTCAAATCGCTGCGCGCGGACGATGTCGAGCAGACCAGAGTAGCCATGGACGAGCTTCCCGGCTGGCTGGCCAGACACGGGCTGGAAGCCTGATTCCAGGCGCGAGTGCGATAGAATACTCAATCCTGATCAACTGGATACTGGTTGCATGGCCGTTGAACTTTACGACGAACACGAACAAGGCGAACGCGTACGACGCTGGCTCAAGGAATACGGGCCGACCGTGGTGATTGGCATAGCGCTCGCCTTCTCCGGTATCTTCGGATATCGCTACTGGCAGGACCACCAGGTGCAGCGCGGCACTCTGGCCGCCGAGTACTTCGATGTGATCGAGCGTGAGGTCGCAGCCGGCAATGTCGATTTCGCCGAGGAGCAATTTGAGGCCATGCGCGATGCGGTCGGACGCCATTCCTATGTCAGCCTGGCCGGAGTGCTGTTGGCCAGCGCCTGGGCAGAGGAAGGCATGTACGAGCCGGCGATCGAAATCTACCGCGAAGTGCTCGATCAGCGCCGAATGCGCTCGCTTTGGCCGGTTGCAACCCTGCGACTTGCCAGGCTGCTTGATGCCAATGGAGACACCGCCGGAGCACTGGCACTGCTGGACGGTGAGGCGCCGACCGGCTTCCGAGGTGCCTGGGCCGAGTTGCGGGGTGACCTGTTGATGACCCAGGGGCGGCTGGATGAAGCCAGAACGGCCTACCGCGAAGCGATGAATCATCAGCCCGAACAGGGCGGCAACACCCGCGTGCTGCAGATGAAGATCGACGCGACAGGGCCGGGGCTGTCCGAGGAGATTTCCTGATAATGCGCGCCAACACGCCCGCGATCATGCGCAGATTACCGGTTCTGGGCCTGTCGCTGCTGGCCCTGTTGTTGCTGGGCGGCTGTCAGACCGTGGGCGGTTGGTTTTCCCGCTCCGATCCTGCGCTGGAGCCAGCCGGCCTGGTTGATTTTGAGCCGACCGCCCGGGTCGAGCGGGTCTGGTCGGCCAACACCGGTCGGGGCAGCAATCGCAGTCGACCCAATTTCCGTCCCTTCGTGATCGACGGCGAGGTCTGGGTGGGTGACCATCGTGGCCGAATCACCGTCATCGACATGGAGTCCGGGCGGCGCCTGCAAGGCTTTGACACCGGCCTGGAGCTGTCTGCCGGCCCGGCCGTCTACGGTGATCGGGTGTTGCTCGGCACTTTCGACGGGCTTCTGGTCGTGCTGGATCGCAGCTCCGGCAATGTGCAATGGCAGGCCCAGCTTTCATCGGAAGTGCTGGCCTATCCGGTCATCCATGATGGTGTCGTACTGGCGCGCTGTATCGATGGGCGCCTGTTCGGACTCGACCAGGCCGATGGACGGCGCCTGTGGATTCATGACCGCAGCGTGCCGCTTTTGACCTTGCGCGGCAATTCCGATCCGTTGGTGCGGGCCGGACTGGTTTACATCGGCCACGAAGACGGTGCGGTGACGGCGTTGCGGGTGTCTGACGGGACGGTTCTATGGGAGCAGCGCGTCAGCGAGCCCGAGGGTCGTACCGAGCTGGATCGCCTGGCAGACATCGATGGTCCGATGCAGATTGTAGGTGGTGAACTCTATGCCACCAGCTACCACGGGCGGCTGGCCGGCATGGCCATTGATAGCGGCAGCTTGCTGTGGGTGGCCGATCTGGCGTCTGCCACCGGTGTCAGCGTGGAGCGGACCCGACTGGCGGCTGCCGACAAGGATGACGCGGTCTGGCTGGTCGATCGTCGCAATGGCACAACGATCTGGCGTGACGATCAACTGGCGCGACGCCAGATTACCCGTCCAGTCTTCTTCGGTGACTGGCTGGTTACAGCCGATGCCGAGGGCTACCTGCATTTCTACGACGACCAAGGCGCTTTTGCTGTCCGGACTAGAGCCTTTCGCGGCGAGCCTTCCGATGCCCCGGTCGTGGTTGGCAACCGGCTGCTCCTGCTTGACAAGGATGGCACGCTCACCGCGTGGCGCGCCGAGCGGCGCGGCTGAGCCGGCAGATCAGTTAAGGAACCTCTGAATAATTATGTACGGAGCGCGTTTCAGTCGGCAAAGCCGCAGATCGTGCGGTGCGACGTGAGTGACAGTAGCCGTAGCTACGGCCGAGCGGCGCAACGCGCGAGATGCGGCTTTGCCGGCGAAACCCTTACGGGACGGGCCTCTGCGGGGCCTCCAGCTCGTTTGGGCTCGCTCATTTGGAATGACCAAACCACACGCGCTGATCGTTTCGTCGCCAGGCGCTTCTTGCCTGCGGCAAACCGCACCTGGCACGAAACGGCGCTCGCCCAAGC
>SKQS01000284.1 GCA_007118895.1 Wenzhouxiangella sp.
AACCGCCGAACCGCCGAACCGCCGAACCGCCGAACCGCCGAACCGCCGAACCGCCGAACCGCCGAACCGCCGAACCGCCGAACCGCCGAACCGCCGCACCGACGCACCGACGCACCGCCACGCCGTCTCTCCTCTTCCCCTCTCCGCGTTTCCCGTTTATCGTACAATCCCCAAGGAGTCAGGCGCATCGTGCCATTCATGGCGTCCGACCGGGCACCGATCCATTCTGCTCTGCCCGCTGCAAGACAACAAGGAACGCTTGAGGAACATGATCCGGGTGCAAAAGGGTCTGGATCTGCCGCTTGCCGGCAGTCCAGAACAGAAAATCGAATCCGGCCCGAGCATCCGCTCGGTGGCCGTTCTCGGCGGTGACTACCCGGGCATGCGCCCTACCCTGCACGTGGCCGAAGGCGACCGCGTGCGTCGCGGCCAGCTGATCTTCGACGACAAGAAAAATCCCGGTGTGCGCTTCACCGCACCGGCTGCCGGACGGGTCAGCGCGATCAATCGCGGCGCGAAACGGTTCATGCAGTCGGTGGTCATCGATGTGACCGACGGCGACGGCGATGTCGACTTCAAGGCCTACAAATCGCGCTCGCTGGGCAAGCTGTCCGGCGACGATGCCCGCGAGCTGCTGATCGAATCCGGGGAATGGACTGCACTTCGTACTCGCCCGTTCGGCCAGACGCCGGAGGTTGACGGCGAGGCTGCCGCGATCTTCGTCCGCGTCATCGACACCCAGCCGCTGGCGCCGGACCCGGCGGTCATCATCGAGCCGGAACTCGAGGCATTCGAAAACGGCCTGAAGGTGCTCAAGAGCCTGACCGAAGGGACAGTCTGGGTCTGTCGTCCGCCGGAGTCCCCACTACCCTCTTTTGCCGGGGACGGCATCAAGGAAGAAGTCTTTGACGGGCCGCATCCGGCCGGCAACTTCGGGACGCACATCCACTTTCTTTGTCCCGTGGGGCGACAACGCACGGTCTGGACCATCGATTACCAGGACGTGATCGCCTTCGGCCACCTTTTTTCCAGCGGGCGACGCTACACCCGGCGCGTGGTCGGGCTGACCGGACCCATGGTGGAATGCCCGCGCCTGGTCCAGACCCGGCTCGGCGCCAGCACCGACGATCTGTGCCGCGACAGCCTGGCCGAGGGCTCGAACCGCATCATTTCCGGCTCGGTATTTGGCGGCCATCACGCACGCGAGGCGCTGGCCTGGCTCAGCCGCTGGTCCAACCAGGTTACGGTAATCCGTGAAGACAATGACCGCCGGCTGTTCGGCTACCTGTCCCCGGGGCTGGACCGACACTCTCAGATGAATATCTACCTGTCGAAACTGATGCCGGGTCGTCGTCATGACCTGACCAGCACCACCAACGGCAGTGAACGCGCCATGGTCCCGCTGGGCCAGTACGAAATGGTGATGCCGCTGGACATCCTGCCGACCCAGCTGCTCCGTTCGCTGGTGGTCGGTGACCTGGAAATGGCCGAGAATCTGGGCGCACTGGAGCTGGTCGAGGAAGACCTGGCGCTGTGCACCTATGTGTGCGTCGGCAAGTACGAGTACGGTCCGATCCTGCGCGACGTGCTCGAACAGATTCAGAAGGAGGGTTGAGTGGGACTGAGAGCCTTCATCGACCGGCGCATCGCGCCTCATTTCGAAAGTGGCGGCAAGCTCAACCGCTACTACGTGTTCTACGAAATGTTCGACACGATGCTGTACAGCCCGCCGAGCACGACGCGCACCGATGCGCATGTGCGCGACGGGCTGGACCTGAAGCGGGTAATGATGACGGTGTGGTTTGCCGCCCTGCCGGCGCTGTTTTTCGGCATGATCAACGTCGGCTACCAGGCCAACCTGCAGATTACCGAGTTCGGCTATAACCCGATTCCCGGCTGGCGCACCGACCTGGTCGCCCTGCTGACCGGCTTCGATCACGCCAACTGGATCGCCAACCTGCTGCACGGTGCGGTCTACTACGTGCCGATCATGATCGTGACCTACCTCGGCGGCTTCATCTGGGAAGGGCTGTTTGCCTGGAAGCGCGGCCATGAGGTCAATGAGGGCTTCTTCGTCACCGGCATCCTGTTCACCCTGATCCTGCCGCCGACCATTCCGCTGTGGATGGTGTTTGTGGGCATCAGCTTCGGGGTCGTGGTTGGCAAGGAAATCTTCGGCGGCACCGGCAAGAACTTCCTCAACCCGGCCTTGACCGGGCGTGCCTTCCTGTTCTTTGCCTACCCGGCCTATCTGACCGGTGATTCGATCTGGACCGCCGTTGACGGCTTTTCCGGCGCCACGCCGCTGGCCATCGCCGCCGAAGGTGGGCTGGATTTCAGCGTCGGGCTGACCGAGAACGCCTCACTGAACCCGGATGTCGACCTGACCTGGATGCAGACCGCACTGGGCGGCATGCAGGGCTCGATAGGTGAGACCTCAACGCTGATCATTGCCTTCGGCGCGCTGATCCTGCTGGTCACCAAGATCGCCTCCTGGCGCATCATGCTGAGCATGCTGCTGGGCATGATCGCCATGACCTGGGTTCTGAACTGGGCCGGGAGCGAGACCAACCCGATGTTCGCCATGCCCTGGTACTGGCACCTGACCCTGGGTGGATTTGCCTTCGGCATGGTCTACATGGCGACCGACCCGGTCTCGGCCTCGATGACCAATGCCGGCAAGTGGGCATTCGGCATCCTGATCGGAGTCATGGTGGTATTGATCCGCGTGGTCAACCCGGCTTTCCCTGAAGGGGTGATGTTGGCCATCCTGTTTGGTAACCTGTGCGCGCCACTGATCGATTACGTGGTCATCAAGGCCAATATCGCGCGCCGGAAACGCCGCCTGCAGGAAGTCGGAAATGCGTGACAAGAACAGCGTCAGCAACATCATCCGGGTCGCCCTGGGCGTATGCCTGGTCTGTGCGGTCGTGGTCTCGACCGTGGCAGTAACCCTGCGCCCGATGCAGCAGGAAAACCGCGCCGCCTTCCGACAGCTGAACGTCCTGCAGGCTGCCGGCATCTACGAGCCAGGTATTGACGTCGCCGATGCATTTCAGCGCGTCGAGCGACGCATTGTCAATTTCGACACCGGCGAATACGTCGACGAGCCGCCCGGCGGTTTTGACCCGGTGCGCGCAGCGCGCGATCCGGCCCAGAGTCGGACGCTGTCGGGAGACCCGGCCGGCATTGGCCGGCGCGCCAACTACGGCGAGGTCTTTCTGGCCCGTGGCGAGGACGGCCGACTGACACGCCTGATTCTGCCGGTGCATGCCTACGGCCTGTGGTCGACCATGTTCGCTTTCCTCGCCTTGGAGCCGGATCTGAAAACCGTGGCCGGCATCAGTTTCTTCGAGCACGGTGAAACCCCGGGACTGGGCGGCGAAATCGACAATCCGCGCTGGCAGGAAAGCTGGGTCGGCAAACGGGTTCGCGATGACGATGGCGACATGGTCTTTCGCGTTGACCGCGGACCCACGCCTGAAGGCGTGCCCGACGCCGAGCACCGCGTCGATGGTCTTTCAGGTGCCACGATCACTGCACGCGGCGTGGAAAACATGGTGCGCTTCTGGCTGGGTGAGAAGGGCTATGGCCCCTACCTGCAAAACCTTGAGCGTCGTATTCGGATCGGAGAGGAGATTTAAATGGCACAGCTGAAAGCTCGCGAAGTGCTGTTCGCACCGATATTCGCAAACAATCCGATTGCGCTGCAGATTCTCGGCATCTGTTCGGCACTGGCCATCACCACCAAGATGTCAACCACGGTGACCATGTGCCTGGCGGTCGTGTTCGTGATGACCCTGTCGAACTTCTTCGTCTCGGTGATTCGCAGCATCATCCCCTCGAACATCCGCATCATCGTGCAGATGACCATCATCACCGCACTGGTGATCGTGGTCGACCAGGTGCTTCAGGCTTACGCCTTCCAGCTCAGCCGCGAGCTCTCGGTGTTCGTGGGCCTGATCATCACCAATTGCATCATCCTCGGCCGGGCCGAGGCCTTCGCGATGCAGAACCCGCCGTTGATTTCGGCGGTCGACGGCTTCGGTAATGCGCTTGGCTACTCGCTGGTACTGCTGTTTGTCGGCTTTTCGCGCGAGCTGTTCGGGTCCGGCAGCGTATTCGGCGCCCAGATTCTGTCGCTGAGCACCGAGGGCGGCTGGTACGTGGCCAACGGGCTGATGCTGCTGCCACCCAGTGCGTTTCTGCTGATCGGCGGTTTTATCTGGGTGCTGCGCAGCGTCCGCGTCGAGCAGATCGAAAAAGAGCCCTACGAGATTGGCCCGAACACCCGGACCAGTCCGGCGTTCTGAGGCCGAAGGATAACGCGCGATGTTCGAGCATTATCTGAGCCTTTTCATCCGCGCCGTGTTCGTCGAGAACATGGCCCTGGCCTTCTTTTTGGGCATGTGCACCTTCCTGGCCATTTCCAAGCGGGTCGAGACCGCGCTTGGGCTGGGTATTGCAGTCATCGTGGTGTTGACCCTGACCGTGCCGGTCAACAACCTGGTGCTGCACAATTTCCTGGACGAAGGTGCACTGGCATGGACCGGCATTGCCGCGCTCGAACAGGTCGACCTGCGATTTCTGGGGCTGATGTGCTACATCGGTCTGATCGCCGCGCTGGTGCAGATCCTGGAAATGTTCCTCGATCGCTATGTGCCGGCGCTATATAACGCGCTTGGCATCTTCCTGCCGCTGATTACCGTCAACTGCGCCATTCTTGGCGCCAGCCTGTTCATGGTCGAGCGAAATTATCAGTTTGGCGAATCAGTGGTATTCGGATTCGGCGCCGGATTCGGCTGGGCACTGGCCATCGTGCTGCTGGCCGCCATTCGCGAAAAACTCAAGTACAGCGATGTGCCTGAAGGCCTGAGAGGGCTGGGTATCGTGTTTGTCATAACCGGCCTGATGTCGCTGGGCTTCATGTCATTTGCCGGAGTGCAGCTTTGATCTGGACCGAAATCATCGCAGGTGTGGTCATGTTCACCGGGTCGGTCCTGGTGATGGTGGCGCTGATCCTGGCAGCTCGCTCGAAACTGGTCACGACCGGTGAGGTGACCATCGAAGTCAACGACGACCCTGAAAAGGCCATCACGACCCGAAGCGGCGGCAAACTGCTCGGCACCCTGGCCGATGAGGGCATCTTTCTGTCCTCGGCCTGCGGCGGCGGCGGCACCTGCGGCCAGTGCATCTGCAAGGTCATCGATGGCGGTGGTGATGCCCTGCCGACCGAGCGCGAAAAGCTGACCCGCGGCGAAATTCGCGAGGGATTGCGCCTGTCCTGCCAGGTGTCGGTCAAGCGCGACATGAAAATCGAGGTGCCCGAGGAATTCTTCGGCGTCAGGAAGATCGAGTGCGAGGTCATCTCCAACGACAACGTGGCGACCTTCATCAAGGAGCTGGTGCTGAAACTGCCGAAGGATCTGGATGTGGATTTTCGCGCCGGCGGTTTCATGCAGTTTGCCATCCCCGGCTTCGAGGCGCAGTTCGAGGATTTCGACATCCCCGATGAATTCCGGGACGACTGGGAGCGCTTCAACCTGTTTGACCTCAAACTGAACAACACGGCCGACGAAACGGTGCGCGCCTATTCCATGGCCAACTATCCGGAAGAAAGAGGCATTCTCAAGTTCAATATCCGCATCGCCACGCCACCGCCAGGCAAGTCGGACCTGCCGCCGGGCATTGCCTCGACCTTCCTGTTCGACCTCAAGCCCGGCGACAAGGTCACCGTATTCGGGCCGTTCGGTGAATTCTTCGCCAAGGACACCGATGCCGAAATGGTTTTCATCGGCGGAGGAGCCGGCATGGCCCCGCTGCGCTCGCACATCTTCGACCAGCTGCTGCGCCTGAACTCCAAGCGCAAGATCACCTTCTGGTACGGCGCCCGCTCGCTGCGCGAGGCCTTCTATGTCGAGGAGTTCAACGAGCTGCAGGAAAAATTCGACAACTTCACATGGCACCTGGCGCTGTCCGACCCCCTGCCCGAAGACAACTGGGACGGCCATACCGGCTTCATCCACCAGGTCGCCTATGACAACTACCTCAAGGACCATCCGGCGCCGGAGGACTGCGAATACTACCTGTGCGGCCCACCGATGATGAATGCGGCGGTGCTGGACATGCTCGACGACCTTGGCGTGGAACCCGAGAACATCCTGCTTGACGATTTCGGTGGCTGATCATTTCCGAGCGCCGCTGGCCGGCGCCCTGGCCATCCTCCTTGGCCTGGCGCTGGTCGCCTGTGATCGCCCCCGTGAACCCATCACCTTTACCGGGCCGACCATGGGCACGGTGTGGACGGTGCGCATTGCGGAGCTGCCACCCGGAACCTCCGGCCCCGAGTTGCGCGGCGAAATAGAAGCGCTGCTCGAGCAGGTCAATGCCGAGATGAGCACCTACCGCGAGGACTCGGTCATCACCGCCTTCAACCAGGCCGAAACCGGCCAGCGTGTTGAGCTGCCGGCAGGCTTTGTCACGGTACTGACCGAAGCGCTGTATTGGGCCGAAGCAACGGGTGGCGCCTTCGACCCCACGGCCGGTCCGTTGGTGAACCTTTGGGGATTCGGACCGCCACATCGTCGCGACAGCATCCCGGAACAGGCAGAAATAGAACAAGCCATGGCCCAGGTCGGCTGGCAGCGCCTGGACTTCAATCCGGAACAGGCAGAAATGGGGCAGCCAGGCGGCATCTACCTGGACCTGTCGGCAATTGCCAAGGGCTGGGGTGTGGACCTGGTCGCCGATCATTTGATCGAGCTGGGTGTAAGCGGCTTTCTGGTCGATATCGGCGGTGATCTGCGAACCCATGGGGCACGCCCGGACGGTCAACCCTGGCGCGTGGCCATCGAACGACCTCAGCCTGGCGCACGCGAACTGCACGACATCCTGGAGCTGGGAACGGTAGCGATGACCACCAGCGGTGATTACCGCAATTTCTTCAAAGCCGAGGAGCGCCGATTTTCCCACCTGATCGATCCACGCACCGGTTTCCCGGTCGACCATCAGACCGTGTCGGTGACGGTTGCTGCCGAGCGCTGCATCACCGCCGATGCTCTGGCCACGGCGCTGAGCGTGCTGGACATCGATGAGGCCTGGGCACTTGCCATCGAACGCGACCTGGCGGTACTCTGGCTGCTGGCCGATGGCGACAAGCTGATCGAACGCATGACGCCGGCGTTTGTCAGACTGACTGAAACCGGAGCTCTGTAATGCTGATCACCCTGACTTTGAGTATCGTTTTGATTCTTGCCCTGTTCGTGGCCATGATGATCGGCGTGCTGATGGGGCGTGAGCCGATCAAGGGCTCCTGCGGCGGACTGGGCAGCCAGGCCGAGTGCCCGTGCGGCCGCACCCCGAAAACCTGCGGCGTCCGTGAGGCTGCCGACAGCGAATCCCTCGATCAGCGAGAAGCCTGAGCCCCAACGCCGCGCAAGGCAGGACCGGCATTCCATTCCCCGTGATCTGCGGGCTATACTCCTACGAGAGCTACCATTTGCAAGGAGTCCGGGGTGTACGACATTCGTCAGGTGCTGAGAGACAAGGGCGGCGACATCTACACCGTGTCGCCGGACGAAATGGTCATCGATGCGATACGGCGCATGGCAGAACACGGCGTCGGGGCCTTGCTGGTCATGCAAGACGGTGAAATGAAGGGGATGTTCTCCGAGCGCGACTACGCGCGTCGGGTCATCCTGGCCGGCCGTTCCTCACGCGAGACCCAGGTCAGGGAAGTCATGACCTCCCCGCTGGTAACGATCGAACCGGACACCCCGGCGCGCGAAGGACTGGCGCTGATGACGCGCAATCGAATCCGCCACCTGCCGGTGGTCGAGAAAGGCGTGCTGATCGGCCTGATATCCATCGGCGACCTGGTCAATGCCGTGATCACCGATCAGCGCAGGCTGATCGATGAGCTGAAGAACTACGTGCGCGGCTGAAACAGCGATTTCCGGCAGGTCGAAGCCTGGAGACCCAGAATGAGCTTTCGATTCGGCCCTTATTGCCTGGACCCGCATACAGGTGATCTGACCGGCCCCGAAGGACCGATTCCGCTGCGTCGTCAGGCCTTCCGTTTGCTCGAGGTACTGCTGGACAACGCGCCAGCCCTGATGGACCGGGATACCCTGCTCGACCAGGTCTGGGGCCGCACCGCCATCTCGCCCAACGTGCTGCCTCAGGCAATCAGCGAGCTGCGCCAGGCGCTGGGTGACAACCCGCAACAACCCCAGTACATCGAGACCCTGCATAGACGCGGCTATCGCATCGCCTGTGCGGTAGAGAAGATCAGCCCCGACCAGGCCGATGATGCCGAGCCGGAGAGCGAAACCGAATCGCTTCCGGCCGTCGCACCGAAACCACGCGCTGTCGCTTTGCTGATGATCGGCCTGGTCGTGACGACAGTGATCCTGGTCGCTGTCGTGTCCTTTTGGTGGGTACAGGACCGCGACCAGCGCTGGTTGCAGCGTCACGCCCTGCCCGAAATCCGGCAGTTGATCGAAACCGATGTCGCCTCGGCATGGCAGCTGGCCCGCCAGGCACGCCAGCGCGTCGAAAACGACCCGCAGCTCGAACAGCTATGGCTGGATCTGACCCTGCCGGCCGATATCGTCAGCGAGCCGCCGGGCGCCACGGTCATGGTCAGAGGCTATGACCAGGCCGACCCGGGCTGGGTAATGCTCGGAACCGCACCGCTGGAGCAGGAGCGTCTGCCCCTGACCATGCTGCGCTTTCGGCTCGAATTGGACGGCCACCAGACAATCGAGACCGGGCCCAGCATCCTGCCCGTGCCGGAGGTCTTTCATCTTCATCGGGCCGAAGACACCCCTGAGGACATGGTCTTCGTGCCGGGCGGACCGGTCCGTTATGCTGGCCACGAACGGGTCGTTGGCGACTTCTGGATAGACCGCCATGAAGTGACAAACCGCGAATACCTGCTTTTCGTCGAGTCTGGCGGCTACGAGCAGCCGGAGTACTGGCTGGAGGATCTGGGCGCGGAATTCGACCATCAGGCCTTTACCACGTGGATCGCCGACCTGGTCGATGCCACCGGCCGTCCGGGCCCGGCCACCTGGGCCATGGGCAGCTACCCGCCCGGCGAGACCGATCATCCGGTTACCGGCATCAGCTGGTACGAGGCCCGGGCCTATGCCCGCTTCTCCGGCAAGCGATTGCCCAGCGTTTTTCACTGGTTCAGAGCCGCCGGTCACGGCACCCCGCAGATTCCCAACTTTACCCGCATCCTGTCGCGTAGCAATTTCGAAAGTCGGGGTACAGTACCTGTCGGCAGCCTGGGCGGGCTTGGCCCCTACGGCACCTTCGACATGGCCGGCAACGTTCGGGAATGGTGCGCCAACGCCAGCGAGGAGCGGCGGCACAGCCTGGGCGGTGACTGGCAGTCGACCAGCTACCAATTCCGCGATGTCAACGCGTTCGACCCGATGAATCGCTCACCGGCACAGGGCCTGCGCCTGATCCAGCCGGTTGGCAACGAGCCGGCCGAGCTCGATGAAGAGATCATATTGATTCCTCGAGTCCAGGGCGAGCCGACAGACGACGCCACCTTCGCTCTGTTTGCCGGGTTGTACGACTACGACCCGACGCCGCTGGAGGCGCAGATTGACTGGATCGATGACAGTCACCGCCTGTGGCAACGTCAGCAAGTCAGTTTCAATGCGGCCTACGGTGATGAGCGTATCCGGGCGCATCTTTTTCTGCCGCGCAACGCAACTCCCCCCTACCAGACCGTGGTGCATTTTCCGGGCGGAGATTCGATACTGCTGGGCGATATCAACGATGCCGGTCTGATTTCGGTCGAGCCGTTTCTTCGCAGCGGACGAGCCGTAATCTATCCGGTCTACCTGGGCACTTTCGATCGGCGCCCTCGCCTCGCCCCCGGCCCGGTGGGTATCCGTGACCTGTTGATCCGCCAGGTCCAGGACGTGCGCCGAACCATCGACTACCTGCATGAACGGGGTGATATCGACACCGAGCGCCTGCTCTATCACGGACTCAGCTTCGGCGCCGTGCGCGGCAGCTACGCGCTGGCCATCGAGCAGCGCTTCCGCACCGCCATCCTGGTCTCCGGCGGCATGGTCGCCACCACCCACCTGCCACCGGAAGTCCAGCAGATCGACTACGTGCCGCGTATCGGAATGCCGCTGCTGCTGATCAACGGCCGCGAAGACTTCAACTTCCCCTACCTGGAATCGCAAGTGCCGTTCTACGAACTGCTCGGCACACCCGAGGAGAAAAAGAGAATGATCGCCTTCGACTGGGGCCACCTGCCAACCGGCTATACCGACCTGATGCGCGAGGTGGTCGACTGGGCCGATCACTGGCTGGGGCCGGTCACGGGCCCAGCCGGCAGACAGCTCAGTCAGGTCGCCGACCCGTAGTCTGCCAGACCACCGGATCGACAAAACTGCCGCGCAGATGCTCGGGCTTGTCGATTTCGGCCCGTGGTTCTAGACGCCGCATGGTTCGATCATCGCGCCGCGCCCTCACCTCCCAGCTCACCTCAGCGCCGGCGATGCCGCCGGCAATGCGGAAGCGATTCGACTGGATCTCGTCAGCCACGTGCAGGTCAGGCGCAGGCTGCCCGAGCGCGGTGAGCTGGTAGCGGTAGTCGGCGTTGATTGCCTCGAACCAGTCCGGCAGAAACACCCAGGCGCTGCCATCGACATCCACCTCGACCCTGCCGGCATAGACATTGAACGGCTCCGGCCCTTCGGTGGCAAAGTGCAGCAGGTAGCGGTTTTCCGGATCCAGCGGGTGGTCGATGCGGAAGTTCTTGCTGCCGGCCACATGCAGGCTGCCGGCAACAACCAGATCACCATCGGACTCAAAGCCCGGACCACTACAGCCAAACATCAAGGCGGCTGCCAGGGCGAGGCTGGAACAACTTAGCTTGTTCATGGTCGCTCCGCTCAACGGACAGGGGTGGCCAGGATGGTCAACCCATTCAGGGAACATGCTGCAAATCTCATCGACTCGATCTCCTTTTATCCGGATCAACCATGACCGGGTTTATGTTCGCAAAGGGTCATGGGTGCCCAGACTGCCAGAGAGATCGAGTCGGCTTATATCAAAGTTCTCCTGATTTGATGAAATTTCTCTTCCTGGACCCTGCCGGTTCAGAAATTGCCGCGCGGAATCTCGTCGCCACGGGTAGCCGAGCCGGAAACCCATTGACCGATCGGCGTCCCTTCCCAGCCGGAAGCGTAGTTTTTTGCGGTAATCCACCACAGGTGCCAGCGACCGGTATCGGCATCGCGGATCGGCGTGACAAAGCCGAACTCCTGCCAGCGGTAGTGCCAGGTCTGCTGACTCCCGGTCAGGGTGATATCACCGGACAGGCTGAACTCGACCTGGTTGATCTCGGCCCGGCTGACCTCGCGCTCGCGCTCCACGACCTC
>SKQS01000042.1 GCA_007118895.1 Wenzhouxiangella sp.
CTCGCACGCAGCAGCCCAGCATACCTGCAACGCCAGTAGCGCCGCCCAGTTCCAGTCCTGCCTGGATGAGGCGTCGACCGGAGTCGGAGCGTCCCAGGACTCGGTGATTACCCTGGCCGCGGGCACCTACAATATCTCCGCCAACGGCAACATGCCGTTCATGTACGTTATCCGCCCGACCTGCAATTCGGGCGCGGTGGCCAGGTCGCTGACCATCACCGGGGCCGGAGCGGGCAGTACCATCCTCGATGGCAACGATCTGCACCAGGTGCTGCACATCCGGCACGAGCGCTTCGGGACGCAGTGCTGCACCACGCCGCTCAATGGCAGCCTGGTCGACAACAACAACGACGACTCCAACGCCACCATCTCGGTCGAGGGTGTAACCATCCGCAACGGCAACCTGGTGGCCATTCCGGAACACCGCGAACTGTCCGGCACTTCCTGCCGGACTTCCTGCGATTTCCGGGACTTCTCTGAAAGTGCCGGGGGCCTTGCGGTCAAGGTCCAGCGTGCCGGGATCGATCTGAGAGACAGCGTGCTGGTCGACAATGTCGGCCACGAGGGAGGTGGCGCCAAGCTGCACAAGGCTTGTGGCAGCTCAGGTGTATCGGTAGTAAACAATCTTTTCGACGGCAATCGTACGGTCAGGCGACAATCGCTGGACTTCTGGTTCAATGCGGATTGCGAGGTGTTCCTCACCGACACCGGCGGTCTCAACGCTGGCAGCCTCTCCTCGCAGCGCCCTGAATCAGGGGGTGGTGCGAAAGTCAGTGCTCGCGACGGACTGGTCAGGATCGATGACAACGTTTTTGTCAACAATCAGGCCAACGGGGATCAGGACACCAGCATTTTCGGCAGCGACGGTGGCGGCCTGTCCGGCAAGGGCATCTTCGGCCTTGGAGAGCCAGGCGCCAACAATGTACCTAGCTGCCCGAACAGCGACTCGCCATGGGCTGTTTCGGTACCCTACGACCCGGCCTGGGGCACCAATCCGGCCAACCCCCCCACCATTCTGGTCGGTGGCTCAGTCTGGGAAATCGAACGCAACCGTTTTGAGAACAACATCGTCAATGGTGGCGATGGCGGAGGCGCACACCTTTGGGGCAACATGATGCTCGCCGACAATGTTTTTGTCGGAAATGAAGCACGCGTAGTGCCCGGAGCCGTGTTTGATGATGCAGCCGATGGTGGCGGTCTGCACATCTTCACGCGAGACACGTTCGACAGCGCCATCCTCACCCGAAATCTCTTTCAGAACAATTCGGCGGCCGGCGAAGGTGGTGGCCTGCAGCTGCGCTCACCCCGTCACCGGGTTGATGTCACCGCGAGTGTTTTTGCCGGCAATTCCAGTGATGGCCATGTGCGATCCTCTTCCGAGCGCCATGTCTCACAGGGCGGCGGCGGTGGTGCCTACCTGTTTACAGATGATGGCACGCTCAATTTTGTCAACAACAGCGTTTGCAACAACACTGCGGCTGCCTCGTTCAACGCCGACCGCCCCCGGCCCTCTGGGCACGGTGGCGGCATCGTCGTCTACGCCCAGCTGTCGCCTGAAGACCCGGCAGACCCAGATCAGTCCAACCCGCAGGCAGTGGCGAACATCTACAATAATATCATTTGGGGCAATCTGGCCGACGCCAATCTCGGCCTGGGTGATGATATCTTCATCGAGGATCTGCATGCCGGGTCCAACGTGAATTATTACTGGTCGGGCGGAACGATTACTGACACCCAAGGCAGCGAAATCAACCTGTTCAACAACAACTTCGCCGATATCGCTCACTTGTGCGAGGATGACCCGGCTTGCACCGCTGACCTGAGCCAGGGTGGCAACACCTCGCTGGATCCGCAGTTCGTCAATCTGGATGAATGCCGTTTCGGGGAAAGTTCACCGATGGTGGGGCTACCCGGTTTCCCCAATGCGCCGGGCATGCCGGATTTCGACTTCGACGGCAACCCGATCAACCCATCAGCCCCGTTTCTGGGCGCGATCGGTACGGCGGGAAGTTTCGAACTGCCTGATTTCCTGCCGGTGCCCACGCTGGGGTATGCTGGCTTGCTGGCCCTCATCATGCTTGTGTTACTTGTCGCGCTGGTCTACCGTCGGCGCCTGTCGGCAGGTTGAGGCTTCTGGCCAACCTTTGACCCAAACCGGCCGCAGCAGCGGCCGGTTTGCATTTCGGTGCCACAGATCCGGCTATTCGAAGCGATCGGCAAACACTTCCTCCAACAGCGCCAGCCATTCAGCGTAGGCCGGCCAGGGCTGCTGGTGGTCGTCGATCAGGCTGATGCCGGCGAACAGTTCCCAGTCCGTTTCGAAGCCGACTTGGGCGGGCTGGTGCAGAACCGGCCATAACAGGCCGAGTACCGGGGTGGCTTCAATATCAACACCGGCAAGGTTTCCAGGTCATCGAACACTTCGGGAAAGCCGGCCGGTGAGATACTGTAACCGCATGGCAGCAGGTGGGCCGGTTCGGCCGCGCAAACCGTGCCGGTCAACCACAGACCTGCGGCAACGGACAGCACGGCACGGCGATTAAATAGTTTCATGACATGTTTCCGAAGAAACCCCTGTCGCCGGGATTTCCCTGGTCAATGAACGGTTTCGAGTCTATCACGCCAGCTTCCGGCACCCGTTTGGGCCAGGAAGCAGTTTTCCAGATCTTTCTCTGTGGCCTCTGAGCCTCTGTGGTGAACTCCGGCGCTTGCTTCATGAGAGGTGTCTGAAGTCTCACTGCTACAGGTAGGGCGAGAACAGCCAGCAGCAGGCATCGCGAAAGCGAGCCGGCAGGGACCGTCCGTCGACTTCGGCCAGGCTGACCGGGCGGCTTGAGTCCCGGACGCGGTCGAAGTGATCGATTATGTCAGCGGCAAACTGTTGGCCGTAGATTTCGACCTGCAGCTCGAAATTCAGGCGCAGGCTGCGCGGGTCCCAGTTGGCCGAGCCGATCTGGCAGTACTCATCGTCGATGATCAGCAGCTTGCCGTGGTTGAACGGCGGTGGTTGGTACCACACCCTGATGCCGCGAATCAGCACTTCCCACAGCATGTTGCGGGTGGCGTAGTGCACGTAGGGCAGGTTGTTGCGCTCGGGCAGGATCACATCGACCTCGATGCCGCGCAGTGCGGCTGCCTGCAGGGCGCCGATCAGCTCGCGCGTTGGCAGGAAATAGGGTGTCATGATGCGGGCCGAACGCCGGGCTTGGGCCAGGGCGGCAATCAACAACATGGTCAGGCGGTCGAGGTCCTCGTCGGGACCGTCGGTGATTGTCCGGCACCACAGATCGCCTGCCGGCTGTGGCGGCGGCAGTTCGTGCTTGGGCGGCTGGCCGCCGGCCAGCGCCCAGGTGCGCAGGAATTCGGCACTTAACTGGCTGACCACCGGCCCTTCCAGGCAAAAGTGCAGATCCCGGGTCGGGCGACGGTTGTTCGGATCATCGACCAGGTGGCGGTCGCCGATGTTCATGCCGCCGGTGAAGCCCAGCCGGTTGTCGACGATAAGCAGCTTGTGGTGATTGCGCATGTTGATCGACAGCGACGGCGGAAACAGGCGGGGCGGCAGGAAGCGTCTGACCTGCACTCCGACGCGCTTCAGCCGCCGGCTGGCCCTGGGCAGGCTGTAGTAATCGCCGAAGCCGTCGACCAGCACGCAGACCTGCAAGCCGCGCCTGGCGGCTGTCGACAGCGCCTGCACGAAGGCATCGCCAGTATCGCCGGCATCAAGAATGTAGGTGCTCAGGTAAATCGTATTCGAGGCGCTGTCGATCGCCCGCAGCATGGGCGGATAGGCCTGTTCGCCGTTGATCAGCGCCTCGGCACGGTTGCCGTCGAGTAGCTTGTGCCGGCTCAGTGACTGACCGATGCCGGCCAGCGGTCGGTAGTCATCGGCGATATGGTCGGGCAGGGCAGGCGGGTCGGCAATCAGTTCACCGCGCTCCAGGTTGGCGCCGAGCGCCTGCGGAACGATCCGGCTGGCGCGGCTGCGGGCCCGGTTCAGACCGAAGAACACATACAGGATCGGTCCGGCCACCGGCGCCAGCAGGCACACCGCGATCCAGCCAAAAGCGCCCTTGGGATCTCGCTTGAACAGCAGCGCATGCACCGCCGTGGCTGGCGCCAGCACGGCATGGAAGACGATGATCAGCAGCGTTTCGGGGTTCAGCGGATTGCATCCTGGCAGGCCCTCCCCATGATACCCATCATCGAATGCCGGCCGAAAGTGCCGGGGCCGGCAGCGGGCGTGGATGCATCCTCACGTCAGTTTCTGTACAATAACTATCTTTCTATCCGCATCAAGAGATATATGCCGACATGAGCGAGTACCTGTTCACTTCCGAGTCTGTTTCCGAGGGCCACCCGGACAAGCTGGCCGACCAGATTTCCGATGCCGTGCTGGATGCGGTGCTGAGCCAGGACCCCTATGCCCGCGTGGCCTGCGAGACCTTCATCAAGACCGGGGCGGTCATCGTCGGCGGCGAGATCTCGACTACTGCCTGGGTGGACCTTGAAGAGCTGATTCGCTCGGTCGTGGTCGATGTTGGCTACGATTCATCCAGGGTAGGCTTCGACGGCCACACTTGCTCGGTAATCAACATGATCGGCAAGCAGTCGCCGGACATCGCCCAGGGCGTGGACCGGGGAATCCCGGAGGACCAGGGCGCCGGAGACCAGGGGCTGATGTTCGGTTATGCCTCCAACGAGACCCCTGAATTGATGCCGGCGCCGATTTTCCTTGCCCACCGGCTGGTCGAGCGTCAGACCCGGCTGCGCAAGCACAAGGACAATCCCTTGCCGTGGCTCAGGCCGGACTGCAAGAGCCAGGTTACGCTGCGCTATGTCGATGGTCAGCCGACCGCTGTGGATGCAGTCGTGCTGTCGACCCAGCATGATGAGGGTGTTGGCCTGGAGGAGTTGCGTGAGGAGGTGCTCGAGCACATCATCAAGCCGGTTCTGCCGGCCGAGTGGTTGCACGATGAGACCCTTTTTCACATCAATCCCACCGGCAAGTTCGTCATCGGCGGCCCGGTTGGCGATGCCGGCCTGACCGGGCGCAAGATCATTGTCGATACCTACGGCGGCATGGCCCGCCACGGCGGCGGTGCGTTTTCCGGCAAGGATCCGTCCAAGGTAGATCGCTCGGCAACCTATGCTGCGCGCTACGTGGCCAAGAACATCGTTGCCGCCGGCCTGGCTGACAAGTGCGAAGTTCAGGTCAGCTACGCCATTGGGGTAGCCCAGCCGACTTCGATTTCGGTATTTACCTTCGGCACCAACAAGATTCCGGAAGCAGAGATCGAGCGGCTGGTTCGCAAACATTTTGATCTCAGGCCCTACGGCATTATCAAGGCGTTGGACCTGCTGCATCCGATGTATCGACAGACCGCCACCCATGGTCATTTCGGGCGCCATCCGCAGCAATCTTCTGCAGTTGTGCGGCGTGACGGCAAGCAGTTCGAGGATCACTTCACGACCTTCAGCTGGGAAAAGACCGATCGCGCCGATGACCTGCGTGCCGACGCCGGACTGTAAGAGACCGACACGTTATTAACGCGGCAATCAAATAGATTGCTGCGTTAATGCCCGGCCGGAACGGCCGGGGCCGCGAAGCGAAGGCATTTGCGGACAAGCGCCGCAAATGCCGTGCAACGAATACCGTAGGTATTTCGTTGCCGGTTTATTAACTGAATGAATTCGATATCAACTGGAGTGTTATCAATGAGTGCCAAACCCGAAGACGTCATCCGCGGTGTGCTGTTCGACGACAGCATCGCGCCGACCGACCATGATTATGTGATCGCCGATCTCGACCAGGCCGACTTCGGCCGCAAGGAAATCGAGATTGCCGAGACCGAGATGCCGGGTCTGATGCAGACTCGCGCCGAGTATGCCGGCGACAAGCCGCTGGCGGGTGCGCGTATCGCCGGGTCGCTGCACATGACCATCCAGACTGCTGTGCTGATCGAAACCCTGGTCGAGCTGGGCGCCGAAGTGCGCTGGGCCTCGTGCAACATCTATTCGACCCAGGACCACGCCGCCGCTGCAATGGCCGCGCGCGGCGTGCCGGTGTTTGCGTTCAAGGGCGAAACGCTGGAGGAGTACTGGGAGTTTACCCACCGGATCTTCCAGTGGCCCGATGGACAGACCGCCAACATGATTCTTGATGACGGCGGCGATGCAACGCTGCTGCTGGATCTGGGCGCCCGCGCCGAGTCCGACCCTTCGGTGCTGGACAATCCCGGTAGCGAGGAAGAGCGCGCCTTGTTCGCGGCCATTGCCAAGCGACTGAAGTCGAATCCCGGCTGGTACAGCCAGGCCCTGGCCAATATCCGGGGTGTGACCGAGGAAACCACTACCGGCGTCAGCCGTCTGTACCGCATGCAGAAGCAGGGCACGCTGAAGTTCCCGGCGATCAATGTCAACGACTCGGTGACCAAGAGCAAGTTCGACAACCTGTACGGTTGCCGGGAGTCGCTGGTCGATGCCATCAAGCGGGCGACTGATGTGATGGTGGCCGGCAAGGTTGCCATCGTCTGTGGTTATGGCGATGTCGGCAAGGGCTCGGCACAGTCTCTGCGCGCCCTCAGCGCGAATGTCTGGGTGACCGAGATTGATCCGATCTGCGCCCTGCAGGCGGCGATGGAAGGCTACCGGGTGGTCAACCTGGAAGATCCGGGCGTGGTCGAGGCGGCCGATATCTTCGTCACCGCCACCGGCAACTTCAACGTGATCAATCACGACCACATGCAGCGGATGAAAAACGAGGCCATCGTCTGCAACATCGGCCATTTCGACAACGAGATCGATGTCGCCAGCATCGAGCAGTACGAATGGGACGAGATCAAGCCGCAGGTTGATCACATCACCTTCCCTGACGGCAAGAAAATCATCCTGCTGGCTCGTGGTCGCCTGGTCAACCTGGGCTGCGCCACCGGCCATCCGAGCTTCGTCATGTCGAACTCCTTCACCAACCAGACGCTGGCCCAGATCGAGCTGTTCAAGCATGGAGAACGCTATCAGCGCGAAGTCTACGTGCTGCCCAAGCATCTCGACGAAAAGGTGGCCCGCCTGCACCTCGAGCGGGTTGGTGCCCGGTTGACCGAGCTTCGCTCGGAGCAGGCCGACTACATCGGTGTCGATGTAGCAGGTCCGTACAAGCCGGAGCATTATCGGTATTGAGGAGGAGGGGGTAGAGGGGTAGAGGTGAGAGGGTGTTGCCTCTCCCTCTTCCTTCTCCCCGTCTCTTCCTCTACCCACTCAACCAAGGCCACATATCGTCAGGTGAGCACGATCCGCCGAGAACGCACCATGCCTGAAGCCTCCACCCCACATCTCAGCTTCGAATTCTTTCCGCCTCGCAATGCGGACCAGTCCAGGTCGTTCGAGACGGCCTGCAAGCGTCTGGCGGCACTGGAGCCGGAGTACATGTCGGTCACGTTCGGCGCCGGCGGTTCGACCCGGACCCGGACCCGGGAAACCGTCCTGACCATCCAGCAGCAGACCGGTGTCTCAGCGGCGCCGCACCTGTCCTGCATGGCCGAGGACGTCGACAGTATCGCCGAGCTGCTGGATGTTTATCTTGATGTCGGGGTAGACCGGCTCGTGGTGCTGCGCGGCGATCGGCCGTCCGGCGGTGGGTCAGGCATATTCGATCATGCCGTCGACCTGGTGCGCTTCGTGCGCGAGCGCCATGGCGACCGCTTCCGGATCGAAGTCGCCTGCTATCCCGAACATCATCCCGAGTCGCCCAGTCCGGCCGAGGACTTGCGTCATTTCCGTGACAAGGTGGCAGCCGGCGCCGACAGCGCCATCACCCAGTACTTCTTCACCGCCGAGAGTTACTTCAGATTCGTCGACGAGGCCGTGGCCCTGGGTGTCAACGTGCCGATCATCCCTGGCATCATGCCGATCACCAACTACTCCCGGCTGGCCCGGTTTTCCCGCATGTGCGGAGCCGAAATCCCTTTGTGGATTGCCAAGCGGATCAAGGCCTGGGAGGATGCCGGTGACCAGAATTCCCTGCGCGCCTTCGGCGAGGAGGTGGTCACGTCCTTGTGCCGGCGCCTGCTGGACAGCGGAGCGCCGGGCATTCATTTCTACACGCTCAACATGGCCGGTCCGACCCTGGCGCTGTGCCGCAACCTCGGCTTCACGGAGACGGCAGAGGATCTTCGAACAGCCTGAGCCGGGCCCGACTGTCGGCGCGGTCGATATCGCGAGGATGCAGCGTCTGGTTTTTATCGCCGGGCCAAACCCCGACGCAGCGCCGTCTGCCGGCCCGCTTGGCCTTGTACAGCAACAGATCGGCAATCAACAGAGCCGGCTCCCAGGGTGCCTGTTCGGCGTCCGGTGCGCGGGTGCCTATCGGTGCAAACCCGATGCTGGCGCTGACTCCGACCGCCTCCCCCCGACGACCGGTTACGCGCAGTGAGGCTATCTCCTGTCCCAGCGTTTGGGCCATCTTGCGAGCCTGCTCAGCGCTCTCGACCGGCACGATGAGGGCAAATTCCTCGCCGCCCCAGCGGCCTGCGACGCCTTGATGCCGAGAGGCGAATTTCTCCAGCTTCCGGGCCGCAGCAACCAGCACTTCATCGCCGGTGTCGTGGCCATGGCTGTCATTGATGGCCTTGAAGTAGTCGAGATCGATCAACATCACCACGTGGCGATTTCCCGAGCGATCCTGGCCCACGGCAGTCAGTCGTTCGGTCAGCGCCCGGCGGTTGCGGAGCCCGGTCAGCGGGTCGGTGCGGCTTAGCCGGTACAGCCGGCGGTTGGTACGGCGCAGCCAGTACAGGGCAATGACGCCGAACAGGGCAATCACGGCAACCAGCATGATGGTCAGTCGTTGTCGCTGCAGTACCAGCGCGTCCAGCTCACGTGCCTGGCGCAACTGCTCCAGCTCGCGTACCTGGCGCTCACTGCCCAGTCGCGCCTCCAGCTCGGTCAGCCTCGAACGTTCACGCTCGCGCAGATGCGTCTCGACGAGTTCGGCGCGCTCGCGCTCCAGGACCAGGGCGTCGCCGTGTCGGCCCAGCTCGCTCAGTACCCGAACGTTGAGATTCAGCGCAGCGCCAAGGGTCTGGAAAAACTCTGATCGCCGCGCCTCGGCCAGGGCCTGGGTGGCCCATTCCAGCGCCTGTTCCGGCGCCTGCCGGGCAAGGCTCAGATAGGCGCGTTCTATCAGCACCGAGGTGTACTCGATCGAATTGTCCAGTGTCTCATGCAGGCCGATGGCCTGATCGGAGTAGGCTTCCGCGGCATCGAAATCACCCAGTTCGCGCCGGATCGAGGCCAGTACGTTGAACAGGGAGGCCAGCCGAACCTCCATGCCCGGCCAGTTCGACAAGGGCTCGATCAGGCCTTCGAGCACCTCCACCGCTTCATCGAAGCGTTCGGCGTTGCGATAGGTCAGGCCGAGATTGAACCGGATCGGCAGCGCCTGGCGCGGCTCATCCTCGGGGTCGACCAGCGACAGGGCTCTCAGGTAGTGGGCGATGGCCCGGTCATACAGGCGATCCTCGGAGTGCTGGGCGCCGAGGGCAGTCAGCAGATCGATCATCACGCGGCGCTCGTCGTGCTGTTCGGCCAGCAACAGCGCATCAGCCAGTACGTCGATACTTTCGGCCAGGTTGCCCAGGCGATGGCGCAGCGCCGCCTCGCGCCGCATCAGCGACAGCCGGGCGTGAAGGGAATCGACCCGGTCAAGCGCGGCGGCAATCAGGTCAGCGCCGGCCTCTGCCTCGGCGCGCAGGCCCAGATTGGCCTGGGCCCAGGAAACGCATCCGACGGTGCGCAGGTAAAGTACGGGATCCTGGCTCAGGGTCAGCTGGTCGAGCAGGGCTTCGCCAATGTCCAGCGCCTGATGGGGCTCGCCGTGATCCAGTCGCTCGCACTCGGCGACCCGGGCCAGCAGATCGTTGTCATCGGCCAGGGCCGACCCACTCACTGCCCACATCAGCAGGCCCAGGCCAGCCCGAAAGGTGCATTTACTGACCTTCACGCCTTGCCTCCACAAGGCCGTCGGACGACAGTGGAATCACCACTTCGATGGGGGCGCAGCAGATCGCGCAATCCTGGATCAGTACCTGTCCGGCCTCGTCGGGATCGATGGCAATCTCGTTGATTTCGCCGCACCAGGGGCAGGCGAACGAGTGGGAGTCGAGCAGCATCAATGGGGGGGTCGGGGCGCAGGTTCATTGTCGTCACCGTAGATGCCCACTTCCAGGCGACCATCGCGATGAATGGCGGCGCGATACATGCCCGGTGTATTGAACGGCATGGTGATGCGACCGTGCCGGTCGATGGCGATCACACCGCCGCTGCCGCCGGCTCGCTTGAGTATCCGGTTGACTACCTCGTCGGCGGTTTCGGCCAGCGGCCTGGCGGTGTAGGCCATGCGGGCGCAGATGTCGTAGGCCACGACGTGCCGAATGAAGTATTCACCATGACCCGTGGCGCTGACGGCACAGGTCCGGTTGTCGGCATAGGTACCGGCGCCGATGATGGGTGAGTCGCCCACCCGGCCCCAGCGCTTGTTGGCCATGCCGCCGGTCGAGGTGCCGGCAGCCAGATTGCCCTTGCTGTCCAGCGCCACCGCGCCCACGGTAGAAAACCAGCTGTCCTGGTAGGCCAGCCGAACCTGCTCGCGGCTCTGGATTTCCTCAAGCTGCTGGCGCCGGAAATCGGTGATGAACCAGTCCGGGTCTTTTTCCTCGAGCTTGAAACCGCGGGCAAAATCGACCGCGCCTTCACCGATCAGCATCACGTGCGGGGAATCGGTCATTACCCGATGGGCAGCCTCGATGGGGTGACGCAGCCGCGTTACACCGGCCACGGCACCAGCATCCAGGGTGGCGCCGTCCATGATCGAGGCATCCATTTCCACCTGTCCCAGGCTGGTCAGCACCGAGCCGCGCCCGGCGTTGAATTCCGGGGCATCTTCAAGAATTCGTATGGCGGCGATGATGGCATCAGTGGCGCTGGCGCCGTCGGCGAGCAGCTCGTGGCCGGCGCGCGCTGCGCTTTCAAGAGCCTGGCGGATGGCAGCTTCACGCTCGCTGCTCAGGCTGTCACGCTCAATGGTGCCGGCTCCGCCGTGAACGGCAATCGCTATTGGTCTTTCGGCAACAGCAGGCAGGCTCAGTGCGATCATGACAACGGCTATCCAGATTCTTTTCATGTTGACTCAGTCGAAAAAGCGGGCCGATTTCCGGGAAGTGTACCCGATTGACCCTGAATGCTCGATTGATCCAGTCTGTAAACCCGGCTATTGCATAAATGTACGGATGCGGGAGCCCGGAGAGTAGTGTTTCCGGGGCGTGGCGCGGAGTTTTTTCAACCGGAGCATAGTTCACACTATGTGAGGATTGAAAAAGCGAGC
>SKQS01000066.1 GCA_007118895.1 Wenzhouxiangella sp.
CCCTGGAGCGGAGCCGTAGCGCGTGTTGTCGGCGCTCGATGTAGGCCAAGCTACAGACTTCGCGCCGACGCCTTGCCACGAACGCCGAGAGACAAGCTGAGCGTGGCAATACTTATGCAGGGACTAGTATTCAGTCTTGCTGGTCTTCTTCAGGTTCGGCTTCGACGTCCCGCAGCTCCACTCTGCCGGTACCCAGGGCGTCGAACAGCTCCATTTCGGCCTGCACTATCTGCTTGAAGTCCCATGCTTTTGCATCGAAAAAACGGCTGCCGTGGACACTGTCTCCGCTGGCGGTGATGACTGTGACTGCGCCTACAGAGCCGGTCCGTGAGCCGGCGACGTTGCGCCGCTCCCTGTCCATGCGTCGGGCTGTGCGGCGGACCGCCACTTCGTCGCCGTAGACCGGCAGCAGCTCTTCTTCCAGAATCCGGCGGGCCTCGGCCCGCTGCGCCGGGTTGAGTTCACCGGCCACTCGGTCGGCCATCTCCCCCATCTTCGGGTAGCGCCGTTCGGCAGACAGCTCGAACCAGGCCCAGGCACGCGCCGGGTCGGCGTCAACACCGTGGCCGTTGTAGTAAATGATGCCGACATTGAATTGCGACAGCTTGTCGGCCCATCGCGCGGAGCTGCGGAAGCCGTCCAGCGCCAGCCGGTACTGACCTGCCTCGAAGGCGCGGATCGCTTCCACGTGCAGCTTGTGGCCGGGGGAGTGCTCGGCGTAGCTCTGGGCTGAGCTGATCGCTGGCAGAGAAAACAGGCCCACAATGGCCAAAATCATCAAAAGCACATTTTGTGTACGCATGACTGTCTCCTACTGTTTTTGGGCTTGACCGAAACCAGACCAGTTCAATCCTACGCGGTTGAGAGCCTGGATGGCATGTCCCAATGGTCACATTTGAGTGGTCAGCACCATGTGCAGGTAAGTCTACGATAACTGTCGTAAAGTTCCCGCGCACTGTATGTGACATTTCTCGACCGTGTGCTCCGACGCTCCGGACCGTGACTTTCGGGCCATGCCGATGGTGGCTGTCCGGGATACACTCGGGCGGTTTGCTCGTCGGCGCTTGCGCAGGCAGCCTTACCCGATAACCGTGGAGTGCAGATTGGTGAAATCCTCGAATTCTCGTATTCTGGCCGGGCTCGCGATACTGGCCTGTTTATTGTTCGTTCAATCCGTGGCCGCCGACACCCGGTTGCTCAGGTTTCCCGATATTCATGGTGATACCGTGGTCTTCAGCTACGGTGGTGACCTGTGGCGTGTCCCGGTAACCGGCGGTACCGCTTCGCGCCTGACCTCTCACACCGGGCTGGAGCTGTTTCCGAGGTTTTCCCCGGACGGTCAGCACATCGCATTTACCGGGCAGTATGGTGGCGACGAGCAGATCTACGTCATGCCGGCTGTCGGTGGGGAGCCGCGGCAGTTGACCTGGTATCCGGCGGCCGGCCCGCTACCGGCGCGCTGGGGCTATGACAACCAGGTCTATGGCTGGCATCCGGATGGTGAATACATCCTGTTCCGATCACGGCGCCAGGCTTGGGGTTCCAGCACGGCACGTTTGTACCGGGTTCATCGAGACGGTGGTTTACCGGTCTCGCTGCCGATGCCGGTTTCCGGCGCCGGCACTTTTACCGACGACGGCATGGCGGTGTTCTACTCGCCACTGTTTCGTGACTTCCGGACCTGGAAGCGCTACCAAGGTGGCTGGGCGCAAAGCCTGTGGCTATTCGACCTGGAAAGCAACGATGCCCGCCAGATCACCGATCACCCGCGCACCGATCGCGACCCGATGTGGATCGACGGCCAGGGCTACTTTGCCTCCGACCGCGATGGCACGCTCAACCTGTACCGGGTTGACCCCGATTCCGGTGAGGTAACCCAGCTGACCTTCCACGACCAGTGGGACGTGCGCTGGCCGAGTACTGACGGAGAGGGCCGAATCGTCTACGAGCTAGACGGTCGTCTGAGAATCTTTGACGTGCGTAGTCAGACCGATACGCCGATTGCGATCACCGTGCCGGATGACGGCATCAACCGGCGAGTCCGAGAGCTTGTGGTCGAGGACCAGATCACCGGTGCGGCGCTGTCTCCGACCGGCCAGCGGGTACTGATGTCGGCTCGCGGAGACGTTTTCAATCTGCCGGCCGGGGACGGAGTGGTACGCAACCTGACTCGACGCTCGACGGCCCACGACCGTGAGGTTGCCTGGTCGCCGGATGGCAGGACCCTGGCGTTTATTTCCGATGCCGGCGGCGAGGAAGAGATTCACCTGATGCCGGTCGATGGCAGCCAGCCGCCTGTGGCACTGACCTCCGGAAACCAGACCCGCTTCTACCGCCCGGTATTTTCTCCGGACGGAAGCCATCTGGCGGTTTCGGACAAGGATGGCCGAATTCTGGTCACCGCCGTTGATGGCGACGGCAGCCTGCGCGAGGCCGGGCGCGACCCAACCTGGCGCAATCGCGACTACGCATGGTCGCCGGCAGGTGACTTTCTGGCCTTCAGCCTGGGCCAGGAAACCGGCCTGCGCGCCCTGCACCTGTTCGAGGTTGCCAGCGGTGAAAGCCGCCAGATTTCCGACGGCCTGTTTTCCGAATACACACCCGCCTTTTCGCCAGACGGCCAGTATCTGTATTTCCTTGGAGATCGTGAATTCGCCCCCCAGATCTCGGGGCGAGAGTGGAATTTCGCAACCAATCGCACTACCGGTATTTTTGCTCTGCCGCTGGCTGCCGATGCCGACAACCCGTTTGCCCCGCGCGACGCAGACGAGCCGGGCCTGGATGGTGACAACGGCAACAACAATGATGACCGTGCTCAGCGACCCGATCGCACGCGGATCGACTTCGACGGCCTGTATGACCGTGTGGTGCGGGTGCCGGTTGATGCCAGCAACTACCGTGGACTGTTCGTCACCGGACGCCACATCGGCTTCGTCGAGTTCGATCCCTTCTTCTACGGCCGCGCCCCGGAGCGTCCGCCACGGCTGAAACTGTTCGATATCGAGGAGCGCCAGGTGGAGGAATTTGCCGAGGGCTGGCAGATGGTGGATTTGAGCCTGGATGGGCAAAGGGTTCTGGTGCGCCGCGGCAGTCAGTGGCAGGTCATGAACCTGGGGCGGAACAGCGGTGATGCCGATACTGTTCCTACCGGGCGCATGGTTGCCCGGGTCGATCCGGTGGCCGAGTGGGCCACCGCCTTCGAAGAAGTCTGGCGCCGCTTCCGCGATCACTTCTATGTCGAGAACATGCATGGTTATGACTGGGAGGCGCTGCGTGAGCAGTATCGTCCCTGGCTGGAACATGTGGCGCACCGCGCCGACCTGAATTATCTGATGGGCGAGATGATCGCCGAGCTAAACGTGTCGCACGCCTATGTCAGCGGTGGTGACGAGGGTTTGCCCAGTCGACCGAATGTCGCCCTGCTTGGCGCCGAGTTCGAGCTGGACGAGGCAGCAGGTCGGTACCGTATCAGCCGGATTCTTGCCGGCCAGAACGACGAGGCCAGGTATCGGTCACCGCTGACGGAGGCTGGTGTCAACGTGCGGGTGGGAGAATACCTGCTGGCAGTCAACGGGCAGGCGTTGCGGGCCGGAGACAATCCCTACCGTGCCCTGATTCAGCCTGCTGGTCAGCCAGTTGCTCTGACCGTGGGCCCGCGCGCCGACGGCCGCGATGCCCGCGAGGTACTGGTCGACCCTGTCAGCAGCGAGACTGCACTGCGCTACCTTGCCTGGGTTCGTGACAACCATCGGCGGGTGACCGAGGCCACCGACGGCCGGGTCGGCTACCTGCACGTGCCGGACATGGGCCCCGATGGTATTCGAGAATTCATCAAGTGGTTCTACGGCCAGCTGCGCAAGGATGGCCTGATCATCGATGTGCGCTCGAACGGCGGTGGCAACGTGTCGCAGATGCTGATCGAGCGCCTGGCGCGGCGCCCGCTGTCGCTGGGTTATTCACGCACCATGCCGCACGTAAGCACCTACCCCAACCAGGCTTTCAACGGTCACATGGCCGCCCTGCTGGACGAAAATTCCGCCTCTGACGGCGATATTTTCCCCTGGCAGTTTCGCAATGCCGGGCTGGGCCCCCTGATCGGAAAGCGCTCCTGGGGTGGCGTAGTCGGCATCACCAACCACGGACCGCTGATCGACGGTGGCACGGTCAACGTGCCCGAGTTCGGCTTTGCCAGCGTCGACGGTGAGTACGTGATCGAAGGGGAGGGCGTGACGCCGGATATCGAGGTCGAGAATCATCCACGCAGCGTCATCGAGGGGCGCGACCTGCAGCTGGAGCGGGCGATCGAGGAGGTCATGCAGCGTATCGATTCCGATCCGCCGCGTTTCCCGGACCGCCCCGAACAGCCTGTCAAACTGGACTGAGCCGGTGCCCGCCCGGTCGCGGTCGGGCGGGTGATTACTGGCGATTGCGGGTTTCAGCTGCTATCATTCGAAAGTACGATGTTCGTCGTGTCTTTAGGATGATATCTCGAGGTCGCCGGATCATGGTCCGCAAGCCAGACAATTCAACCAGCGGCCTGCCGGCCCCCACGCCGGCAGAGTTGCGAATTCTTCAATACCTCTGGGAGCATGGCCCATCCACCGTGCGTGCAGTGCACCTGGGTCTGTACGACCCGTTTGACACCGCTTACACCACGGTGCTCAAGCAGATGCAGATCATGCATGAAAAAGGGTTGCTGCACCGGGACAGCTCCAATCGGGCGCATGTCTACAAGCCTACCCGAGCGCGCGAGCAGGTCCAGAAGAACCTGCTCAAGGATTTTGTCAGCCGCGTCTATCAGGGCTCATCGGCACGCCTGGTGCTGCAGGCGCTGGGTACCTCGACACCAGCTTCGGCCGATGAGCTGGATCAGATTCGCGAATTTCTCGATTCTCTCGAAGCAGACTTGCGCAAGGAAAACAAGCCATGATCGAAGTGCACTCTCTCGCGCAGCATCCCGCCATCATTGCCCTGGGGCTGGCGCTGCTGCATTTTCTGTGGCAGGGCGCCGCCGTCTGGGCTCTGCATGGACTGCTGATGCGCCTGTTGCGCCGGGCCAGCGCCCAGGCGCGTTACCTTTTGAGCGTAGCAGCACTGCTTTTGCTGGTGATGCTGCCAGTGCTGACCTGGCTGTACCTTATGGGGGCGGCCAACGGTCCTGCGATGGCCGTTGGTGCAGCCAGTTCTGCGCTGGCGACAGCCACCCTGGAGCCGGTTTTTGCAGCTCAGGGCGGCTGGCCGGCGATTCATTCGCTGCTGCCCTGGGTGGTCGCCCTGTGGATGATTGGCGTGGCATGCCTGAGTCTGCGTCTGGTTGCCGATGGTCGATTCCTCTGGAGGCTGCGCCGTGAGGCTGATTTTGACGCTCTGCCATCCTGGCAGCCGGTACTGGCCAGGCTGGCCGAGGCCATGGGCATGCGGCCCGATCATGTTCGTATCGGGCTGTCAGCGCGCGTTGCCTCACCGCTGGTGCTGGGTTTCTTCCGCCCGGTAATCCTGATGCCGGCAGCGGTCGCCAGCCGGCTCCCCATGGCGCAGGTGGAGGTCTTGCTGGCCCATGAGCTGGCGCATGTGCGTCGGCATGATCACTGGGTGAATCTTTTCCAGCTGGTGGTTGAGACGCTGCTTTTCTACCATCCCGCAGTTGCCGCCATTTCGCGCAGCATTCGAATCGAGCGCGAGCATTGCGCTGATGATCTGGCGGTTCAGGTGACATCCGATCCGATGGCCATGGCCAAGATGCTGACCGCACTGGAACAGGAGCGCCACGAGTTGATGACGATTGCCGTTGGCGCGAGGGGAGGCGACCTGCACCAGCGAGTTCGGCGCCTGTTTCAGGCCAATGCCGGGGAGCAGCGTGGGGTGATCGGGCTGTCCATGGCTGTATTGCTGGGCATGGGCGCTGCCGCCTATGGCACGGTTTTCTGGGTCGAGCGCGATAATGGACGTCATGAGGTTCCGGAGCCTGCCGGTGTGGCACTGGCGATGGTTTCCAGCGACGGAGAACGTGATCGTGCCCTGCCAGAGGAGCCCATAGAAGATGACTTCCTGCTGGCACCGGCCCCAGTGCCACCGCCGGAGGATGCCGAGCGGGAACCTGAGCCTGCTCCCGAGCCTGAGCCAGTCCCCGAGCCTGAGCCCGCCCCCGAGCCTGAGCCCGCCCCCGAGCCCGAGCCCGCCGCCGAGCCCGAGCCCGAGCCGGTCCCCGAACCCGAGTCGGCTCCCGAACCCGAGCCGGCTCCCGAACCCGAGCCGCTCCCATCCCCGGATCCTGAGCCGGCCCCAGCCCCAGCCCCCGAACCTGCTGCAGAGCCCGTCCTGACCGGCGGTGCCGCTATCGAATCTCCGGTGCCCGTATATCCGCGCGCGTTGATGCGTCAGGGCGTCGAGGGCAGCGTGCGGTTGGGTTTCGTGATCGGCGCAGATGGCAGAGCGCGCGATATCGAGGTGGTCGAGAGCGTGCCGGGCCTTGCTGCTTTCGAGGAATCGGCGATCGGGGCGCTTTCACAATGGCGCTTCGAGCCGTTTCGTCTGGATGGGGTGGTGGTTGAGCGACCGGCTGAGGTCGAACTCGAGTTTTCGGTTGCTCAGGATGCGCGTGTGCTGGAGGCTTGCAGCTCTACCGGCTCGCGCCTGAGAACCTGCCGCTGAAATCCGCTATCGATACGGGCGCCGGCCAGACCGGCGCCCGGAACCGGATAGTCATCCAGCCTTGAGCCACTCCGACAGCGGCGGGCAGGAACAGATCAGGTTGCGGTCGCCATAAACATTGTCCACGCGTCCAACGGTAGAGAAGAACTTGCCATCGCGCAGGGTCTGTACCGGCCAGCCGGCCACGCTTCGGCTGTACGGGTGCGGCCAGTCGTCGGCGGCCAGTTCGTCGATGGTATGCGGAGCGTTTTTCAACGGATTGCGCTCGCGATCCCAGCTGCCGCTGGAGACCTGGTCGATTTCCTTTCGAATGGCGATCATGGCCTCGGCAAAGCGATCCAGCTCTGCCAGGGATTCGCTTTCGGTTGGCTCGATCATCAAGGTGCCCGGCACCGGCCAGGACATGGTCGGTGCATGGAATCCGTAATCGATCAGGCGCTTGGCAACATCTTCCTCGGTAACGCCTGCCAGATCCTTGAACGGCCTCAAATCGACGATACACTCGTGGGCGATACGGCCGTTGCGACCGGTGTAGAGGATGTCGTAGTGGTCGTGCAGGCGATGGGCCAGATAGTTGGCATTGAGAATGGCCACCTCGGTGGCTTTTGTCAGCCCCCAGCCGCCCATCAGGCGAATATAGGCCCATGAGATCGGCAAAATGCCTGCACTGCCCCATGGTGCAGCGGCCACCGCCGCGTTATTGCCATAGACCGGGTCAAGCAGACCGCTGGGGTGGCCGGGCAGGTGCTCGACCAGGTGTTGCCTGACGCCGATAGGACCGATGCCGGGTCCACCGCCGCCATGCGGTATGCAGAAGGTCTTGTGCAGGTTGAGGTGGCATACATCGGCGTAATCGGCAATGCGTGATAAACCGACCAGCGCGTTCATGTTGGCACCGTCCAGATAGACCTGGCCGCCAGCCTCACGCACCATGTCACAGATCTTGACAACATCTTCCTCGAACACCCCGTGGGTGGAGGGGTAGGTGATCATCAATGCGGCGAGCTCATCGCGATGCCGGGCTACCTTGGACTCGAGATCGTCAATGTCGATATTGCCCTCACTGTCGCAGCCGACGACGACAATCTCCATCCCGGTCATCTGCGCACTGGCCGGATTGGTGCCATGCGCAGAAGAGGGAATCAGGCAGATCCTGCGGTGTCCCTGTCCCTGCGATTCGTGCCAGCGCTTGATCGCCAGCAAACCGGCGTACTCGCCCTGAGAACCGGCGTTGGGCTGCAGTGAGATGCCTGGAAAACCGGTAATTTCACTCAGCATTTTCTCAAGATCATCGATCAGCGCATGGTAGCCGCGAGCCTGGTCCCATGGACACAAGGGGTGAAGCTCGGCGAACTTCGGCCAGGTCACCGGCATCATCTCGGTGGTGGCGTTTAGCTTCATCGTGCAGGAACCGAGCGGAATCATCGCGTGGGCAAGGCTCAGATCGCGATTTTCCAGCTGTTTGAGGTATCGGAGCATCTCTGTTTCGGAGCGATGGCGGTTGAAGACCTCGTGCTCGAGAAACGAGCTGCTCCGCTGCAGTGCATCGGGAATTTGATCGCCCTCGAGCTCGCTATCGATGGTATCCACCCGCAGGTCCTGCCCGGTCAGCGCCCGGACCAGTTCTTCTATATGCTGGCGTCGGGTCTGCTCGTTGACACTGATGCCGATGTATCCGGGGCGGTCGGCGCGCAGGTTGATGCCTATTCTCGATGCTGCCTGCAGCAGACGCTGCTGGTCGCCGTCGGCAATCTTCAGGGTCAGGGTATCGAAGAAGTGCCGGTGCACCGGCTCCAGCCCGCCTCGAGAGAGTCCTTCGGCGAGGACGCAGGTCAGGCGATGAATGCGCCGGGCTATGCGCTGAATGCCGCGCGGACCGTGCCATACGGCATAAAAACCCGCCATGACTGCCAGCAGCGCCTGGGCGGTGCAGATGTTGCTCATCGCCTTTTCGCGGCGAATATGCTGTTCGCGGGTTTGTAGCGCCATGCGCAGGGCGGGGTTGCCGTATCGGTCCCTGGATACGCCAATGATCCGTCCCGGCACGCTGCGACGATACTCCTCGCGGGTAGCAAGAAATGCTGCGTGGGGGCCGCCAAAAGCCATCGGCACGCCGAAGCGCTGAGCGCTTCCGACGACCACATCGGCACCCATCTCCCCCGGTGGTGTCAGCAGGGCAAGTGACATCAGGTCAGTGGCAACCGCAATCAGAAAACCCTGACTGCCGGCCAGTTCGCTCAGCGGCCGCAGATCGCTCACCGCTCCGTCGGCGCCCGGGTACTGGGCCAGTACGCCGAAGCAGTCTCCTTCGGCGGCCGAGGCGACCAGGTCGTCGACTATTTCGATGCGGATGTCGAGGTGCCGGGCCCTGTTGCGGACCACGTCGATAGTCTGCGGCAGGCAATTGGCATCGATCAGAAACCGATCACTGGCATTCTTGCGGTTGACTCGGCGCAGCATGGCCATGGCCTCGGCAGCCGCAGTGGCCTCGTCAAGCAGCGATGCATTGGCCAGCGGCATCGCTGTCAGGTCCATGATCATCTGCTGGAAGTTGAGTAAACCCTCCAGGCGACCTTGCGAAATTTCGGCCTGGTACGGGGTATAGGCGGTATACCAGCCGGGATTCTCGAGTACGTTGCGTTGAATGACCGGGGGCGTCAGAGTCGGGTGGTAGCCCAGCCCGATCATGCTGTGACTGATCGAATTCATGTCGGCCAGCTCGCGCAGCTGGTCCAGTACCTCTGCCTCGCTGAGTGGGTCAGGCAGGGCCAGCGGTCTTTCGCTGCGAATCGCTCCCGGCATGGTCTGATTCATCAGCTCGTTCAGGGAGCTCGCGCCAACCTTTTCCAGCATGACGTCGATCTCAGCCTGGCGAGGACCGATATGGCGGCCAACAAACTCGTCATGGGCTTCCAGTGCTTTGAGCGTGGCAGATTCGGAGCGGGAGTCGGACATGCTAGCAATCCTTGAGCAAGGTATGAAAGTCAGTGGATGTAGTGGTCAACCAGCAAAAACGCAAACAGGGCGATCAGATAGATCACCGAGTACTTGAACATCTGCATGGGCAATTCCGTGCGTTTCGACAGCATCATTGCGACAGCGTAGGCGAGAAAGCCGATATTGAGCACGCTGACGCCTGCCAGGTACACCAGGCTGCTCATTCCGATCAGCCAGGGCAGCGAGCTGACGATAATCAGAATTATGCTGTAAAACAGTATCTGCCAGCGCGTGAACGCATCGCCATGAGTGACCGGCAGCATGGGCACGTCAGCGGCGGCATAATCGTCACGTCGATAAATTGCCAGAGCCCAGAAATGGGGCGGAGTCCAGACGAAGACGATCAGGAACAGGACCAGCGCATAGGCGTGTATCTCCCCGGTCACGGCGGTCCATCCCAGCACCGGCGGGGCGGCGCCAGCAGCACCCCCGATAACGATGTTCTGCGGTGTGGCGCGCTTTAGATAGGCGGTGTAGACGATGGCATAGCCAATCAGGCTGGCAAAGGTCAGCACCGCGGTGAGTACGTTGACCAGCAGGCTTAGCATCAGCATTGACAGCGCGCAGAGGGCTAAGGCGAACGTCAGCACTTGCCGTTCGCTCAAGGCTCGGGTCGGCAGCGGACGATGGCGGGTGCGTGCCATGACCTCGTCGGTGCGTGCATCGAGCAGATGGTTGATCGCGGCAGCGCTGGCGGCGGCCAGTCCGATCCCAAGGTTGCCCCAGATCAGCGCGTTGAGCGGGATCATGCCGCTTGATGCCAGTGCCATGCCGACCAGCCCGGTGAAAACGATCAACGAGACAACCTTGAGTTTGCACAGCCCCAGATAATGGCCTGCGGTGACTGCCAGCGTACTCATTCGCGCACCGTCCAGGTTACCAGGCGGCGCAAATCCCGGCGAATGCCGTTGGGGTCGGCGTCGGGCTCGTAGCGAAGCACCAGCCGACCCTGGGGGTCGACAATGAAGCTGCTGCCGCCGGCCGGAGCAGGGAGTCGGGCGATCAGCTCGGATGCCTCATCGCCGTCGATGATCAGAAAATCATCGGCCAGGGCCAGCACCTGTTCCCGGGTGGCGCCATCCAGTTCCTCGCTGCTGATCAGCATCAGCGCGATATCCGGCTGGTGCCTGTCCTGGGCACGGCGGATCTGACGCAGCCAGTAGAGCTGCTCCAGGCACTCAGACTGACATGCCGAGGTCTGCACTTCAAGCAGGATCCACTGGTCCTTTCCTGGGCGATCAGTAGGTGGTGATTCCAGATTGGTGCCGGTGGCGAACAGGGTAACCGGCGGTTGAATCAGCTCGCCATGGTTGCGGGTCTGGCCCGGCTGCCAGTTGATCCAGTTGCTGTGCACCAGCACGGATCCAATGACCGGTGCCAGAAAGATCAGAAAGACAGCAACGATGATGACCTTGCGGCTCATCGCGATCTCCAGAAACGCCAGCTCAGCACCAGCCAGATCAGAAAAACGGCCAGTGCGATCATGAACCACTGAAAGGCATAGGCGCGGTGGCGGTCCGGCCCCATCACCACCGGCTGCCAGGGTCTGCCGTCCAGGTGCGCCGGGTGGTCGGGATCGAGCAGGATGACCCGGTCGACGATCTCTGCACCCAGCACCTGACGAATCGGCTCGATCTCGAAATAGGTCATCAGGTTGGGCCAGTCGTCAGGATCCAGCGGCTCGATGCTACCGATCTGGAGCCCCACTCTGGGTGGCGGCGAAATTCGGCCGGTCAAGGTCTGAAGCTGATCCGGTGTATCCCAACGAGTTTGCTCCGGTTGGCGCCGGTCGAAAGGCAGCCAGCCACGGTTGACCAGCACGATCTCCGACGTCGATTCGATCTCGAAGGGCGTAAACACACGTACGCCGACCCGGGTATCTAATACCTGGTTGTCGAGCATGATCTGGCGCAGGGGGTCAAACTGACCGATCATATGGATCGGAGCATGATCGGCAATTTCATTCAGGCTGCCGGTGATTTTCACCGGCTCTGCCTCCACCCAGGACTCCAGCAGCTCGGTTTTGTAAGCGGCGCGATCCAGCTGCCAGCGAGCCAGCTGAATGCTGGCGATAATCACGGCCGCCGCGACCAGCGTGGGTAGCCAGAATGTCAGCACGGATTGACGCATATCGGAAATCATCACGGCACGATCTTCAGAGGCCTTTATACTGCCAGCTTGGTCAAATGAGAGTGTATGCCGTTGCTGAGCAAGGTGCTGATTCTGGGCTTTCTGGCTGCCATCCTGTACACGCTGGCGTCGAGTTTTTACTTCCTGGTCAAGGATCAGGGTGAGGATTCTGACCGCACAGTACGCCGGTTGAGCTGGCGCGTGGGCCTGTCGATGTTTTTGCTGATCGCGCTCTGGGTCGGATTCCAGTTTGGCTGGATCGAACCACAAGGTGTCAACCCGGTACGTTACCCAACCGGGTGAGGGCGGCCGGCAGGCTGAAATCTTACGAAAGCTGATCCAGCACGTGCTCGGCGCTGGATACTCGAAACTCTCCCGGCGCTTCCACAAACAACTGGTCCACCTTTCCGTCCCGGATGACTATGGCGAAGCGCTGGGCACGCTCGCCCATGCCGAAGGCCGATGCGTCGAAAGTCAGGCCGATTGCGCGCGCGAACTCCCCGTTTCCGTCTGCAGCCATGGTGATGCCATCGTCAACGCCACCATGCTCGCCCCATGCGTTCATGACGAAAATATCGTTGACCGCCATGCAGACAATTCTATCGACCCCTTTCTCGCCAAGCTGTTCGCGATTGGCGATGTAACCCGGGAGGTGTTGCGCTGAGCAGGTTGGCGTGAAAGCGCCCGGGACGGCAAACAGCACCGAGGTGCCGGCGCCGAACAGCTCGTCGGTGCTGACCGGCTCCGGGCCTTCCGGTCCCATGATGGTCAGGTTGACATCTGGCAGTGTGTCGCCGGGAGCGATCATGTTGGTCTGTTCCTTGGGAGTGTTGGGGTTATCAGAGCGGGTTGTCAGAGCGAACGATTGATGGCGTCCAGCAGCTCTTTCTTGTCCACCGGCTTGGTTATGTAGGCCGCCGCACCCTGGCGCATGCCCCAGATCCGGTCGGTTTCCTGGTCCTTGGTGGTCACGAAAATGACCGGAATATTGGCCGTCGCCTCATTCTTGGAAATCTTGCGGGTGGCCTGAAAACCGTTCAATCCTGGCATGACGACGTCCATCAGGATCAGGTCCGGCATTTCCTTGGTCGCTTCCTCGACCCCTTCCTCGCCGTTTGTCGCGGTCACCGCCTGGTGGCCAGCATCCTCAACGATCTGTTTGAGCGAAAAAAGCTGCGTCTCGGAATCATCAACAATCAGTATCTTGGCCATCTTGCACCCTTGGTTTGGCTTTGGAGCGGCTATCAGCTCCTTATCATACTGCAAATCGCAACGCTTAGTCCCTGTCGCCGAGGGCAACGGTGGTGCGGCCGAGACCGCCACCCTCGAGCAGGCGGACGAATACCTTGTCCAGCTGGTCCAGGTCGACGGTTTCACCGGCTATTCGATCCATGTGCTGTGGCCGCCAGTCAGAGCCCAGCCGCTGCCAAAGTTCCTCGCGGATCGGGTAGGGGCAGCCGGCAGAGTTGATGCCGACCAGGCTGATGCCGCGGATGATGAACGGCATTACCGTGGTCCGGACCCCGATGCCGCCGGCCATGCCGCAGCTGGCAATGGTGCCCCAGGGTTTGATCACCCGGGTCAGTCCGCTGAGCATGTCACCACCGACGTTGTCGATTGCCCCGGCAAACAGTGCCGAGTCCATGGGCTTTTCCGACCAGTGCAGGTCATGCCGTGAAATGCATTGCTCTGCGCCCAGTTCGCGCAGCCAGTCGAATTCGTCGAGTTTTCCGGAAATGGCCGAGACGGAGTAGCCACCCGAAGAGAAAAGGTCGATGGCCAGCGAGCCCACGCCCCCGGAGGCACCGGTGACCACGATTGGTCCCATCTCCGGTTGCTGGCCGAGTTGCTCCATTCGATAGCGACAAAGTGCAGCAGTAAAGCCGGCGGTGCCGATAACCATGGACTCCTGCAGGGTCAGACCGTCCGGTAGCGGGACCAGCCACTCCGACGACACGCGCAGGTATTCGCTATAGCCGCCATCGCGGACTTCGGACAAGCCGCAACCGGTCATCAGTACCTTATCGCCCTCGCTGAACCTCTTCGCCCCGGACTGGACTACCGTGCCGGCAACGTCGATGCCGCCGTTAAGCGGAAAGCGTCGGAGGATCCTGCCCTTGCCGGTGCCGGCCAGCGCGTCCTTGTAGTTGACGCTGGAGAAAGCGACCTTGATCACCACATCGCCCTCGGACTGGTCATCGATCGTCTGCTCGACGACTTCGGCCCGGTAGCCGGACTCGTCATCGAAGATGCGCAGGGCTCGGAAAGTGTCGGGAATGTTGGTGGTCATGTTCTTTCAAGTGGTTAGAGGGGTAGAGGGGGAGAGGGGAAGAAGGGGAGAAGGGAAACCTCATACGGAAAACGGCGGTCTGCTTTACGGCTTTCGGTACCTGACGCACAGACGCACCGTCTCACCGCTTCCCCTCTCACCCTGCCCATCAATTCGCCTTGTGGATGGCGCGCTTGTCGACGGACAGCGCCGCCTCGTGGATGGCCTCCGACAGGGTCGGGTGGGCGTGGACTATACGCGCCAAATCCTCCGAGGCGCCGGCGAATTCCATCGCCACCACGATTTCGGCAATCATTTCCGAGGCGGTGGGCCCGATGATCTGGGCGCCGAGTATACGGTCGGTTTCGGCATCGGCCAGGATCTTGACATGTCCCTGCGCCTCGCCCATGGCCAGGCCACGACCGGTGGCGGCAAACGGGAAGCTGCCGGCCCGGTACTCGATTCCGGCGTCGGTGAGCTGGCGCTCGGTCTTGCCGACCCAGGCGATTTCCGGGTCCGTGTAAATCACCCACGGCACGTGATCCAGGTTGATGTGGCCGTGGCTCCCGGCAATGGTTTCGACTACCGCCACACCTTCTTCGGAGGCCTTGTGAGCCAGCATCGGGCCGCGTACCAGATCGCCGATTGCCCAGACATTTTCGACACTGGTGCGGCAGTGTTCGTCGACCTCGACCTGGCCGCGATCGGTCAGCTGCACGCCGCTGTCCTCGGCAAGCAGACCTTCGCTGGCGGCCTTGCGCCCGACCGCGACCAGTAGCTTGTCGAAAGTCTCGGTTTTGGTGTTGTCGCCTTGTTCAAAGGTCACCTTGACTTTGCCGTCGACCACCTCGGCCGATGCGACCCTGGTGTCGAGCCGGATATCCAGGCCCTGCTTCTTGAAGATCCTGGCGGCAGCCTTGCTGACGTCCGGATCAACCACCGGCAGCAATTCCTTCAGGGCTTCGAACAGGATCACTTCGCTGCCCAGGCGCTGCCATACGCTGCCCATTTCCAGCCCGATCACACCAGCGCCGATGATCCCCAGGCGCTCAGGCACCGAGGAAAACTCCAGCGCGCCGACGTTGTCGACGATATGTTCATTATCGATTTCGACATTGGGGATGGTAAAGGGTACCGAGCCGGCGGCCAGGATCACGTGCTTGCCCGTAGCCTCCCACGGGTCGCCCTCGACTGGTTCTACGGCGACACAACGGCCATTTTTCAGTTTGCCGCGGCCGTTGGCGAACTCGATCTTGTTGGCCTTGAACAGCTGCAGCAGGCCGCCGTTGAGCTGGCGGACTACGCCCCGCTTGCGGTCGATCATCTGGCCGACGTCAATCGACAGGTCCTTCACTCCGATGCCGTGGGCGGCGTAATCGTGCTGGATATGGTGGTAGTGCTTGGATGAGTCCAGCAACGCCTTGGAGGGCACACAGCCGACGTTGAGACAGGTGCCTCCGGGAGCCGGGCGGCCCTTGTCGTCGGTTCGGTCGTCGATCAGCAGTACCTTCATTTCCAGCTGGGCGGCGCGTATGGCGGCCACGTAGCCGCCGGGTCCACCGCCGATGACGATCAGGTCGAATTGCTTTTCAGACATGGTTGTTTGGATTCCTTGCGCGATGAACGGCGGTCACAGGCCCAGCAACATGCGGGCCGGATCTTCCAGGGCTTCCTTGACTGCGACCAGGAACAGAACGGCGTCACGGCCGTCGATGATTCGGTGATCGTAGGACAGGGCGATATACATCATCGGTCGAACCACGACCTGGCCCTGTTCGACCACCGGTCGTTCCTTGATGGCGTGCATGCCGAGAATGGCGCTTTGCGGCATGTTGAGCAACGGCGTCGATAACAGCGAGCCGAATACGCCGCCGTTGGTGATGGTGAATGTTCCGCCCTGCAGGTCCTCCAGTTTGATCGTGCCCTTGCGGGCCGATTCAGCGTAATCGGCGATGCCCTGTTCGATTTCGGCCAGGCCCAGTCGGTGGGCATCACGAAGTACCGGGACCACCAGACCGCGATCGGTGGACACCGCAATGCCGATATCCTGGTAGCCGTGATAGACGATTTCATTGCCGTCTACCGAGGCGTTGACCACTGGGTGTTTCTGCAGCGCCTCGCAGCAGGCCTTGACGAAAAACGACATGAATCCGAGCTTGACCCCGTGGGTCTTCTGGAACTGGTCCTTGTAGCGAGCGCGCAGGTCCATCACCGCCTTCAGGTTGACCTCGTTGAACGAGGTCAGAATGGCGGCAGTATTCTGCGCTTCCTTCATGCGTTCGGCGATACGCGAGCGCAGCCGCGACATCTTGACCCGCTCCTCGCTTCTGGGGCCAGCGGAGGCGCCGGATTTCAGATGGCCGAGCACGTCACCCTTGGTAATCCGCCCGCCCCGACCGGAGCCGGCAATCTGGCCGGGATCGACCGCGTTTTCCTCGACCAGTCGACGAACCGAGGGCGCCAGGTCGGCGGTGTCCTCCTTGCTTGGAGCGCGCTTCTGACCGGCTGAGTCCTGCTTCTCCGAGTCGGGTTCGCTCCCGGCCTTCTCACTGGCCGCGTCTGAATCATCGTCGCCGGAGCTGCTTTTGGTCTTGTCGTCCTTGCTGTCGGTGTCGCTGTCATCGGTGGCCTTGTTGCCATCGCCCTCACCGATGCTGCCCAGCACGTCACCCTCGCCAACGGTATCGCCCTCCTCGGCGCTGATCTCGGCAAGCACACCGTCGGCCGGTGCCGGCACTTCGAGGACGACCTTGTCGGTTTCCAGGTCGACCAGGTTCTCATCACGGCTGACGCTGTCGCCGACTTTCTTGTGCCACTTGGCAATGGTGGCGTCCGATACCGATTCGGGCAGGTTGGGCACCTTGACTTGTGTACTCATGAGTTATCCGTAGGCAGATGATTGGTTTCGAGTGCTTGTTAAATTTCGCTTGTTGTTTTTCAACGCTTCAGGGCGCTTTCCACCAGTTGGGCCTGCTGCTCCTTGTGTACCTGGTAGTAGCCCACGGCCGGGGAAGACGAGCCCGCGCGCCCGACATAGTCGAGGCTCTGCTTTTCGCCTATGCAGGCCTGGAGATGATGACGGATCTGGAACCAGGCGCCCTGGTTTTCCGGCTCTTCCTGGCACCATACGATCTCGCGGGCATGCTTGTAGCGGCTTAGGGTCTCGGTCAGTTCTTCGCGCGGAAACGGGTAAAGCTGTTCGACCCGCACCAGGGCAACATCACGGATCTCTTGCTTGTCGCGCTCGGCGGCCAGGTCGAAATACACCTTGCCGGAGCAGAACACCACGCGTTTTACCTTCGACGGCGCTGTGATGGCCGAATCGTCGATGACGACCTGAAACTGACCGCCGGCCAGGTCTTCCAGGCTTGACGTCGACGCCTTGTGGCGCAACAGCGACTTCGGGGTCATCACCACCAGCGGCTTGCGGAACGGCCTGAGCATCTGGCGCCTGAGCATGTGGAACATCTGTGCCGGCAGGGTCGGGACGCAGACCTGAATGTTGTTGCCCGAGCACAGCTGCATGAAGCGCTCCAGGCGCGCCGAGGAATGTTCCGGACCCTGGCCTTCGTAGCCGTGTGGCAGGAACATCACCAGCCCGCACAGCCGGCCCCACTTGGCCTCACCGGAGGCGATGAACTGGTCGATGACCACCTGCGCACCGTTGACAAAATCGCCGAACTGGGCCTCCCAGATCACCAGGCTTCCCGGGTCGCCGGTGGCGTAGCCGTATTCGAACCCAAGCACCGCTTCTTCCGACAGCAGCGAGTCGATCACCATCACGCGGTTCGGTTCGTTGTTGAATTGCCCCAGCGGCATCCAGGCGGTGGCTTCGTTCTGGTCATAAAGCATGGCGTGGCGGTGGAAGAACGTGCCGCGCCCGGAGTCCTGTCCGACCAGCCGCAGCCCGTAGCCGGACTCGATCAGGGTGGCATAAGCCATGGTTTCAGCAAAGCCCCAGTCCATGGGTATTTCGCCGCGGGCCATTTTGCGCCGCGCTTCCACGATGCGTTCGACCTGGCGGTGCAGCTTGAAGCCGTCGGGCAGGCTGGTCAGGCGATCTGACAGCTTGCCGATATGCTCGGCGTCAACCGCCGTATCGGCCGGGTCGCGCCAGTCGCTGTCCAGGAAAGGGGTCCAGTCGACGGTAACCAGCGCGTCCTTCTCGTCAACCAGCTCGACCACCGGCTCGCCGCGATCGAGCTTGTCTCGATAATCAGTTTCGAAAGTCTGCAGATCTTCCCGCGATACCAGCCCTTCCTTGACCAGGACTGCGGAATATTGCTCTCGCGCCGAGTCCAGCTTGCGAATGACCTGGTACATGCGCGGCTGGGTCGCGGCCGGCTCGTCGGCCTCGTTGTGGCCATGGCGACGATAGCAGACCAGGTCGATGACCACGTCCTTCTTGAATTCGCGCCGGAAATCTGCGGCAACGCGGGTCACGAACTGCACTGCCTCCGGATCGTCGCTGTTGACGTGGAAGATCGGTGCCTGAACCATTTTTGCCACTTCGGTGCAGTACAGCGTCGAGCGGGCATCCAGCGGGTTGGAAGTGGTGAAGCCGATCTGGTTGTTTACCACCACGTGGAAGGTGCCGCCAACGTTGAACCCGCGCGCCTGCGACATGTTCAGCAGCTCCATCACCACGCCCTGGCCGGCGAAGGCTGCATCGCCATGGATCAGTACCGGAAGCACCTGCTCATGGCGAATGTCCTTCAGCCGCGTCTGCCGCGCCCTGGCCGAGCCGGCCACTACCGGGTTGACGATCTCAAGGTGGGAGGGGTTGAAGGCCAGCGCCAGATGCATCACCCCGCCAGGGGTACGCACGTCGGAACTGAACCCCATGTGATACTTGACATCGCCGGTCCGGTTGGGGTCGTCGCGGGCAATGCGACCCTCGAACTCGGCGAACAGCTCGCCCGGGCTCTTGCCAAGAATATTGACCAGCACATTGAGTCGGCCGCGATGGGCCATGCCGATCACCATTTCCTTGATGCCCTGGCTGCCGCTGTGACGAATCAGGGTGTCGCACAGCGGAATCAGGCTTTCGGCGCCTTCCAGCGAGAAGCGCTTCTGACCGACGTACCTGGAATGCAGGTATTTTTCCATTCCTTCGGCCGCAGTCAGCTTGTGGAGCAGGCGAATACGGTCCTCTCTGGCAGGCTGGTAGTCGCCGCGTGCGCCTTCCAGGCGCTGCTGCAGCCAGCGACGCTGGGTGGTGTCGGTGATGTGCATGTACTCGACGCCGACCGTGCCGCAATAGGTGCGATGACAGATATCTACGATCTCGGACAGTGTCAGGTGATCCGGGGCCGCCAGGGTGCCGGTATGAAAGGTGGTGTCCAGGTCGGAATCGGACAGGTTGTGGAAGGAAAGCTCCAGATCTGGTACTTCAGGCCGATGGCTCAGCCCCAGCGGGTCGAGACGGGCGCGCTGATGGCCGCGAACGCGATAGGCATTGATCAGACGCAGTACCCCGGCCTGCTTGAAGTCTTCGGCAGCCACCGGCATTGCTTGATAGTGGCCATTGGCGGCCAGCGCGCGAAAGCGGGCAGCAATCGAGCGATGACGGGTGTCGTCGCGGTGCGAGTCGCGCAGCAGGCCGGCAAAAACATCTTGCCAGTGCTCGGAGACCGAGCCTGGATCATCCAGCCAGGCTTCATACAGCGCCTCGACAAAATCGGCGTTGCCGCCGGAAAACGGCGACGCCCGGTACTGCTCCTTGAGATAGTCACTCATGTTTAGGAAATCTTGCCGACCAGCCATCTAGTGAATAACAGTTGATTATACCGGCCGACACTTCCGGCGGGTATTGACATTGGTCGAATTGACCCCCTGGCCGAGAGCGGTTCAGACGTATCGGGAAATCGCCCTGGCCATGGCTTCGGCATTGCCGGTATATCCGGCGGGAGTCATTGCCAGCAGGTGCTTGCGAACCGGGTCAGGCAGCTCCAGATCGGCCACGAACTCGGCGATGGCCTGGCGGTCGATCCTCCGGCCGCGGGTCAGCTGCTTGAGTTTTTCGTAAGGTTCAGGGATGTCGTGCAGCCGCATCACGGTCTGGATCGCCTCGCCTAGCACTTCCCAGGCCTGGTCCAGGTCAGACGCCAGTCGCTCGGGATCCGGATCGATCCGGTCCAGTCCCTTGAGTATGGATTGCCAGCCCAGGGCGCAGTAGCCCAGCGCCGAGCCCAGGCTGCGCTGGACCGTGGAGTCGGTCAGGTCGCGCTGCCAGCGCGAGATCGGCAGCTTGGCGGCCAGGTGCTCCAGCAGCGCGTTGGCCAGGCCGAGATTGCCCTCACCATTTTCGAAGTCGATCGGGTTGACCTTGTGAGGCATGGTCGAGGATCCCACTTCACCCTCGACCAGGCGCTGGCGGAAATAGCCCAGCGAGACATAACCCCAGGCGTCTCGTGCGAAATCCAGTAGCACGGTGTTGATCCTGACCAGCGCGTGAGCGAGCTCGGCGATCATGTCGTGTGGTTCGATCTGGGTCGTGTAGGGATTCCATACCAGGCCCAGGTCTTCGACAAGCCGGCGCGCCAATTCCGGCCAGTCCAGTTCCGGACAAGCGGCCAGGTGCGCGTTGAAGTTGCCGACTGCACCATTGATTTTACCGCTGATCTCGACTGAGGCCAGCTGTCGGCGCTGCCGTCGCAGCCGGAACACCACGTTGGCCAGCTCCTTGCCCAGGGTGGTTGGCGAGGCGGTTTGGCCATGGGTGCGCGACAGCATGGACAGGCCGGCATGGTCAATGGCCATGGCCTCCAGCCGGCGATCCAGCTCGGCCAGCAGTGGATCGAGCTGGGTGGTCACGGCCTGGCGCAGAATCAGCGCCCAGGCAAGGTTGTTGATGTCCTCGGAGGTGCAGGCAAAATGAATGAGCTCGCGATGCTCAGCCAGGCCGGGTCGTTCGGCCAGCTTCTGCTTGAGCCAGTACTCGACGGCCTTGACATCGTGGTTGGTGGTTTTTTCGATCTGCTTGACCGCCTCGGCGTCATCGGTGCTGAACTCTGTGCCCAGCTGGTCGAGAAATGCACGATCGCTCGCTGAAAGCTGCGGCACGGGCTCGAAGTCCGCCCATTCGGCCAGTGCCTTGAACCAGGCGATCTCCACAATGACACGGTGGCGAATCAGGCCGGCTTCCGAGCAAAGCTCGGCCATGCCGTCGAGGCGACTGGCATAGCGCCCGTCGAGCGGTGAGAGCGCAGTCAAATGGTTGCGATTCATCGGCTATTCTGTCTTCGGCGCGGGATGGCCCATGATAACGGAAGCAGCGGTCGTCCAGCGCGCAGATGGAGATAACCAACGGCAACAGGAGAAACCAGCAGATGCGTTTACTGGCGCGCTTTGAAACCCGAACCGAGGCTGCCGAGCGCGCGGCCTTTCTGCGCGCTCACGGCATAGCCACTCACCTGGCCGATGTCACCCTGCCCAGAATGCACAGGGTGCAGGGGGGCAAGGCGGCACATAGTCTGTGGGTGCTGTTCGAGAGCCAGTACGACGATGCGCTTGCGCTGCTGAAGAATCCCGATCACCCGGTGGAGCAGCGTTTGAGCAAGGCACAGATGAACATTCTGGAAACCGAGGGCGCCGAGCAGGTCCGGCGCACCCTGATCCGCTGGAGCCTGATCGTTCTGGCGGTACTTGGGGCCGCTGCCCTGGCGGTCATTCTGATCGATTGAGTTTTTCAGTTTTATCGTGACTGGCCGCCTGGCTTGTCGCGGCCCAGCGCCCGGTGAGCGGATTAAAGCAGACTCCCTGGAAATTTTAAGGGACTGCAGCGACAAGTGCACGACGGTCAACTGCTGTCATTGTGTTCGAGCTCCAGCTTCAACCAGGCCGACGCGCGGCGCAGTTCTCTTTGAACTGTACGCGTCGAAATATCCAGGATTTCGCCAATTTCAGTGGTCGAAAATCCTGCAAAGAAGCGGGCCTCGATGATCTCGACCAAGCGCGGATCCATGGCCTCGAGTCGCTTCAGAGCCGCCTCGATCTCTATCAGTCGCAGGGCATCGGACTCGCTTTCGCTGGCCAGCGCCTCGACGTCGCGGTCACTGTGGGGAACATCGCCACCCCGCTTCTTGGCCAGTCGCTTGCGGGCATAATCAATGATGATCTGGCGCACCGCGCGCGACATCAGTCGAAGCAGGTGGGTGCGGTTGTTGATGTTGGGCGACGAGCCGTCGCTGAACACCTTCAGAAAAGCCTCGTTGACCACCGCCGTGGTCTGCAGCGTGGGTCCGGAGGATTGGTCCAGACGCTGAAAGCGGGCCAGTCGTCGTACGTCGTCGTAGACCAGGTTGGCAATCTGCGCCAGTGCGTCCGGGCTTTGCTCAAGCTGCTCCAGTAGCTGGGTGACTTCACCCTGATCAATTTTCTCGGTCATGACGGTTTTTGGTTGCTGCACCAGCCTTGAGGGTAGCATCCGGCCGCCTTTTATCGAAAGCATCGGCCTATTCTGTCAACCTGGTCTATTCTCTTGAGGTAGACTGCGCGCCTTCCTGTATACGTGAGTGCAATCGCCCATGACGTCTGGATTACTGGTCCTGATGATTGTTGTACCTGTTCAACTCGGCCAGTTGCCGGCAATCCGTCCGGCTGTGCTGGAGCCGCTGACGGTAACCGCCGGGCCATTCGAGACCGCGCTGGAGGATAGTTTCCAGTCAGTCGCGGTGATTACACGCGAACACATCGAGCGGGCGCCGGCGGCCAGCCTCGCCGAAGTGCTGGCCACCGCAGCCGGCGTCGATATTCGACGGCGCGGTGCCGTCGGCGTGCAGGCCGACATCGGCATTCGCGGTACCGCCTACGAACAAACCCTGCTGATGATTGACGGCATTCCGCTCAGGGACGTTCAGACTGGGCACCACAACATGAATCTGCCGGTGCCGCTGGAGCATATCGAGCGGATCGAGATCATCAAGGGTCCGGGCGCGATGGTTTTCGGCGGCCAGGCTACGGGCGGGGTCATCAACATCGTGACCCGTGATGACGATTCGGTCCGGCGTGCCGCCAGGCTGCGCGTCGGGCGCTACCAGTTTGCCGAGGGGGCTGGATCGCTTGGTTTTGCCGGTGCGGCAAGCGGACACCGAATTTCGGCCGAGGCCCAGCGATCGGACGGACATCTGTCGGACCAGCCGACCGACTTCACGGCTGCTCGGGCACATTACACCGGTCGCAGCCGGTCGGACCACGTTAGCCTGTTCTGGGGTCTGGGCATCGACGACCGTGACTTCGGTGCCTTCAAGTTCTATACCGCTGACTTTCCGGACCAGCGCGAGCAGACCCGCACGCGGCTGGCCTACGGCGGCGCCGAGCTGCCGCTGGGAGACTGGCGGCTCGATGTCAGGAGCTGGTGGCGCGGTCACGAAGATTGGTTCCGCACCCAGGTCGGCAGCGCCGCCTTCATCAACGAACACGAAACCCGGATTGCCGGAATAAGCGCCAGCGCCAGCCGACAGTGGGATCAGGGGCGTTCCATTCTTGGTCTGAACCAGCAGCGCCAGCGCATTGATTCCAATGCCCTGGGCCAGGACCGTCGACTGGAACGCTCGGTCTGGCTGGCTCACCGCCAGACCTTGAGCAAAACCTTGGCGGCCGAAGCCGGCCTGACCCTGATCGATTATCGCGATGATGGTCGCTTCTGGCTGCCGTCAGTGGGAATTCGTTATCGACCAGCGAACGCCTGGACGCTGTTTGCAGCCTCGGCCCGCTCGGTGCGTCTGCCTTCCTATACCGAACTCAACCTGGTCAGCGGCGGCAACGTCGGAAACCCGGCGCTTGAGGTCGAGCGCAGCCAGTTTCACGAGGTCGGCGCGAGGACCGCCCTGGACCGGCATCGCATCGAGCTGGCCTTGTTCGATCGTCGCACTCGAAACCTGATCGACTGGGCGAGACAGCCCGGCGAGGTGACCTGGCGGGCGGCGAATTTCGACGGTCACCGCACGCGCGGCGGGCAAATCCAGTGGCGGTGGCTGGCGCCGGGCCCGACCTGGTTGGAGGCAATCAGCCTGTCGCACGTCCGGCTGAATACCAGGCTCGAAAATGACGGGCGGCAGATCAAGTACGCATTGGACTTTGCCCGTCAGGCCAGCAGCCTTAACGCCGTGCTGGTCGCCGGCGAGCGCACCCGCCTGTCCGGCGAGCTGCGCCACGTGCGCCGCAACAGCGGCCAGTCCAGCCTGCTGGCGGCAGCGCGCCTGAGCATCGAACGTGGCGACATCGAGTGGTTTGTCGAAGGCAACAACCTGCTCGACCGCGAGGTTGCCGAGGCCGGCTTTGCCCCTTTGCCCGGCCGCTGGCTGTTCGCCGGCATCGCCTGGCGGCGGTGACCGGCTATGTTCGCCGCTTGCTTCGGTGAACGGGGAGCGTCGCATTGGCCGGGACAAAAAAAGGCCCGGCACCGTTGCCGGGCCGGGCCGAAAGAGGATTGATCTTGCGGGAAAGTCAGAAGATGTACTGGAAGCGCATGCCGTAGACCCAGCCATCGTCCTTGAAATCGTCACGTTCTCCTTCCAGATAAATGACGTTGAACTTCATCAGCACCTCGGGCGTCATGTACCAGTTCAGGCCCGCGGTGTACATCTCCATTTTCTGGCCACGCCCGGCGCGCGAGTGCTCGCGCGAATCAGCCACCGAATACCTGAACGCCAGCTCGAAAGCACCCCAGGTGCCGTTGCGCGGATCGAAGTTATAGTTCGGGCGTTGCTGGCCGAAGTCACCGCTGAATGCGCGGTAGTTCTTCTGCTCGCCGGTCAGGAACCAGCCGCCCTGCAGGTACCAGCCGTCCAGGGTCAGCGAGTCATCGTCGACGCGAACATCGCCGCGGTCCGGATCCAGGTTCAGGTTGACCCGGTAGTACTCGCTCTGCAGCCACCAGGGGCCATGACCTGCAGCAAATTCCAGGTTGCTGCGGGTGAAGTTCTTGACCCCTTCGATATCGTTACGCCCGATCAGGCGGGCATCAATGGCACGGGTCCCTTCGCGGGAACGCAGACGGACCGGCAGGAAGTCACCGGAGTCCTTGTCCACGGCGTTGACGCGGCGGTTGACGCCGCCGCCTATGTGTACGAAGCCGGTATCGCTCAGGTAGGGCGCGAACGAGCCGCGCAGCGAAAAGGCCCAGCCTTCACGAACTTCGCGATCGAGATCGATACCGCTGCCGAAGATACCGGTGCCCAGGTACCAGTTCGGCTGAATGGTTTCATACATGATGCCTGGCTCACGGTTGACCTTGTAGGCATCGGCCGCGGTCGAACGTTCCATGAAGGTGATGTAGCGCGAGCTGGTGGCGTATTCCATGCCGAACGGCTCCTTGAAATGTCCAATCGCCAGCCTTCCTCCATGCTCCAGCAGGTAGGCCATGTAGACATTGGCCAGGTCGACCTCGTTTTCCGAGAAATCGGCCTCGATCTGCCATTCCCAGCGCTCACGCATGATGCCCAGCGCACCCAGGCGCACTCGCCGCAGGATCACGCCATACTCGGGAAAGTCATGGCCCTGACGGGCCACGTTGCTAATGTCGTCGCCGAAATCCTGGCGAGCAGCATCGACCTGCAGCCGTCCGCGCATGCGGAAGCGATCAGCTCCGTCAGCTGACTCGATGCCGAATCTCGGTACCTGCGCGGTAGTTCGGTCGTCGCGCAACGGCGCGGTCGGCTCATAGCCGAGTTCGCTGCCGATCAACTTGACTTTCTCGACCGGCTCCTGAGGAGCTGGTTGAGCGACCTCGCTGCGGATGGTTTCGGCTTCCTCGACAGTCAGAATCCCTTTTGCAATCAGGATTTCGATCAGCCGATCGGTTTCCGAAGCTTGTGCGCCGGCTGCCAGAAACAGCGAAAGCGCGCAGATCGCTCCGAGACTGATATGCTTGAACATGATGCAACTCCTGGTGTTTTTGGCTTTGTGCATGTCCATCCCGGTCTCGCTCCCCGGTTTGAACGGTGCACGTCGAGCGGTCGACCGGCGCGACAGATCAGGATCGGCCCTGGGACCACGATGTCATCATGACCGCTTGGGCGACAACGAGGATTGATCGTAGTCAAAATATGTGACAGTTCGACTACATTGTGGCGACTGACACCGGTGAGGAGAGAAATGGCACAAGAAATCGAACGCAAGTTTCTGGTCCGGGGTGATTACTGGCGGCAGGAAGCCGCAGGGCAGCGACTGCGCCAGGGTTATCTTTCCAGCGATCCTGAGCGGGTGGTGAGAGTCCGGTCGATCGACGACAAGGCCTGGCTGACCATCAAGGGCCAGACCCGGGGCATTAGCCGCTCCGAGTACGAGTACCAGATCCCGCCTGAGGATGCGGCAAGCATGCTCAACGAGCTGTGCCTGCAGCCGACCATCGACAAGACGCGCTATCGCATCGCGCTTGCAGGCCACGTCTGGGAGGTCGATGAGTTTCATGGCGCCAACCGGGGGCTGGTGGTTGCCGAGATCGAACTCGAAGATGAGAACGAGGCCTTCGAGCGACCCGAATGGCTGGGCGAGGAGGTTTCCGGCGACCCGCGCTACTTCAACTCCAACCTGATCGCCCACCCGTTTAGTGAATGGGGCTAGAAAATCCCGAATACTCCGTTGGGCGTGATGCCGAGAAAGCGGAACCATGTCTCGCCCATGATGATGACTGCCAGCCAGCCGAAGGTCATCATGATGATGCCGTACTTGATCGCATCAGTCAGGCTGTACATGTTGGTTTCATACAGCAGGGCGGCTGGCTTGGAGTTGAACGGCAGCACGTAGACATGCTCGATCAGGAAGGCCACCGGCAGGGCCAGGCTGATCACCGGATGACCGAAATGTTCTGCCGTGCCGATAGCGATCGGCACGAAGATCATCGCCCGCATGGTTTTTGATTGTGACAGCAGTGCCGAATAGCACATCACCCCGGTGAGAATCAGGTACAGCACCCAGAACGGTGTGCTCTGGTCCAGCCCGATTCCGGTGAAGAAGGCATCGACGGCAATATTCGGCAGGCCGGTCTGGGCAAATCCGGCGCCCAGGCAGTAGGCGCCGGCCGAGAACAGCATCAGATGCCAGGGGATATCGACGTCGTTCCACTCGACGATGCCGATGCGTGGCATCAGCGCCACGATGCCGCCGACGAAGGCAACGGCGGTCGGGCTGATGCCGTGCAGGCGGTCGGTCGCCCACAGGCCCAGGATGGTCAGAAAGATCACGGCGGCGCGAATCTCGTCCCAGCGAACCGGGCCCAGCTTGTCGTATTCCTCTTTCAACCGCTGCATCCCGCCCTCGACCTGGGGCAGTTTTTCCTTCTCTTCGAGCGGAAAGACCATCTTCATGCCAAGGATGTAGCCGATCAGCATCAGCCCCAGCATGGTCGGCAGCATCGCCATCATCCAGTCGGCGAAGAACACTCCGCCGGTGATGGCGCCGCTGATCAGGGCAGCAGCCAGCAGGTTGGCGCCTGATCCGGTGACGAATGCACCGGCGCCGAGATTGATGTTGAGCAGGTTCTGCAGAACGATATTGCGGCCGAAGTTGGCCTTGCCGGTACCCGGTCGAGAACCGTAGATGGCGGCGATGACCATGAAGATCGGCAACAGGATGGCCGCCTTGGCCGTGGTCGCCGATATGAACGCCGACAGCGTGACGTTGATGACGATGAAGCTTAAGAAAACCCGCGAGGCATTCTGGCCGAAACGCAGGATGAACCACAGCGTGAAGCGCTTGGCCAGCCCGGTCTTGACCAGCATGCTGGCCAGGATGAACGACATGATGTTCAGCCACATGATCGGGTGGCCGAGCTGGGCATAGGCCTCTCGCTCGGTCAGCACCTCGGTGAGCACCAGGGTAATGATGATGATCAGCGAGGTCAGGTAGTTGGGAATCGACTGTGCCGTCCACAGGATCATGCCGACCAGGAAAATCGCCAGCATGAAGGCATTGCGGCGAATCATTTCGTCGCGGCCGACTTCTTCCAGGACAACCAGCGCGCGGTCGGGCAGGACATCGGCACTGAAGGCCAGGAGGAAATCCGGTGTCCACAGGAAGCCGAACAGGATGAAGCATAGTACGGCCAGGGGAATCCCGGCGCGGGCCATCCACAATTCCGTGGTCGATCGCTCCCGCTTGGGCAGGCGATCGATACGGTAACTGCCCATGTCCAGGGCATCGCTGCCGAATCCGGCCTCGGACGATTCCTTGTTGCCCATCAGCGCCGGCGAACCAGGCCGGTGATGGTCAGTAGTGCCCGAACGTAACTGGTATTGTCGAACTGGTCCAGCCCAAGCCGTTCGGCCAGGGCGATGGCTTTTTCCAGATCGGTTGATTCCACGCAGGCGGTCTGGATCATGGCGCCATTGACCGAGACCTCGGCCAGCTCGGCCATGCAGCCATCGATCTCGAATCCGAACCGGCGCTTGAAGATATCGACCGCGACCAGTCGCTCATTCGATGCGGTCATCCAGTCGACGAACGACTGGCAGCCGGACGAATACGAGGTGGCCCTGTCAGTGTCTATGGGCAGGTGCTCGGCTAGAAGAGTCAGCGCCTCAGCGTGCAAGGGGAAGGACCACTTGCCGGCTGGCGACCACTGTTCCCAGCCCCGACTCTGCGATTTCAGCAGCTTGATATCAAGCCTGTCGTCACGGATCTTGATATTGCAGTCCGGTGCGTTGGCCGAGACCAGGTAGATTTCGTCACTTTCGCGAATGGCCGGCTGGCCGCCGAGCTGACGCAGCCGCTGTTCGACGATGCCGAAGCCTGGCGCGAAGGCGCGATATTCGTAGCGGGGAACAATTTCCTGCATTCGGGCCGACCCCTCATTGATGAACCGGGTTCAGCCTAGCATGGTCCTGCTCGATCGCACTGATCGAGATCAATTCTCGGAGGCGCTTTCGCGCAGCTCCTTGAGGGCCTGAAGACCTTTCTCGCGCTGCTTGTTGAGGACCAGCAAGGCCCGCTCCAGCGACTCACGCTCCTCGGCCGTGGCTGTTTCCATTGCCTGCTCGAGTTCCTTCTGACGCTTGCGCATCTTTTTCAAGAGCTTGTGCAGCTTGTCGCGTTTATTGCGCCGCTCGCGCAGGTCCTTGGACAGAAACTTCTTCAGTTTCTTGATCAGGTCATTGCTGCTCATTCAGACTTCTCCTGGCCGGCCTCGCTAAGCAGGGTGCGCAGTTCGGCCGGGTCCAGCCCGACCTGCTGAGCGATCTCCTGGTCGATCTGCTCGAAGGGCACGAAGATCATCCTGGCCATGGCGATCAGATTCTTCGAGATTCGATAAACATAGGCGCTGTCGTTCATCAGCGATGTGGCCTGCTCCGGCGTCACCTGCAGATCGCGGATCAGGCTGTCCAGGTGCCCATTGGTCACGATATCCTGCTGTTCGGCTTCGGCCAGCAGCACGCCGAGCTCCACGTCCAAAGACTCGGCCGGGTCGCGGCTCAAGGCATTGAGACGATTGAGTAGCCAGCCCAGGTGGGCGCGCATCGCCAGGTATTCTCGGCGCAGCTGCAGATTGGGCGAGTTCAGATTGGCGATCATGTTCTTGTGCAGATGCTTGGCATCCTTGACTGACTCGATCAGGTGTCGGCTGGCGCTGCGCAGCAATACCAGCTGCTGGGCGCGATGACCTTCCACCGGCAGCCGGGTCATGTAATCGAGAATCAGGCCGTGCAGCGGCTTGACTCGCTGTATGTAGACCTCGTCGACATCGACTGGCCGAATGCTTTCCGGTGCCTGCTTCAGCGCTTCTGCCTGGCTGACCCGGCGAAGCTGGGCCGGCTCGTACTGAAGCACCCGGGCAATCAACTCGAAGACCCGCCAGAACAGCCGGACCAGTTCCTTGCGGCAGGCTTCCAGTGCCGCACCGGGTACTTCGCGCATGCCTTCACTGATGTATTTGGGTGAGGACAGTTTGACCGGTCTGGGTTTCAGTCTTGTTTCAAGCTGACGAACCAGCACGCCAATGAATGGCACCATCAGAACAATGCCGGCCAGATTGAACAGGGTATGGAACAGGGCCAGCTTGAGCGTGTGGTTGTCCGGGGCGATGCCGAGCCAGTCGGCCCCGGTCTCGACCGCCCGCACGAAAAAGCCGATCAGGGCCAGGGCGACAATCCCGGTGGTGACATTGAATATCAGGTGCGCGGCAGCCAGACGACGGCCGGCGATATTTGCGCCGATCGCCCCGAGCAGCGCAGTAATGGTGGTGCCGACATTGGCGCCAATCGACAGCGCCAGGGCGTTTTCGTAAGTGATATGCCCGGCAGCCAGGGCGGTGATGATCAGTACCAGGGTGGCGTGCGAGGACTGCATCACGACCGTGGCAATCATCCCCAGCAGGGTATACAGCAGCAGGCCGGCCAGCCCGGCGACCGCGTACTGGCTCAAATCGATGCTGTCCTGGAAGGCCTCGAAGCCCTCCTTCATGAAGTGAATGCCCAAGAACAGGAAGCCGATGCCGGTCAGTATCTGGCCGAAGCCGCGCACCCCACGCGCGCGATTGAAGCTCATCACCACCCCGAACACCAGCAGCGGCATGGCATAGGCGGCGATATTGACCCGAATCCCCAAACCCGCGACCAGCCAGGCGCCGGTAGTGGTGCCGAGATTGGCGCCGAAGATCACCCCGATACCCTGGTGTAGCCCGAGCAGGCCGGCGCTCAGGAAGGAAATGGTGATCACCGAGACCAGCGAACTCGACTGGGTCAGTGTGGTGGCAACCGCACCAAAGGTCAGGCTCTTCCACAGTCGGTCTGTCGAGGCCTTGAGTACCCGCTCCAGCGCCCCGCCAGTGAAGGTCTTGAAGCCCTGCTCCAGCGCCATCATGCCGAACAGGAACACCGCCACCCCGGCGGCGATCTCGGTCAGGCTGGGGCTGGACCAGAAGGTCCAGGCCAGCACGGCCAGGGCCAGAAAAAGTCCGGTATGACGCGGCATCGTGATTGCTATCCGAAAAAATCAGCAGAAACTGATCATGCCACAGCACAGGCTCGACTGGCAGCCAGAGTCTTTTCCAATGACACATGAGCCTGAACGAGGCGCGTATTTCCAACGAGAAGTGAGCCTGGAGGTTGGCCGGGTTCTGGGATCATCGGAGGATGATCGTGACACTCAGAACCGAAGGTC
>SKQS01000097.1 GCA_007118895.1 Wenzhouxiangella sp.
ATAGCTCTGGGCCTCGCGGAAGCTCTTGGCAAAGGCTGACAGGATGGTCAACAGTGCTGCAGCCAGCAGGGCGGCCGGCGCACACAGCAGGAAGGTCCAGGCGGCGACCCGGAAGTCCAGGTTGAGCGCCATGTCCATGTCGGCTACCGGCAGGTGGCCCATGGCGATGACAAAGGCAATCAGGCCCAGACCCAGGGTCATCAGGGCAAAGGTTGTGGTCGCGCCCAGCTTGCCGGCCATGATCTGCCAGCGCGGTAGCGGGTTGATCAACAGGGGCTCTAAAGACTTGCGCTCACGTTCGCCGGCGGTGGTGTCGATGGCCATGTGCATCGAACCCATGAAGACCGTGATCAGCATGAAATAGGGCAGGAAGGCCAGCAGCATGCCGCCGCGCGCCTCCGGCGTCGACAGGTCGGTGATGCGAACATCCAGCGGCCGGGTCAGGTCGGGATGCACCCCGCGCAGCATCAGCCGGTTGTTGCTGATCTGGCTGGACCAGCGGTTGAGGTAACCGCGCACCCGGCTGATGGTCGCGCCGGTATAGCGCAGCGACTGATCGGCGATCAGCTCAAGCGGCGCCGGCCGGCCTTGAGCCCAGGCCTCGGCAAAGTCCGGGCCGATGCGCAGGATGACTTCTTCTTCCTCGGTGCGTATCGCCGCTTCCGGATCCTCCGGCGGCGGCTGAATGATCACGCCCTGGCGCTCGAGAAAGTCGACCAGCGCGGGGGCGTGCTCGGCGCCGACCACCGGCAGCTCCAGCGGCGCTTCCATGCGCTCGGTGGCCTGGCGGGTCATGAAGGAAATCATCACCGCAAACAGCACCGGGCCCATCAGCGGCGCGATGATCAGCGTGTTGAGGACAACCCGGCGGTCGCGGAAGTTGTCCAGCAGTTCCTTGAGATAAACCCCGTTCATGCCAGTATCCCCTCGTCGGTGCCGATGAGTTTCACGAATGCATCCTCCAGGTTGGCCTCGCCGGAGCGCCTGAGCAGCTCGTCGGCCGTGCCCTCGGCGGCGATCCGGCCGTGGGCGATGATGACGATGCGATCACACAGCGCGGCCACTTCCTGCATGATGTGGGTCGACAGCACCACGCAGCGGCCCTCGCTTTTAAGCCGGCGCAGGAAGGTTCTGAGCGCCCGGGTGGTCATCACGTCCAGTCCGTTGGACGGCTCGTCGAGCAGTACCGTGCGCGGGTCGTGGATCAGCGCACGGGCGATCGCCACCTTGACCCGCTGGCCCTGGGAAAAGCCCTCGGTGCGGCGGTCGATGATCTCGTCCATGTCCAGCACGTCGACCAGCTTGTCGATTCGCCGATTCAGTTCCTGGCGTTCGATGCCTTGCAGCCGGCCGAAGTAGCGGATGTTCTCGCGGGCGGTCAGGCGGTCGTAGAGCCCGCGCGAGTCCGGCACCACGCCGAGCGCGCGCTTGACCTTCAGGGGCTCGGTTTCGGGGTCGATGCCGTCGACCCGCATGCTGCCCGAGTCGGGTTTGAGCAGAGTGTAGAGCATGCGCAGCGTGGTGGTCTTGCCGGCACCGTTGGGGCCCAGCAGGCCGGTGATCTGGCCGTCGCGGGCGGTGAAGCTGACATCGTCAACCGCCACCACCTTGCCCTTGTTGAAGGTCTTTCTGAGATTTTTCGCTTCGATCATGGCGCAGGCCCCAGCAGGTTGATGAAGAACGGCTCCGGGCCCAGCTGCTCGATACACTCGGTATCCAGCCCGTCTGAGTCCAGGCTGTCGATGAACTCGGTGATGATGCGGGTGAAGCAGGGGTGGATGGAGACGATATGGCCCAGCCCGGTGCCGACCAGGTGACGGCTGTCGGCGTACTGGGCGGCTGCCTCATCACCATATTCCGGCGGCGTGACCGGATCGAACTCGCCGGACAGGATCAGCACCGGCAGACCGGGATCGAACGGCTGGTGAAAGTCCTCGGGTGCCTTCCCGGCCGGCCACCAGGCACAGACCATGTCGAAGAAGTCCAGCATGGCCGAGCCAAGCAGGGTGCCGTCCAGGTCCAGATCACGCGGCCAGCTCGGCCAGTCCTCGGCGCAGCCGACGGCGAAATTCAGGCCGACCGCAATCGCGTCGGTCAACTGCTCGGTGATCATCAGCGCCTGGCTGGCCAGACGATCCGGGCGCCCCTCGCTTGCCGCCTCGTGAACCAGGAAGGGAATGGTCATCTGGCTCTGCGGGCTGTAGGACAGAAAGCGCAGCGCTGTGGCCAGCACGTTGTCGCTGAAAAGGACCTCGATCGGCTGGCCGCTGCGCGGATCATCCATCGTCAGCGGCTCCGGGCTTTCGCGGTAGCGGGCGATCAGTCCGGCAAGCTGGTCCGACAGCTCGGGAAAGCGCTGGTCGCACACCTCATCGGCCTGGCAGGCGTCAAACAACCGGCCCAGCGCCTGGTCGAGCACGATGGGGTGCTCGGAGCCCAGCCGCAGGCGGGTCGGCACGACACCATCGATGATCATGCTGCGCACCCGCTCCGGGTACAGCCTGAGGTAGACCTGGGCCATGCGGGTGCCGTAGGAGCCGCCGAGCAGGTTGACCTGCTCGAAGCCGTAGCGCTCGCGCAGGGCATCGAGGTCGATCGCGGCATGGCCGGTGGTGTAGAAGCGCACATCGGCGTCCCACTCATCGTGGCACTCGCGCAGCCGCGCATCGATGGGCTCCAGGTCCATGCCCATCCAGTCGCTCATGTCATCGAAACGGCAGTGCAGCGGGTTGGAGCCGCCGGTGCCGCGCTGGTCGAGAAAGATCAGGTCACGATCGCGGTTGATGTGACGAAGCGCAGCGCGCATGATCGGCGCGTTGTTGCGCGCCGAGTCGCCGGGGCCGCCGGCAAGAAACACCAGCGGGTCCGGTCTGGCCCGGCCGCTGCGCGCCGGCATCACCGCGTAGGCCAGCTCGATCCGGCGACCCTCGGGCTGGTCAGGGTCTTCGGGAACTTCGAAGCTGCCGCACAGGGCGCTGGCGGTCAGGCGCCCGCCGGGAATGGCCAGCTCGCAGGCTTCCAGCCCGGCGTAGCGGTCGGCGCCGTA
>SKQS01000022.1 GCA_007118895.1 Wenzhouxiangella sp.
AGCCAGGCCACGGCCGGATAGGGCTTCAGCGCGCGGTCCTGACGGACCAGCAGGCGATCGGAATCACGCATCTGGTCAGCAACCGGGCGCTGCACCTGCAGAGACCACTCCGCTCGGGGATGTTTTTCAGCCGGCATCGCAGGCTCGGGGTCGATGATGTTCAACGGCACGGCATCACGGGTCAGGGCGCACCCGGTCAGGACGGTCACGGCAAGAAACGCCATCAGCAGCCAGCGTAGCGCCACGGCGATGTCACCCTTGTTTTTTCCGGATTTCATTGGGGTTGATACTCCTCGGTTCGTTCACCGCCGAACAGGAAGCGGCGCGGATTGCGCTCCAGCCGGGCACTGACACGCGACAGGTCCCGCATCAACATGCGAAGTTCGGCAAGGGTAGGGCCAAGCTGGCTAAGGCCGTCGGCAGCAAAGCCGGCCAGCGCGTCCTCGTTTTCAGCCAGCACATCATCGATCCGGGCCAGCGTACTGACCAGCTGACTCAAGCCCACGCCCACGTCCTCGGTCAGCCCGGGCAGTTGTGCCACCAGCTGCTCGTCGATGCGTTCGATGCTGGTTTCCAGCCGTAGCGCCACCCGGTTGACCGTACCGAGCAGGTCATCCAGGTTGACGCTGGCCTGGTGGGCGTTGCGGATCAGCTCGACAAACCTTTCGTCTTCGGCGGTCACGGTAGCGACCATCAGGTCGATATTGGCCAGGGTATTGGCCAGCCGCTCGGCGTTATCTTCGCTGAGAAAGTCAAGTACCCGCAGCAAGGCTTCATTGGCGGTCTCGGCAATGTCCTCGGAAGATTCGATCAGGCGCTGCAGTCGGGATTCCTCGGCCGGAATCCGGGGCAGGTCCTGATCCGGACCTGCGGTGAGCGTCGGGCTTTCCGGGCTGCCGCCGGAAAGCTGAATGAAAGCGACCCCTGTCAGTCCGGTCAGACCAAGCCGGGCGACGGTATCTTCCTTGACCGGGGCATCGGCGCGAATGCGTATGCGAGCGATCACCTGGCGCGGGTCATCCGCGGCCAGACTCAGCTCACGGACGGTGCCAACGTGAATGCCGTTGTACTGCACCGATCCACCGACCGACAGCCCGGTAACCGCCTGGGAGAAGCGAATCTCGAAGTCGTTCCAGGCGCCTTCGGTGGTATAGCGGGCGATCCACAGCCCGAAGGCCACCGCCAGCGCCAAAGCCAGCAGGGTAAAGCTGCCGATCAGCAGGTGATTGGCGCGGGTTTCCATGGTTTCATCTACCTCCTGGTGTCCTGTCCGGGCTTGACCGCAGAGCGTGCTCTCGGCCCCTGAAAATACGCCCGTGTCCAGTCGTGGTCAAAAGACTCGACCTGCTCGATGCTCTCACATACCAGCACCTTGCCGCCAGCCAGCACCGCCACCCGGTCGCACACCCGGTACAAGGTATCCAGATCATGGGTGATCAGGAACACCGACAGCCCCAGGGCACGCGTCAGGGTCAGCAGCAGCTCGTCGAAGTCGGCTGCGCCGATCGGGTCCAGTCCGGCGGTGGGTTCATCGAGGAACAGCAACGCCGGATCCAGCGCCAGGGCCCGGGCCAGGCCGGCGCGCTTGCGCATGCCACCGGACAGCTCGGCCGGCAGCTTGTCAGCCGCAGCGGCCGAAAGACCGACCATCGCCAGCTTCAGTCTCGCCAGAAGACGGCGAAAGTCGTCCGAAAGATCCGGACAATGCGCTTTCAGCGGCACCTCCACGTTCTCGGCCACCGTCAGCGAGGAAAACAGCGCACCGTCCTGGAACAGCACCCCGGTCTGACGACGAAGCACCGCTTCGGCCTCCGGGCTTCTCCCAAGCTGGTAGCCCAGCACCTCGATACGTCCACCCTGCGGTGGCCGCAGGCCCAGAATAGAGCGCATCAGCACCGACTTGCCGGTGCCCGACCCGCCAACCACACCCAGGATTTCACCACGCTGCATGTGCAGGTCAAGCCCGTCATGCACGAGCTGGGTGCCGAAACGATTGACCAGCCCTTCGACCCTGATCACTGCCCGTTGTTCACCCACGCTCATCACCATCCGATCTGCATGAAAAACACAGCCGCCAGCGCATCGATGACGATGACCAGGGAAATACTCTGGACCACTGCCGAGGTGGTGCGCTCACCTACCGACTGGGCAGTACCGGCCACCTTGAATCCTTCCAGGCAGCCTACCAGGGCAATCACCGCGGCAAATATCGGCGCCTTGGACAAGCCGACCAGGTAGTGCCTCAGCTCGATGGTCTCGTAGAGCCGCTTGATGTAGAGGTCGGCACCGATATCCAGCGAAAATACGGCAACCACCATGCCGCCGGCCAGACCGGAAAGCATCGCCAGCACGGTCAGCAGAGGCAGCATGATGACAAGCGCCAGCAGGCGCGGGATCACCAGCAGCGCGACCGCGTCAAGGCCAAGCGTGCGGATGGCATCGATCTCTTCACGACTTTTCATCGTGCCGATCTGGGCGGCGTAAGCGCTGGCTGTGCGCCCGGCCACCAGGATGGCCGCCAGCAGTACCCCGAACTCTCGCAGAAAGGCATAGCCAGTCAGATCAACCACGAACAACTCGGCGCCAAAGTCCCTGAGCACGGTCGCACCGAGAAACGCCACTACAGCGCCGATCAGGAAGCTCAGCAGCGCGATCAGGGGCAGGGCATTGAGCCCGCTTTGTTCCATGTGGTGAACCAGCGAGGTCAGCCGCAGACGGCCTGGACGGACCAATACCCGTGCCAGGGTGGCCAGCGTCAGGCCCAAAAAACCGACCAGCTGGATCAGGCTGCCTGCCACGGTCACGGTGGCCTCGCCGACATGTTCGACGAACACCCGCCAGGTGGCCGGCCCGGATGCGCCATCCTGCGAAGGCTTGGGCACAGCGCCGGCGACTGCCTCCAGCAACCGCCGATAACGATCCTCGATACGGATATCTTCCGCGTTCAGCCCCAGCACCCGGGCGGTCTCCAGAAGCTTCAGCGCGCCGGCCGAGTCCAGTCGCGACAGCGACCGGGCATCCAGCAGCCGGGCCGTGGGAGACGA
>SKQS01000238.1 GCA_007118895.1 Wenzhouxiangella sp.
CCCACGGACGCCGAGAGGCAAGCCCGAAGGGAGCTCCGGACGCGCCCGCTCGCTTCGTTCCGCTGGCTCGACGTAGGCCCACTATGCCTTCGCCAGCGCGCCTTGCGAGCGAACGCGTCCGAAGCTCTGAGTGAGGCAATACTTATGCAGGTACTAGTAAAACCCGTCGGTGGACCCGCGCCGAGGCCGGTCCGGTTAGAATCTACCGCGTTACCGAGCGGATCTTCGATGGGTCGCAAACCACGAAAGAATCATCTGACAAACTGGTGGGCGCCGCAGGCCGTGCCGGAAGGACAGTGCCTGAGTGCCGAGATTGGCCCGCTGTCGCTGTCGCTGGCCAGGCTGGCCGGCGAATGGGATCTGATTTCCAGCCAGGGTCCCGAGTCGGATGCGGTTGAAGAGTCACGGCTGCGGATTGAGCCGTGCAAGGGCTTCGACGATCAGACCGTAGAGCGTTTCGTCCATGCCGGAACCACCGATCGGGTGATCCTTCAGCCGGTCCTGGCCGACCGGCCGGTAGTGATCCGGCCGCGCCAGCCACTGGCGCTGCTTGGGGGTCAGAAGATCACCCTGTATCTGTCGACGCCGGTTTTCATTCGTCTCCTGATCGGCGAAGATGAGACCGTCATGCTCAAGGAATTGCCGACGGTGAAGCTGTCAGACACCTGGTTCGGTCCGTCGACCCGCGAGGGCGAGGTCTGCTACGCCGGTCGCACTCAGGCCCGACACGACCTGGCTGAATTGCCACGCCGGTCCCACCGCGCGGTCACGCCGCTGGAAGTGCACAACCAGTCGAATATCCCCCTTGCGCTGGACAAGATCAGCGTGCCGGTGCCCATGCTGGCGCTGTTCGGCAGTGAGCGTGCCGGCCTGTGGACCCAGCGCCTGGTGCTGGAAGCGACCGGCCAGGCCGACATGGCTTCGATCCGGATAGAGTCGCAGGCCCCCGAGGTTGATGGCGCGATGGTTCGGCTGGCCGAGCCGCGCCAGACCTCGACGCGCTCGGGATTGATCCGGGCCTTCAGCCATCTGCTCGGCGACTGAGCCCGGCCATGTCCGATTGGTTTGCACACAGTCTCGACGCCGGCCATCTGCTGCCGATCGTGCGTGCCGTCTTTCTGGTCCTGATCGGCCTGGTGCTGGCCTCGATCAGCTCGCGCCTGATCCGGCGCTTTTTTGCCGCCAGGCTGAGCACTCACAGCCTGCTACTGCTCAGGCGCCTGGTGTTCTACGGGCTGCTGGTGCTGTTTGTCGCCTCGGCCTTGCGCGAGCTGGGCTTCAGTCTGGCAATCCTGATGGGTGCGGCCGGCGTGCTGACCGTGGCGGTGGCCTTTGCCGCCCAGACCACCGGGTCCAACCTGATCAGCGGCCTGTTCCTGATCGGTGAACGCAGCTTCGTTGTCGGCGACATCATTCGCGTCGGGTCGACCACCGGCGAGGTGCTGTCGATCGACGCGCTGTCGGTCAAGCTGCGCACCTTCGACAACCTGTTCGTGCGCATTCCCAACGAGACCCTGATCAAGAGCGAGGTCACCACCCTGACCCGGTTCCCGATCCGGCGCCTGGACCTGATGCTCGGCGTGGCCTACAAGGAGGACATCGAACGGGTACGCAAGGTGCTGATGGACGTTGCCGAACGCAACACCCTGTGCCTGGATGAGCCGGCGCCGCTGTTCATCTTCACCGGCTTTGGCGACTCGGCGCTGGAGATCCAGTTCTCGATCTGGGCCCGGCGCGAGAATTTCCTGGCCCTGCGCAACAGCATCAGTGCCGAGATCAAGGCCGCCTTCGATGCCGCCGGCATCGAGATCCCCTTCCCGCACCGCTCGCTGTATGCCGGCGAGGCGACTGGCCCATTTCCGGTGCGTATCGTCAGCGACAAAGACTCGAAAGACCAGACCGGGGCGCCTGACCCGTGACCCGCCGACTGCTGCTCAACCTGCGCAACGTGCCTGACGACGAGGCCGATGAGGTGAGGGCCTTTCTCGACGAGGCCGAGATCGCCTGGTATGAAACCCGGCCGGGCCCGCTGGGCATCACCGCCGGTGGTATCTGGCTGCGCCGGGCCGAGGATTATCCCGAAGCTCGCAAGCTGATGGATGCCTACCAGGCCGAGCGTTTCAGTCGTCAACGCGCCGAGTACGAGCGCCTGAAAGCCTCCGGCCAGGTCGAGACGCTGTGGCAGCGCATGATGCGCAAGCCGCTGACCACCCTGGCCTGGTTTGCCCTGGCGCTGTTCATCCTGATCATCTTCATCACCCCCGTGGTGCACCTGGCCACGATGGGTTGACCAGAACCCGGCCCAGCCTCGCTGCTCAGTCCGGCAGGCCCAGCGCCCCGGCCTGTCTGGCGACGCGTTCGGCGCGCTCGGCCAGGGCCTGTTCGCCGGCATCGCGGCGGCCTTCGAATTCCGGCCAGCCCTGTCCGTGGCGGCGGCACAGCTGCTCAAGCAGCGCCGCATGTTCGGCGCTGTCGTTGAGCGCCGGGATGTAGTCCAGCGACTGGCCGCCGGCGGCGATGAACTCTTCGCGATTTTCCATCGCGATCTCTTCCAGGGTCTCCAGGCAATCGACCGAAAAACCGGGGCATACGACCTGGACCCGGCCGACGCCGTCGCGCGCCCATTGCTCAAGGGTCTGATCGGTATAGGGCTTGAGCCACTCGGCCCGACCCAGCCGCGACTGGAAAGAGATCGCCCAGCTGTCTTCGTCCAGCGCCAGGGCCGAGGCGATCCGTCGCGCGCTGGCGTGGCACTGGCAGAAGTACGGATCGCCGGCCAGCAGGTTGCGTTTCGGAATGCCGTGAAAGGACATCAGCAGCCGGTCCGGCGTGCCGTTGGTGGCCTGGAAGCGGCGAATCGAGGCGGCAATGGCTTCCACCCACTTCGGATCGTGATGATAGTCGTTGATCAGGCGCAGTTCCGGCAGCCAGCGAACGGCCTTCAGGGCCCGCGCCAGGCCATCGAACACGGCCGCGGTGGTGGTCGCCGAATACTGCGGGAACAACGGCAGTACCAGCAGCCGCTGGATGTTTTCATCGCGCAGGCGCGCGAGCGCCTCGGGAATCGAGGGCTGACCGTAAGTCATCGCGGTGAGCACCTCGACCCGGGGCAGGTCCTTGGCCAGCCGTCGCTTCAGCCCGTGGGCCAGCGCCTGGGTATGCAGCAGCAGAGGCGATCCGTTTTCGGTCCAGATCCGGGCGTAGGCGCGCGCCGAGCGGGGCGCCCGAAACGGGCAGATGATGCCGTTGAGGATCAGCCACCACAAGGGCTGCGGCACTTCGACTACCCGGCGGTCGGACAGGAACTCGCGCAGGTAGCGCCTCACCGGCCCGGTCTCGGGGGCATCCGGGGTGCCCAGGTTGACCAGCAACACGGCTGCCCGAGCAGCCTGGCGGTGGGACACAAGCTCGGCAGCTTCGGGGACGGAGGAGACAACGGGAGCGGTGGGTGCGGGCATGATATGGGGCAGGTGAGAAGTGTTCGTGGAAGTTTAACGCACAGACCGTCGGCTCTCTGTGGCAACACCTTAGTTGAGACCCAAAACCCGGGCTTTGCGCTCTTTCACCACCTTCTGCTAACATTGGCGTTCTTAGGGAATACGGAGAAGCACAAAAAGTGCCGCGCCCCTGGAGTGTCTACAAGTCGATGTTGGTTCTGGTGGTCTCGTTGACCGTCAGCGCATCCTTGTGGGCCGAGCCCGTGGGCTACAGTGTCAATTCCCGCGGCAACTTTGCCGAGAACAACCTGGTCAATGCGCTGTGGCAAATCGATCTGGCTACCGGCGCCGAGACTTATATCGGCTGGACCTCGTACCTCGACCTCGAGGCGCTGGCGATGGACGAGGAGGGCAAGTTGTGGGGCGCCGATGACGCGACCAACACCCTGGTCCGGGTCAGCGCGGTCACCGGCCTGGCAGTGCCCGCCCCCGGTACGACACAGTTCAACATGGGTCTTTCCCAGCAGCCGCTGGATTTCGGCATGGCCTTCGATTGTGAAGGTGATCTGTGGGTGGTCTCCGACATCAAGCAGAGCCTGTACCGCGCCAACCTGGAAACCGGCAAACTGACCCTGGTCGGCAGTGAGGGCAGCCTGGGTGCGCCGATCACCGATATCGCCGTGCGTGGGCAGAAAGCCTACGGGATCGGGGTCGGGCTGGACGCCAACGGCAATGCCCTGGCCCCCAATCTCTACCGGGTTGACCTGGACGAGGCCAGCGCCGAACTGATCGGGCCGCTGGGCAGCGACGCCTCACCGTACAACAATGCCGGGCTGGATTTTGACGAAGACGGCCTGCTGTGGGCGATCACCGACCGTCGTGCCGTGGGTGGCCAGGACCTGCCGTCGCAGATTCTGCGCATCGATCTCGATACCGGCCAGGCAACCCGGATTGCCGACACCATCGTCGGGCTGGAATCCCTGGCAATCGCCGCCCCGGTGGCCTGCGACGAGCCGGAGGGCAACGGCCCGTTGCCGGAGCCTGCACTGGTGCCGGTGTTCTCGCTGCCGGGTGTGTTGCTGATGTTGGCGCTGATCGCGCTGCTGGCTTGGTGGCAGTTGAAACCGCGCCGGTCCTGACGCGGTCCAACACCAAACCGGCCATCAATAGAGGAAGCCGCTCATGGGTTTCGGCAATATCGGCATATTCCAGCTTCTCATCGTACTGCTGATCGTGGTGCTGGTCTTCGGCACCAAGAAGCTGCGCAGCCTGGGCGGTGATCTGGGCAGCGCCATCCGCGAATTCCGCAGCGGCGTCAGTGGCGATGACGAAGCAGATGACAAGCCCGAAGAAAACGCTGACAACGACGACTCCTCCACCGCTTCCTCCGATACCAAGACCACCTCCCGGGCCGGCACCGGCGACTGATGTCCGGCATCGGTTTTACCGAGCTGTTCCTGCTGGCGATCATCGCCTTGCTGGTGGTCGGCCCGCGCCGACTGCCAGAGCTGGCGCGCGCGGCTGGTCGCCTGACCCGGCAGGCGCGCAGCGCCTGGGCCACGTTGAGCTCGGAGTTCCAGGCCGAAATGGACAACGAGCACAATCGCAAGATCATGGAGGCGGCCGAAAAGGCGCGCGGTGAGCTCGAAGCGCTGGCTGGAGGCAAGGAACCCGGGGATGGAAAGCAGTCCGGAAAATGATCGTGAGCTGACGCTGATCGAGCATCTGATCGAGCTGCGTTCTCGGTTGATCAAGGCGATTGTCGCCATTGTGCTGGTTACCCTGGCGCTCGCCCCCTTCGCACGTCAGATCTACAGCCGCCTGGCCGAACCGCTGGTGCGCTACCTGCCGGAAGGCTCCAGCATGATCGCGATCGACGTTGCCTCGCCGTTCCTGGCGCCTTTCAAGCTGGTGCTGATCCTGGCCATACTGATCGCCATGCCGGTGGTGATCTACCAGCTCTGGGCCTTTGTTGCGCCAGGCCTGTACCGCCACGAACAGCGCCTGGCCCGACCGCTGCTGATTGCCGCCATGCTGCTGTTCTATGCCGGCTGCGCGTTCGCCTACTTCGTGGTCTTCCCGGTGGTCTTTTCGTTCTTCACCGCGATGGCGCCGGAAGGCGTGGCGGTGATGACCGACATCAACCGGTACCTGGATTTCATCCTGGTGCTGTTCATCGCTTTCGGCCTGGCTTTCCAGGTGCCGGTGGCGACCATCCTGCTGGTGGCGATCGGCGTCACCACCCCTGACTCGCTGGCCGCCAAGCGCGGCTACGTGGTGGTCGCCGCCTTCGCCGTGGCCATGCTGCTGACCCCGCCCGACATGATCTCGCAGACCCTGCTGGCATTGCCGGTGTGGGCGCTTTACGAACTGGGGATCGTGATGAGCCGCCTGCTGCTGAACCGAAACGGACAGCGGGATGATGGCCAGGCAGCAGGCCGCGACGGAGAGGAGCCCTCAGGCCAGTAGCTCGTCGTCGCGCCCGGACGGCGCCTGGTCGTCGCTATCTGGCGGTTGCCAGCCGGTCAGCTGGCGAAAAGCCACGTACTGCGCGCCGGCCATCAACATCTGGAAAAGCATTGCTGCAATCAGGATCAGCGCCTGGGCAATCACGGCCCCCAGTGTGCCCAGGGCAATGCTGACCGGCAGCGCGATCATCGCCAGCATCAGGCCCATGGCCAGCGCCAGCCCGATGGTGGTCAGCAACAGCCCGATGAAGGCAGTCAGGTTGCTCAGCACGATCTTCAGGCTGAGCCACAGGGCGGCCATCGGCGCCAGGCCGCCGAACATCACCAGCGGTACGGCAAGATAGAGGCTCGCCAGCACCAGGCCGATCACCAGCAGAAAGCCCAGCAACCCTGGTCCGACCCGGGCGCCCTGCAGCGCCTCGGCCAGCGTCTCGGGCGAGCGCATGGCCGCCTCGAGCTGAGCCGGGTCGAGTTGCTGGGCGAGCCAGCCGGCGAAAATGGACACCGCGGCCAGGGTGCCGACTATGGCCCACATGCCCAGCACGATCAGCGCCAGGCGTCTTCGCGGGTCGACCCAGCCGGCAAACAGCGTGGCGGGTGTCGGCGTGCTGCCGGTATGGACCTGGTGGAAAGCCACCAGCACACCGGCGGTCAAAAGCGGCGTGAATACCAGCAGCAGGGCCGGTCCGATCAGTGGCACGATCTGGATCAGCGAGACCAGGAACCAAAGCGCGGCAATGCCGACCAGCACCCGGAAACCGCGCGACAGCAGCTCGGCACCGGCTGGAATCCAGCGCAGCCCCTGGCCAAAGCCTGCGCGCTGAAAGCGAAATTCGGAACTCATCGTGTCTTCTCCATGGCACGGGCAATGATACTGCCCAGCGCCATCGTCAGCACGGCGGCAACCAGCCCGACCAGTAGGCTGGCCGTCACACCCAGCCAGTCGATCAGCGTGGCCTGTCCGGCCAGCTCGCCGATCAGACGGAACAGATCATCGTGGCGCCAGGCCAGGGTGTCGACGGAAACCAGCGGTGCCAGCAGCCGGCTGACCAGGATCGAGCCGGTTTCGTAATAGTCGCCGGTCAGCGACATCAGCGGCGCAGCGACGACCACCAGCAGCGCGCCGACGGCAAACATCCGCCCGTGACCGGGCTTGACCCCGTTTCCTGGCAGCGTGCGCACGAACAGCCAGAACCCGGGAAAGACCGTGATCGCGAACGGCATCAGCACCGTGGACAGGTAGACCAGGTCGGAGCCGCCGGTATCGAAGCCGGTCAGGCGCCCGGCATAGTCCGATTCCGGCACGATGAAGTCAAACCATCGGGCCAGCAGATGCCCGCCGTAGAGCGGGGCCAGCTCAAGCTCCCAGACCTCGCCGCCGGCCACCAGACAGCCGGCAACGTGCAGCAGTTCGTGGACCGGCACATACAGCCACCAGCCGACCAGCAGGCCAAGCAGCATCACCCCCAGCGCGCCATAGCCAGGCAGCTGCTGCATCAGTTGATAGAAGGCCCGGGCGTGGGCGTAAAGACTGCTCATCGCGGGCGCACCACCGCCTCGCTCTGCCAGGAATGCTTGCGCGAGCCCTCGGCGCGTGCGATCGCATCCATCAGCTCGGCAGGGTTGTCGATCACCGTCCACATCTGCAGATGGGTGCGGTTCATGAACCGCTGATCCACGCTGTGACGGAGAAATGCCACCAGCTTGTCATAATAGGCCTGTGTATTGACCAGAATGATCGGCCCGAAGAACTGGCCCAGCCGTTTGAGCGTCATCGCCTCGAACAGCTCCTCGAAGGTGCCGCAGCCGCCGGGCAGGGCGATAACCGCGTCGCTGCCTTCGAGCATGCGGGCCTTGCGGGTGCGCATGTCGTCGACGACTTCCAGCGAGGTCAGGCCGGCATGCGGGCTTTCGACCCGGGTCAGGAACTCTGGGATAATACCGTGGACCTCGGCACCGGCAGCCAGGGCGGCATCGGCCATTGCGCCCATCAGGCCCGAGCCGCCGCCGCCGTAGACAACGCTAAGGCCGGCCCGGCCCAGCACCGTGCCCAGATCGGCCGCCGCTTCGATGTAATCGGCGTCCAGAGCCTGGCTGGAGGCGGCATAAACGGTGACCTTTTTGATCGACATGACTGACCATTGCAATGGCAAAACCTCATTTTAATCGCCTCATCACCGCGCTGTCGCTTGCCGTGATGTGGGCTGTGCTGCTCACCGGCTGTGGGCCTCAGCACGGTATCGAGGGCGAGCTGGCCCCCGGCCAGGAGCCCTACCTGCGCTTCTGCGCCTCCTGTCATGGCAATGCCGGAGAGGGGCGCCCGCCGGCGTTTCCGCCGCTGGCCGGATCGGAGTGGATGGAATTGCCGGAAGAGGTGCTTGCCCTGATCGTCATCTACGGCCTGCGCGGCGAGATCGAGGTGGCCGGCCAGACCTATCGCGGCTACATGCCGCCGATGCAGCACATCAACGATGAGCAGCTGGCCGCGCTGATCGGTTTTACCGTGCGCGCCTGGGGCGACCGCGAGCCGGACCTGGCGCCTGAGGATGTTGCCGCGCTGCGCCAGCGCTTCGGTCGGCGCAGCCCGCTGGAAGGTCGCGAAGGCGTCGAGGCGATCATGGCCGAGCTGGAATCATGAACCAGTATCCGGGCCAGCGGCAGCCCTTGCCCGCCTCGATGGTGATCCTGGGCATCACCGTGGCGATCTACTTCCTGCAGGACAACCTGCTGGCCGGCTGGCTGAATCAGCTCGCGCTGTGGCCGATCGGCGGGCCGGACCGGATCGACATCGGTGGCGGACGGATAGTCCAGGCGCCTGATTTCCAGCCCTGGCAGCTGGTCAGCTACGGCTTCCTGCACGGCAATTTCGCTCACCTGTTCTTCAACATGTTCGCCCTGTACATGTTCGGGCTGCCGATCGAGCGCGCCTGGGGCACCCGACGCTTCCTGATCTACTATTTCGTGTGCATGATCGGCGCCGGCCTGGTGCAGCTGACGGTGGCCGCGGTTACCGGCGGCTTCTACGCCACGATCGGCGCCAGCGGCGCGGTATTCGGCCTGCTGCTGGCTTTCGGCATGATGTATCCCAATGCCACCATCATGCTGCTGATCCCGCCGATTCCGCTCAAGGCCAAGTGGTTCGTGATCGGCTACGGCATCCTGACGCTGTTTCTGGGCGTTACCGGCACCATGGCCGGCATTGCCCACTTCGCTCACCTGGGCGGCATGCTGTTCGGGTTTGCCCTGATCATGTACTGGGGTTCGCGCGGGCGGCGCCGGCGCTGAATCACAGCATTCAGCTTCGCAGCCCGACCCCGCGGCTCAGCAATAGCAGACTGATGGTCAAGAGCACCGCGCCGAAGCCGATGATGATGGCATAAGCCACCCAAAGCGACACGTCGCTGATGCCCAGCATGCCGTAGCGGAAGGCGTTGACCATGTACAGGATGGGATTGGCCAGCGACAGGGTCTGGGTGATACCCGGCAGCAGGCTGACCGAGAAGAACACCCCGCCCAGGTAGGTCATCGGCTGCAGCACGAAGGTCGGAATGATCGAGATATCGTCGAACTTTCGCGCATAGATGGCGTTGATCAGGCCGGCCAGGGCGAATACCACCGCGGTCAGCACCACCACCGACAGGGTCACCGGCAGGTTGTGCAGGTGAAAGCCGGAAAATGCGCCGGCGACCAGCAGCACCAGGGCGCCGACCAGCAGCGAGCGGAACACCGCACCGCTGACGTAGCCGGCCAGGATGATCCACGGCGGCAGCGGCGAGATCAAAAGCTCCTCGATGTGGCGGCCGAACTTGGCGCCAAAGAACGAGCTGGTGATGTTGCCGTAGGCGTTGGTGATCACGCTGAGCATGATCAGCCCCGGCACGATGAAATCCATGTAGGGGATGCCGTCCATCTCGCCGACCCGGCGGCCGATGATGGTGCCGAAGATGATGAAATACAGGCTCATCGTGATGATCGGCGGAATCAGCGTCTGGGCCCAGATCCGCACGATCCGGGTGACTTCCTTGATCAGGATGGTCTTGTAGCCGATCCAGTAGCTGGCGGCCGATACCTTGACGGTCATGCCTGCTGCTCCTGTTCGAAAGTGACCAGGCGGACGAACAGCTCCTCCAGCCGATTGGCCTTGTTGCGCATCGACACGACCTCGATGTCTTTTTCCTCCAGCGCCCGGAACAGGCGATTGAGGCTGCGCGACTTCGGCAGGCTGGCCTCCAGGCAAGACGGGTCGCGCAGAATCAGCTCGATGCCGTCAATGACCGGTGCCTGTTCGATCGGCCGGCGCAGGTCGAGCACGAAAGTTTCGATGTCGAGCTGGCCGAGCAGCTCTCTTACCGAGGTATGCTCGACGATTTCGCCGCGGTCGATGATGGCGATGTTGCGGCACAGGTTCTCGGCTTCTTCCAGGTAGTGGGTGGTCAGGATGACCGTGGTGCCGGCGGCGTTGATCTCGCTGATGAACTTCCACATCGAGCGGCGGATTTCGATGTCGACCCCGGCGGTCGGCTCATCCAGGATCAGCAGACGAGGTTGATGCACCATGGCCCGTGCGATCAAAAGCCGGCGCTTCATCCCCCCGGACAGGGTGCGCGACATGCGAAAGGCCTTGTCCCACAGACCGATCTGGCGCAGGTAGTATTCGGCGCGCTCGCGCGCCAGGCGCCGCGGCACGCCGTAGTAGCCGGCCTGGTTGACGACGATGTCGAACGGTTTCTCGAACTGGTTGAAGTTGACTTCCTGTGGCACCAGCCCGATCTCGGCCATCGCTTGTGAGCGCTGCTTCTGGACACTGATGCCGAACACCTTCGCCTCGCCGGAGCTGGCGTTGACCAGCGAACTGACGATGCCGATAAGCGTCGACTTGCCGGCCCCGTTGGGCCCCAGCAGGGCGAAGAAATCACCCTCTGCAACATCCAGGTCTATGCCCTTGAGCGCGGTGACTCCGTTGCTGTAGGTTTTCTTCAGCTGTCTGATTTCCAGGGCATTCATGACCGTTGGCACATGCTCGCTGTAATGTTTTGCCGACACAATGGACTGCGATGGTCAACAGGATGTTCGCAGCCATCGTCGCTGAAAGTGGCCTTGGCCGCGAATGTCTCCGTAAAGGTGACCAAAGCCTAACAATGTAGGGCTCAATCTCATGCAAATCAAACCAACAAAGCTTGTCGCCACATTTGCCGCCCCGGCAATGCTGGCCATGCTGCTTGCCTCATCGCCAGTATACGGCGCCGACCGCTACGCCGGGCTGGAAGCCTGCGAGCTGGCCATTCCCGGCGGGCGCCTGACCGCCAGCGCCCTGTGCGGCAGCTTCGAAGTTCCCGAAGACCCTGACCAGCCCGAGG
>SKQS01000247.1 GCA_007118895.1 Wenzhouxiangella sp.
CGCGTCATTGGCGGGGTGCCCCCTTCGCGATGACCGCCCCCACCACGACGGCTTCCGATAACGGGAGGTACTGAAGCAGGGCATTGCCCGCCCCGCCCCCGGAGTGGGGGCGGGGCACTCCCGCTGAAATCCGCCGCCGAGGGAAGCGCTGACGAAAACCCGCCAACGCAGCGTGCGTCGTACCCTGGCCTTTTCGGTGCCAAAACAGCGCCTCCAAGCCCGTGCGCGATCCGAAAACGGCTACCTAAATCTGATATATCAATAACTTGTCTTGGTCCGACCCCATTGGGAAAGCACTGGTTTCCACAATTCCAGTGCCCGGTGTTGTCGCTGGGTTTTCAACCCCCGACAAAAGGCGCTATCTTCCGGTAAAGCCAGAGGAAGGTTGCGCCATGGTGGCACAGGCAAGCGATGCGTGTTCACACCGTATCAAGCGGGCTCAGTACACCCATGCCGCCCCGGTTGAGTACATGGGTGTAAATCATGGTCGTGGACACGTCGGCATGGCCCAGCAACTCCTGGACCGTGCGAATATCCTGCCCCCGTTCGAGCAGGTGCGTCGCAAAGCTGTGCCGCAGCGTATGGCAACCGGCCTTTTTCGCAATGCCCGCTTTCCGGACAGCGGCGGTCACCGCCTTTTGTACAGCGCTCTCGTGAAGATGGTGCCGGCGCGTCTTGCCACTGCGGGGATCGACCGAGAGCCGGCCACTGGGAAACACGAACTGCCAACCCCACTCTCGGGGCGCATTCGGGTACTTCACCGCCAGCGCGTTCGGCAGCAACGCTTCGCCAAAGCCATCGTTGAGATCGCGCTGGTGCAGCGCGCGCACCTGAGCGAGGTGATCACGAAGCGGTCCCGCCAGCGACGTCGGCAATGGCACGACACGATCCTTGTCCCCCTTACCGCGCCGCACCACAATCAGGTTCCGTTCGAAATCGATATCCTGTACCCGCAGCCGCAGGCACTCCATCAAACGCATCCCCGTTCCGTAGAGCAGCGATACGGTCAGCCATTGAATCCCCGTGAGTTCCGCGAGGACGCGCCGAACCTCGGAGGGGGAAAGAACCACTGGAACCCGTTTCGAGCGTTTTGCTCGAGCGAAGCCCCCGATATCTCCGAGTGGCCTCTCCAAGACTTTGTCATACAGAAAAACCAAGGCATTCAGCGCCTGATTCTGTGTGCTGGCCGCAACATTTCGCTCGACGGCGAGGTACTGCAGGAAGCCGGCGACCTCAGCGGCGCCGAGGTGGCTTGGCGACTGCCCGCCATGATGCAGCATGAAGCGGCACATCCACTGCATATAGGTCTGTTCGGTCCGGAAGGCCATATTGCGCACACGGATAGCTGTGGCGACCGAAGCGAACAGTTCGAGGTGTGCCCTGATCAGGGGTGCAAACCGCGTGTCCCCAAGCCTCTCCGCGAATTCCGCGGGGTCGACCGGCGCCGACTCCCGCGCGGTAGTCGCGTGCTGCGAGCCCACCGTTCTCGCCGAGGCGAGCCAAAAATTCCAATCGAATCCTTCGGCCCATTCCGTGCGAACGGTGCTATACAGAATCCGTATAGCATCGACCACCTGCCGGAACTGCCAAGGCTTCAGAGCCCCTTCATGGCCCATCCGCGTAAGGTAGTCGGTCACTTCCTGTGCCCCGAGCTCGGCCAGTCGACGACCCGGAAGCTGCCCAATGAAGGCCTTTGCGCGGCGCACATGCCATTGGTCGAAAGGCGGGTTAATCCCTTGATCGTGAAGGAGCTTGATGTACCGCTCCCAGAACAGACGCTCACGCGCGGCCCGGCTGTCATCCGACATGACAATACCTCAATCTTCATCCATGAAAGAGCGCCGAGAATGTTACAGGAAAGCGGCTGGCCGGGCGAACCCTGTCTCGGTGCTATACGGAAGCGGCCTATCACCAATATGGCTGATTCGGCCTAATACACTATTAGGCCATAAGGAAGAATCGTGAAAATTGAAAAAATATGGATTAAAAACTGGCGTTCTGTAAAAGAAGAAAGACTTCAAGCTCAAGGCTTGATGGTAATCATCGGTCAGAATAACCATGGAAAATCGAATCTATTATCTTCTATTCTTTTCTTTTTTGGCGAAATAAAGCATCAAGATCTAGACTTCTATCACGGCTCAACGGAACTATTTGTTGAGATCCAATTTGGAAGTCTTGATGATGCTGACAAAACAACATTCAAGAAGTATTTAACGTCTGAAAACAAACTAATTGTAAGAAAATCGGCATTTTTAGGCGGCAGCTTTGAATACCGTGGTTACATAGAAAACCCCACGGAGGAATGGTTGCAAGAAGCAAACGCATCCGCTTATACCAAGAGAGAGCTTGCAAGCAGTCTTCCATTCCATCCATTCCTCCCTGACTCAGGTCGCATCACCAAGCAAAACATTATCGATGCGCAAAATGCATATATTGAGCAGAATCGGGGCAAGGTCGATTTTAGTTTTGAGTTGGAAGGCACTAACTTCCTCGGACTAAAAACCGTGGCCAAAGGAATATTTGGCGAAGTATATTTCATTCCGGCAGTTAAAGAAGCTTCCGATGACTTTACATCAAAAGACTCAAGCGTTTTTGGGAAAATGTACGCTGATGTAGTTTCATTGATGTCAGAGCACAATGAGGACTGGAAGGAAACAAAAGAAAAGCTTGGGAGACTATTTTCTACGCTCAATAAAAAAGATCATGAAGGAAATAACAATAACGATAGGCCTAAGCAACTATCGGATTTTGAACAAGAACTAACTGATGAACTGATTTCGTGGGGAGCGAGGGTTGATATTGAAGTTAGTGCCCCGGATATTGAGAATGTATTCAAAGCAAATACTCAGGTTTGGGTTGATGATGGTGTTAGAACAGACATAAAACGCAAAGGTCATGGCCTGCAACGGGCATTGACTGTAGCGCTGATACAGGTCGTTGCAAAAAGAGCTGTCGCTGATGCCGAAGCTGAAGGCGCCGACGCCCAAGGAAACAGGAAGGCATC